>NZ_JBEZDT010000036.1:27466-100837 GCF_040648455.1 Catellatospora sp. NPDC049133
ACTCCCCCCCCCCCGCGCCCCCCTTTCTGGCCCCCCGCCCAACACCCCCCCCCCCCCGGGGGGGTGGGGGTTTTTTGGGGGGGGGGGGGGGGGCCCCCCCCCCCCCCCGCGGGCCCCCCCCCCCCACTCTCAGCTCAGCCGGCCTCGGACTCCGGGAACGCCGCGCCGATCGCGGGGGTCGGCGTGAACGTCGCCGGCATGCCGATGTAGCCGTTGATCGCGCCGATCGACGGATAACGCAGCGCGGCCTGCTCGTCGACGACGTAGTCGGGGATGCGGCGCAGGATCTCGTCCAGCATCACCACCGCCTCCACCTTCGCCAGGTGCGCGCCGACGCAGCGGTGCACCCCCGAACCGAACGCGACGTGCCGGTTCGGCGCACGGTCCAGCCGCATCTCGGCCGGGCAGTCGAAGGCCGCCGGATCGCGGTTCGCGGCGGCGAACGCCAGCATCACCCGCTCCCCGGCCGCGATGTGCTGACCGCCGAGCACCGTGTCCCGGGTCGCCGTACGCGACATGAACTGCACCGGGGCCAGCACCCGCAGGAACTCGTCCACGGCCGTGGGCAGCAGCCCCGGGTCGGCGATCAGCCGGTCGCGTTCGGCGGGGTTGCGGTGCAGCCAGTGCAGGGCGTGGGAGACCAGGGCCGTGGTGGTGTCCACTCCCCCGGCGACGACGAGCCCCGCGGTCGCGATGACGTGGTCCAGCGGGAGCAGTTCGCCGTCGTCGCCGGTCGCGGTGGCCAGCACGCTGATCAGATCGTCGGTGGGCGCGGTTCGGCGGGCCACGACCAGCGCGCCCAGCACCGCCATCATCTCGCCGACCGCGGTCATCGCCTCCGTCCAGGTCTCGCTGCCGGGCGGCGAATAGGTCAGGAGGTGGATCGGCCCGGCATAACGCTCCCAATCCGCCAGCGGCACACCGAGAATGCCGAGAGTGACGATCGCCGGTACCGGGTTGGTCAGCTCGGCGACCAGGTCGGCCTGGCCCTTCTCGGAGAACCGGTCCAGGCAGGCGGCGGTGACCTGGCGGATGAACGGCTCGCGGCGGCGGGACTGCTCCGGCGACAGCGGACCGTTGAGCAGCCGCCGGTAGACGGTGTGCAGCGGCGGGTCCAGTTCCTGCGGCACGTTCAGGGCCGGGATCGGCGGGTTGCTGGTGCCGCGCATCGGCCCGGCCGGGTCGGTGTGGTCCTGGTACGAGGAGTACACGGCGTGATCGCGCAGGGCCTCCACCACGTGCTCGTACCCGGACACGACCCAGGTCCCGCCGTGGGCGGCGGTGTGCGCGACCGGGCAGGACGCGACGTTGCCGTCGGAGATCTCCTGCCAGCGGTCGCGGTAGTCCGCGCTGTGGTGGTCGAGTTCGATCGTCGGCCGTGCCGCCGGGTCGCGTAGGCCGTCCGGGTGTGCCTGCATGGGCATCCTCCTCAGTCACCGTCCATGATGGACCGTGGCCGCCGCCCCGCCCAGCGTGAAGTTTCAGCCTCCCGGGCGGTGGTGCGCCGAGCAGGCCGGACCGATGATGACCGAGTGGTGGAACTTACCGTGCTGAGTACCGTGCTGGTGCTGTTCAAAGCTGCTTTCGCGGGCGAGGATCTGGACCGCAAGCTCGGCGCCGACGTCATCTCCACCGTGCTGGGCGGGTTGCTGCGCACCGCGTCGCCCACCGACCCGGTACTGCTCAAAGTGCTGGACCTGGCCGAGAAGCTCGACGTCAGGGACTACAAGCAGGCCATGGCCGCCGGACACCGCTACCTTGCCGAGGCGCACCTGGGCCCCACGCTGCGCACCGACCGGCTCCACCTCGCCCGCGCACAGCTCGTCGCCGCGGCCTCGGCGGCGGAGGCGATGGAGGTGCCGATGCTGGTGGCCAACGCGGAGTACGCCGTCGCCAAGTGCGACGCGCTGCTCGCCGCGCCCGCGGACGCCGCGATGGCGCTCGACCGCGCGACGGCGGCACTCGAAGGCGCCATCGAAGCCATCGACACCTCCGGGGCCGCATACCGCTGGCGTATGCTGCACGAGGCCAAGTTCACCCAGGACGGCTCGGTGACGAACTGGCTGACCCGCGCCGCCGACCGCAACCTGATCAGTCAGCGCGACCTCGACGCGGCGGGCAAGGCAGCCGACACCCTGCAGCGCGAGCTGCAGGAGCTGACAGCCCTGTACAGCGAGGTGCAGACCGCGCTCCTGGCCGGCACGGACGGGGCCCGCCCGGTGTTGTGGACGCAGCCCGCGGGCCAGACCGTGCAAGGCGGTCTCGACGCGAAGGCCGTGACGACGCTGGCCGGCGACGCCCCGGTCCGCGGGTTCGGCCTGAGTCTGCGAGTGGAGCAGCGCCGGGTCGGCCTCTCCGCGAGCGCGACACCCATCGTCGAGCTGGCACTGGACCTGACCGTGCACGACGACCGGATCCTGCACTGCCGCGGCGTGGTCCTGCCGTCCGTGGGGCCGCCGACCGCGGCGGCGGGTTCGGCGCCATACCTGCGCGGGCTGACCGCGCTGCTGGCTCCGCTCAACCCGCCCGGGGCCACCACGTTCACCGTGCCGAAGGGCCGGCACCGCCGGGTGCTCGCGCTGCCGCTCGACAACGACGCGGTCGACACCGTGAAGATCAGGATCTCGCGGCCGATGTCCGGGGGACGGCAGGCCCCCACCGGGGCATGCCTCTACATACCGCTGCCGCGGTGACCGCGGCAGCGCCGTAGCCTCGCTCGATCGGGCGAATGGCGGGTTCCGAGCCGCGGTGCCATCATCGCTTGATGGTCGTCGCTCGCCGTACGCTGCTGGGGGCCGGTCTGGCCGCGGTCGGCGCGGCCGTCACCGGATGCGGCGAGCCACCACGCGACCACACCGCCACCTGGGGGCCGCCCGACGGCACGCCCGCCGGCACCGCACCGGCGACACCGAACCCGACGACCACGCCCTCCCCGTCCGCGTCGCCGAGCCCACCGGGACAGGCCGCGTACGCCGCCGACGTCGCCAAGACCCTGCGCCGCTACCTGCCCGACGGCGCGCAGACGCTGCGGCATGACGGCTTCCCGGGCGCGGTCGCACTCGTGCTGGTCGACGGCCACGCCACGGTGCACACCGCGGTCGGCGAGGCGCTGCGCTACGACGCCGGGCCGAAGCTGCTGCCCGCCGGGCGGCGGGTGCCGATGCGCCCCGACTCGGTCTTCGACCTGGCCTCGGTAACCAAGGTCTACACCACGATCCTGCTGCTGCAGCAGGTCGACAAGGGTCGGGTGGAGCTGGCCGCGCCGGTCGCCGACTACCTGCCCGGATTCACCGGCGCCGGTAAGGACGCGGTGACCGTCGCGATGCTGCTCGCGCACACCAGCGGCCTACCCGTCGGCGCGAAGGTCACCGGCCTGCCCGACGACGCGGCACGGTGGAAGGCCGTGCTGGCGAGCCCCCTGGTGTCGGGCGCGGTGCCCGGCCGGACGTTCCGGTACTCCAGCGTCGGCCTCATGGTCGCCGGGAAGATCGTCGAGAAGGTCACCGGGCAGCGCCTCGACCAGGCGCTCAAGACCGGCCTCACCGGGCCGCTGGGGCTGCGCGACACCGGCTTCCTGCCGAAGACCTGGCTGTCGAGCGGGGCGCGCAGCACCCGGCTGGTCGCGACCGACGCCCGCTCATCGCGTGGCCTGCTGCGCGGCACCGTGCACGACGACGTCGCCGACCACCTGGGCGGCGTCGCCGGGCACGCGGGCGTCTTCGCCAGCGCCGCCGACGTCGCCGCGATCGGGCAGCTCCTCCTCGACGGCGGCGTGTACCAGGGCAGGCGCATCCTGGCCGAGGCCACCGTGCGCAGGATGCTGACCGACGCCAACACCGGCTTACCCGCCGTCGACCCGGAACGCCCCACCCGCACGTCCGCGCACGGCCTCGGCGTCGTGCTGAACCAGCGCTGGTTCATGGGCCGGCTCAGCAGCGCCCGCACGTTCGGCCACACCGGCTTCGCCGGGCCGTCGCTGCTCGTCGACCCCGGCCGCCGGCTCGTCCTGGCCCTGCTCACCAACCGGGCCCACCCGAACTGGAGCTGGGCCGACCCCGATCCGGCCCGCGTCGCCGTGGCCGACGTCCTCGCCCGGGCCGTCGGCTGACCAAGACCGCTCGACCTGCCCGGCACCTGGGCGAACACGCACTCAAGATACGCACAAACGCCAGGCAATTCGGTGGATCACGTACGCAGGTACGACGCGCCGTTGAGGTCGATGATCGTGCCCGACGCCCATTCCGCCTGCGGCGATGCCAGCCAGTGCACGGCGGCGGCGACCTCCTCCGGCTGCGCGACCCGGCCGAACGGGCTCTGCGCCCGGATCTCGTCGGCCCGGTCGGACTTGAGGTGCTCGCTGACCATGTCCGTCTCGACGAAACCCGGCGCGACCGCGGCCACGGCGATGCCGTGCGGGGCGAGCGCGACCGCCAGCGACTGCGTCAGCGAGTTCAGCCCGGCCTTGCTCGCGCCGTACGCGACCTGGCCGGGTTCGCCGCGGAACGCGCCGCGCGAGGACACGTTGACGATGCGGCCACCGCGCTCGCGCATGTGCCGTGCCGCGCACCAGATCGCGTTGGCCGCGCCGACCAGGTTCGTGTCGAGGGTGGCCCGCCACTGCTGCTGCCAGTCCTCGTAGGAGGTGTCGAAGATCGGGTGCGGGGTGAACACTCCGGCGTTGTTGACCAGCACGTCGAGCCCGCCCAGCGCCGCGGCCGCGCCGTCGACCATGGCGCGTACCGCCTCCGGGTCGGCCAGGTCGGCCTGGACGACGACGTGACCGTCGCCGGGCAGCGTGTCCCGCAGTTGCTCCGCGGAGCGCACCGACGCTCTGCAGTGGATCGCCACTCGGTCACCGCCGGCCGCGAACGCCTCCGCCACGGCCTTTCCGATGCCCCGCGAGGCCCCCGTCACCAGCACTGCGCGTCCCGTCATGTCGATCATCTTGCCAGCGGGCACGCCCTCGGCCAACGGTCCTGCGACCAGCGTCACCGCCACCCCGGCGGCGGGGCCGACGATCCGGAATCCGCGCGGCCCGCTGGGCGCGGTGGTGCCTGGATGTGCTGGAGTGGACCGGTGGACGCCATGGACATCGCGGCGCAGTTCGACCTCGGCGCGGGCGCGAAGCTGACGGAAGGTCCGGTCGCCGAGGGCCGCCAGGGCGCGGTCTGGCGGCTGGAGACCGCCGACGGCCGTTGGGCGGTGAAGACCCTCTTCCACCCGGCCGACGAGAACTCGGTTCAGGCGGCGACGCTGTTCCACGAGGCGGCGTACGCGGCCGGAGTGCCGACACCGCAGGTCCGGCGCACCACCACCGGAGCGGTGTTCGCCCGCGTCGGGAACCGCCAGGTCAGGGTGTACGAGTGGGTGGACCTGGAAGAGTCCGATCCCGGCCTCGATCCCGAGCTGGTCGGCACGGTCCTCGCCGCCGTACACCGGGTGCCTGGCGACGCGGATGGGCCGGTCGACCCGTGGTACCGCGAACCGGTCGGCCCCGACCGCTGGGACGAGCTGGTCCGGGAGCTGACCACCGCCGGGGCCCCCTTCGCGGGCCGGCTGGCCGAGGTGCGCGACGAGCTGGTGGCGCTGGAGGCATGGCTCGAACCGCCCGCGGCGGTACGGACCTGCCACCGTGACCTGTGGGCCGACAACGTCCTGCCCACCGCCGCCGGTGGCGTGTGCGTCATCGACTGGGAGAACAGCGGCCCCGCCGACCCGAGCCAGGAACTCGGGTGCGCGCTGTTCGAGTTCGCGCGCACCGACCCGGGCCGGGCCCGCGCACTGACGGCCGCCTACCGCCAGGCGGGCGGCCCCGGGACGGTGGCCCGGCGCGGCGACTTCTCGATGCTGATCGCGCAGCTCGGGCACATCACCGAGATCGCCGCGACCGACTGGCTCCGGCCGGAAGCCCGCTCCCGCCGGCGGTCCGACTCCGCGGCCTGGATCAGCGAGGTCCTCGACGAGCCGCACACCCGACAACTGCTGGACGCATTGGTGAACGCCGTCGGCGGCCGTTGACAGGCCGCCGGGGTCGCACTTGCCAGCCAACCCGGATGGAATCGCACGAGCGGTAGGATCAGGCAAGAGACAGCGAGCATGGTTCTAACATCTGACCTGTTCACGCTGATTAGCTGGTCACGTCGATATCTCAGGGGTGCGAGAGTGCTCCGTTGATCAGTGAGGCGGAACCATGCAGATCGCGATCGTCACCGGGGCCAGCTCCGGTATCGGGCAGAGCGTCGCCGTCCAGGCCGCCAAGCGCGGCTCGGGAGTGATCCTCACCTACCGCGGCAACCCGTCCGGGGCGCTGGACACCGTGGCGAGCATCGAGAAGGAGGGCGGCACGGCCGTCGCGCTGCCCCTGGACATGGGCGACAGCGCGAGCTTCCCCGCGTTCCGCGCGTCGGTCGTCGCGGCGCTGCGCGACACCTGGCAGCGGGACACGTTCGACCATCTGGTCAACAACGCGGGCTTCGGGCAGATGTCGATGTTCGCCGACACGTCCGAGGAGCTGTTCGACCGGTTCATGCGGGTGCTGCTCAAAGGGCCCTACTTCCTGACCCAGACTCTGCTGCCGCTGCTGGCCGACGGCGGCGCGATCGTCAACGTGGCCAGCAACTCGGCGATGCCGTCCGGAATGGAGCCCGGCTACTCCGCGTACGGGTCGATGAAGGGCGGCCTCATCGTGCTGACGAAGTACCTGGCCAAGGAGCTGAGCACCCGCGGCATCCGGGTCAACGCGGTCTCCCCCGGCCCGACCCGCACCGCCATCGCCGACTGGAGCCTGTATGCCGAGGCGGTCGCCTCGATCGAGGCCAGGACGGCACTCGGCCGGATGGGCGAGCCCGACGACATCGGCCTGCTGATCGCGGCGCTGCTCGGCGAGGAGGGCCGCTGGGTCACCGCGCAGAACATCGAGGTCGCGGGCGGATACAACCTGTGATCCGGTGGTGTGGCACGGCGTCGCCCGACGCCGTGTCACACCAGGGCCGAGGCCGTGCCGAGCGGCGAGTCGCGCAGCCGGGCCGCGTCCTGGCTGGGCGGCGCGCCGAACTGGCGGCGGTACTCGCGGCTGAACTGCGACGCGCTGTCGTAGCCGACGCGCAGGCCCACGCCGGTGACGTCGTTGGGGTGCGTGGCCAGCAGCAGCCGCGCCTCCTGCAGCCGGATCTGCTTCTGGAACTGGATCGGGCTCATCGCCGTGACCGCCTGGAAGTTGCGGTAGAACGCGGACACGCTCATCCCGGCCAGCTTCGCCACGTCCTCGACCCGGAACGTCTGCGCGTAGTGCTCGCGGATCCAGCGCACCGCCCGCGCGACGTGGGTGAGGCTGCTGTCGGCCAGGCCGAGCTGGCGTACGACGGCACCCTGCTCGCCGGTGACGAGCCGCCACAGGATCTCCCGCTTGATCAGCGGCGCGAGCACCGCGGCGTCCCGGGGCCGGTCGAGCAGGCGCAGCAGCCGGACGACGGCGTCGACGAGTTCGGCGGGCGCGTCGCTGACGACCATCGCGGACGGCGCGGCGGCGCCGGTGGGCGGCACGTCGCCCGGTGCGGCCTGCAGCAGCAGCTCGGCGACGGTCGGCGGGTGCAGGACGAGTCCGAAGCCCAGCGCCGGCCGGTCCGGGCCGGCCTTGGTGAAGTTGCCGGTGACCGGAAGGTCCACGGATGCGACGAGGTACTGCCCGGCGTGGTACTCGTACACCCGGTCGCCGAGCGCGATGCGTTTCGCGCCCTGCGCGATGAGCGCCATGACGCTGCCGGTCATCGACGGCGCGGGCCGGCTCTGCCGGTCGACCTTCGAGACGAGCACGCCGTCGATGGCGGTGCTCATGTCGGGCCGGGCGTGCCGATCCAGCAACGCGCGCAGCTCACCGAGGCCCATGACCCGATTGAAGCACGATCCGGCAGAGCCGCCGCCCGCGCCGGGCGTACCGCGGTGATCGCCGAACTTGCCGGGCACCTGTGCGCATCAACGGGCAAGATACGCACAGGTGCCCGGCAAGTCGGATGATCTTGGGGTGGCGCGGTCAGGCCGCGGCGGCCGCCATGCGCTCGCGCAGGGTGCGGGGACGCAGGTCGGTCCAGTTGGTCTCGACGTAGGCGAGGCAGGCCTCGCGGGTGTCCTCGCCGAACACGGTGTGCCAGCCCGCCGGGACGGCCGCGAAGGCGGGCCACAGCGAGTGCTGGTCCTCGTCGTTGACGAGCACGAGGTAGCGGCCGTCGGCGTCTTCGAACGGGTTGGTCATGACTTCTCCTGAACATCGGCGCCGACCGGGGCCGGCGGGTTTGCGGTCGCCGGGACGAGCCCGGACAGGGTCGATTCCGGTCGCGCCACCGCAGCGGTGAGCACGCTCACCAGGTCGGCGGCGATCCGGTCGGCGGTGGCCCGGTCGAAGCGGGCCGTGGCGTACTCCAGCTCCACGTGCACCGGGGTGTCCCCGGCGGGCTCGTAGAAGCTGACGGTCAGCTCGGCGCGTACCGTGCCGGTGGGGATCTGGTCGAAGCGCAGCACGCCGTCGCCGAGCCGGGCCTCCTCGTGGTGCACCACCATCACCCGCGGCCCGTCCAGCCCCGGCGCGGCGGCGTCGAGCACCGCCGCGAACGGCACGTCCTGGTGGTCGAGCGCGGCCAGGTCGGCGGCCCGGACCCGGTCGAGCAGCGTGGTGAACGCCGGGTCGCCGGAGGTGTCGGTGCGCATGACGACGGTGTTGTAGAAGCAGCCGGCCAGGTCGGTCAGCGCCTCCTCGGTGCGGCCCGCGACGAGGCTGCCGATCGGCAGGTCCGTGCCGCAGCCGTACCCGGTGAGCAGGGTCGCGAACGCGGCCTGGACCACCATGAACATGCTGGTGCCGGTGCGCCTGGCCAGCTCGTCGACGTCGCGGTGCAGGCCGGTGTCGAGCAGGAACTCGACCGTCTCGCCGCGCCGCGACACCACGCCGTCGCGGGCGCGGTCGGCGGGCAGGTCCAGGTCGGGCATGCCCGCCAGGGCCTGCGTCCAGTACGCCAGCTGCCGCGCGTGCCGGCTCGCCGGGTCTTCCGGGTCACCGAGCAGGCTGTACGCCCAGCGCGTGTAGTCGGCGTAGTCGACCGGCAGCGGCTCCCACGCCGGGGCGAGCCCTGTACTCCGAGCCGCGTAGGCGGTGGCCAGGTCGCGCAGCAGCGGGACCACGGACCACTCGTCCACGCCCAGGTGGTGCGTGGTGAGCAGCAGTGTGCGCCGCTGCGCGCCGTGCTCGTCGGAGCCGACGACCAGGCGGGCTCGCAGCGGCGGCTGCTCGCCCAGGTCGATCGTCTCCCGGGCCAGCACGTCGAGGCGCAACGCGAGCGGCGTGCCGTCGTCGGCGACCGGTTCGAGCACCCGGTCGCCCAGCGAGCGGCGCATCGTGCCATCGGCTCCGGCCACCGTGTGCAGCGGCTGGTGCCGGGTGATCACGTCGCGCAGGGCCGCGTCCAGGGCGACGACGTCCAGGTCGGACGCGGGCACCGCGAACGCGATGTCCCAGCCGGGCCGGTCCACGGCCCGGTGCAGCCGCCACGGGTGCAGCTGTACCGGCGCGAGCCGGTCGGCCAGGTCGCCGTCGGACTCCGCTGCCGCGCCGCAGGCCGCCCGGTCGTGGGGGCTGGTGTGGACGAGCCGCGGGCGGTCGCCCGCGACGGCGCGGTCGAGGCGTTCGGCCAGCTCGGCGACGGTCGGGGCGTCGAAGACGTCGCGGATCGCGAGGTCGGCACCCAGCGCGGTGCGCACGCGGCCGATCAGGCGCATCGAGGCCATGGAGTGGCCGCCCAGGTGGAAGAAGTTGTCGTGGACGCCGACCTCGGGCAGGCCGAGGACCTCCGCGAACAGTTCCGCCAGCTGGTGCTGCCTGGCCGTGGCCGGCTTGGCGTCGCCGGCCAGCGAACCCCAGTCCGGCGCGGGCAGGGCCTTGCGGTCCACCTTGCCGTTCGGGTTCACCGGCAGCGGGCCGTCGAGCACCACGACCAGCGACGGCACCATGTACTCGGGCAGCACCACGCCGACGTGCGCGCGCAGCGCCGCCGGGTCCGCCGCCCCGTCCGGGGAGACGTACGCGACGAGCCTGGTGGTTTCGCCGGTGCGGTCGGCGACCACGGCGGCCTGGCGGACGGTGTCGTGCCCGGCGAGCACCGCCTCGATCTCGCCCGGCTCGATCCGGAAGCCGCGGATCTTGACCTGGTTGTCGGCCCGGCCCAGGAAGTCGATGTTGCCGTCGGCCTTCCAGCGGGCCCGGTCGCCGGTGCGGTACATGCGCGCCCCCGGCCCGGCGAACGGGTCGGCGACGAAGCGCAACGCGGACAGGCCCGGCTTGCCGAGGTAACCCCGGGCCAGGCCGCGACCACCGACGTACAGCTCTCCGACGACACCGACCGGCACCGGCCGCAGCCGCTCGTCGAGGATGTACGTCACCGTGTTCGGGTCGGGGCGGCCGATCGGCACCGGCGCGTCCCACTCCGGCACGGCCCGCCACAGGGTCGAGTTGACCGTGGCCTCGGTGAGGCCGTACGCGGCGAACAGTTTCAGGTGGCCGGCCCAGCGGTTGATCAGGCCGGCCGGCACCGTCTCCGTGCCGACCAGCACGCACAGGCCCTCGGGCAGGTCGGCGTCGGGCGGCAGGATCGACACCAGCGACGGCGGCAGGATCGCGTGGGTGACCCCGTGCGCGTACAGCAGCTCCGACAGCGCCGCGCCCGGCGTGCGGGCCTCGTCCGGGGTGATGACCAGCGCGGCCCCGGTGCACAGCGCCATCGACACCTCGAACGCGAACACGTCGAAGCCGATCGAGGCGAACTGCAGCACCCGGCTGTCCGCGGTGACGCCCATCGGGTCGACCGCGGTCTCGACCAGGCTGCCGATGCCCTCGTGCGACACCGTCACGCCCTTGGGGCGGCCGGTGGAGCCGGAGGTGTAGATGACGTACGCGGCGTGGTCCAGGCCCTTCGGCGCGGGCAGCACCGGGCGGACCGGGGTCGCGTCGGTGACGTCGTCCAGCACCAGGACCGGGGTGTCGGTCTCGGGCAGCAGGCCCTTGGCCTTGCCCGTGGTCACCACCAGCACCGCCCCGGAGTCCTCGATCATGTACGCGAGGCGGTCGGCCGGGTGGTTGAGGTCCAGCGGCAGGAACGCGGCGCCCAGCCGGTTGACGGCGAGCACGGTCACGATGGTCTCCAGCGAGCGGGGCACGGCGACGCCGACCACGCTCTCGGGGCGTACGCCCTGGTGGGCCAGGACCCGCGCGAGCCGCCCGGCGCGCGCGGCCAGCTCCACGTAGGACACCTCGCGCTCCCCGTCGATGACCGCGACGGCCTCCGGGGCACGGGCCACCCGCAGCGCGAACGCTTCGGGCAGGGTCAGCTCGGCCACCGGCCGGGCGGTCTGGTTGAACCCGCGCAGCACCTGGTCCAGCTCGCCCTCGACGAGCAGGTCCAGGTCGGCCAGCGGCCGGTCCGGCTCGGCGCAGACCGCGTCGGCCAGTCGCGCCAGCCGACGCCCGAGCAGCTCGACCGTGGCCCGGTCGAACAGCGCGCCGCGGTACGTGAGCAGGCACTCCAGCTCGTCGCCCGCGCCTTCGAGCACCTCCACCACCAGGTCGAACCGGGCCGTGGTGGTCGCCAACGGTTCATCCGAGCAGTCCAGGCCGGACAGCCCGGCCCAGTCCTCGGCGTGGTTGCGGTGCACGACCATGACCTGGAACAGCGGGTTGCGGCCCGGCGAGCGGGCCGGGTTGACCGCTTCGACGACCGCGTCGAACGGCACGTCGGCGTTGGCGAACGCGGCCAGGTCGGTCTCCCGTACCCGGGCCAGCAGCTCGGTGAACGACGGTGACCCGGACAGGTCGGTGCGCAGCACCAGCGTGTTGACGAAGAAGCCGACGAGGTCGTCGAGCCCCTCCTCGCCACGGCCGGCGATGGGCGCGCCGAGCGGGAGGTCGTCGCCCGCGCCGAGGCGGTGCAGCAGCGTTGCGGCCAGCGCGTGCGCGGCCATGAACAGGCTCGCCCCGGCCGACGACGCCAGCTCGCGCAGGCGGGCTCCGGTCGCGGCGGGCAGGGTCAGGCCGACCGAGCCGCCGCGGGCGTCCGGCGTCGCCGGGCGGGCCCGGTCGGTCGGCAGGGCCAGCTCCTCCGGGGCACCGGCCAGGGCATTCGTCCAGTACGCGAGCTGCCGCGCGGCGAGGCTGTCCCGGTCGGCCGGATCGCCGAGCAGGTCACGCTGCCAGAGCGTGTAGTCGGCGTACTGCACCGGCAGCGGCGTCCACGCCGGAGCGTGCCCGGCGAGGCGGGCTTCGTACGCCGTGGACAGGTCGCGCAGGAACGGGCCGTCGGACCACTCGTCGGTGGCGATGTGGTGCAGCAGCAGTGCGAGCACGTGCTCGTCCGGCCCGGCCTCGATCAGCGTGCCGCGCACCGGCAGCTCACCCGACAGGTCGAACGGGCGGGCCAGCACCTCGTCAATCAGCTGCGCCACGGGTGCGACGGCCTGCGCCGAGACGTGATCGGCGCGGTTCACCGGGTGGGCGGCCCCGTCGCCGACGAGCAGCGCGCGCTGGGCGACATCAGCAGCCGTGACCAGGTTCAGCACCGGGCGGGCCCGGTCTGCGGGCAGGACATGTTGCGACGGCTCGCCCTCGACCGCGATGAACACGGTGCGCAGGGACTCGTGCCGGGCTACCACGTCGTGCAGGGCGTCGTGCAGCGCGGCCCGGTCCAGCGGTCCGCGCAGGCGGACGACCAGCGGAAAGTTGTACGCCGCCGACGGTCCCGCAAGCTGCTCCAGCAGCCACAGGCGCTGCTGTGCCGCCGACAGCGGCAGCTCGCCCGCCCGGGGACGGGCCACCAGCTCGGCCCGCGCCGTCGAGGCGGCCGGGTCGATCCGGGCGGCGAGCTGCGCCACCGTCGGGGCCTCGAACAGGTCCCGGATGGACAGCGTCGCGCCCAGCGCGGTGCGGGCCCGGCTGACCAGGCGGATCGCCAGCAGCGAGTGGCCGCCCAGCTCGAAGAAGCTGTCGTCCACGCCGACCGCGGGCACGCCCAGCAGCTGCGCGAACAGCTCGCACAGCGTCTCCTCCGCCGGGGTCGCCGCCGGGCGGCTCGCCGCGCCGGTGAGCACGGTCGCCTTCGGCAGAGCGCGCACGTCGAGCTTGCCGTTGACGGTCAGCGGCAGCCGGTCCACGGCCATCAGGGCCGCGGGCACCATGTAGTCGGGCAGGGTGCGCTTGAGGTGCTCGCGCAGCGCGGGCAGCACGGTCTCATCGGGGCCGGCCCAGCCGGGGCCGCGTACAACGTAGCCGGCCAGCCGCTTCGCGCCGTCACCGGAGCTGTCCACGATCACCGCCGCGTGCGCGACGGCCGGGTGGGTGCCCAGCGCCGACTCGATCTCGCCCAGCTCGACCCGGTAGCCGCGGATCTTGACTTGGTCGTCGGTGCGGCCGAGGAAGTCGATGTTCCCGTCGGCACGGCGGCGCACCAGGTCGCCGGTGCGGTACATGCGCTCGCCCGGCGCGCCGAACGGGTCGGCGACGAAGCGCTCGGCGGTCAGGTCCGGGCGCAGGTGGTAGCCCCGGGCCAGGCCGATGCCGGCGATGTACAGCTCACCGGGCGAGCCGGGCGGCACCTCGCGCAGCATGGTGTCGAGCACGTACGCGCGGGTGTTCCAGATCGGCGCGCCGACGGTCGGGGTGTCGCTGTCCAGGGTGCCGCCGCCGAGGGTGTTGATCGTGTACTCGGTCGGCCCGTACAGGTTGTAGCCCAGCGTGCCGGGGGTGTCGCGGAGTGCGGCCCAGACCGCGTCGGACACGGCCTCGCCGCCGAGCAGCACCAGCGGCGGCCGGTGCCGGCCCGGCCCGTCGGCCAGCAGCCCTTCCTCGATCAGGTGCTGGGCGTAGGTCGGGGTCACGTTGACGACGTCGACGCCGTGCCGGTCGCAGTACGCGACCAGCGCGGGCGCGTCGCGGCGCAGCTGCTCGTCGCAGACGTGCACCTCGTGGCCCTCGACCAGCCAGAGCAGCTCCTCCCACGACATGTCGAACGCGAACGACACGGTGTGCGCGACCTTCAGGCGGTGCCCGCCCGCGGCCTCGATCACCGGGTTGAAGATCGCCTCCCGGTGGTTGAGCTGCATGTTCGTCAGGCCGCGGTACGCCGTGACGACGCCCTTCGGGCGGCCCGTCGAACCCGAGGTGAAGATCAGGTATGCGGGGTGGTCCAGCCGCCCCGCCACCCCGGGCGCGAACAGCGGCCGCTCCGCGTCGGCCAGGTCCCCGCCGCCGTACGCGGCCAGCTCGGCGCGGGTGTCCGCGTCGTCCAGCAGCACCAGGTTCGCCAGGCCGCCGGGCAGCCGGCCGACGACCGCCGACGTGCTGAGCACGCACATCGGCGCGGTGTCCTCGATCATGAAGCCGAGCCGTTCGGCGGGCAGGTCCAGCTCCAGCGGCAGGTACGCCGCACCGGTGCGCAGCACCGCGAACAGCGCCACCACCATGTCCACGGTCCGCGGCAGGGCCAGCCCGACCACGGTCTCCGGGCCCGCGCCCCGCGACAGCAGCAGCCGCGCCATCCGGTTGATCCGCGCGTCGAACTCGGCGTACGTCAGCGTCAGCGCCCCGTCGACCAGCGCCGTCACGTCCGGTGTCCGGGCCGCCTGCTCGGCGAGCAGGTCCGCGACGGTCAGCTCGCCGATGCCATGCCCGGTGCGCGCCCACTCGGCGGTCTGCGCGTCGCGCTCGCCGGGCAGCAGCAGGTCCAGCTCGCGCACCGGCGCGTCCACGCCGGACACCAGCCGGTCCAGCACGACCAGCAGCCGGTCCAGGACCGCCTGGGCGGCCGGGCCGTCCACGATGTCGGGCCGGTGGTCCAGCGCCACCCGGATCGCCCGCTGCGGGGTCACCACCAGCGTCAGCGGGTAGTGGGTGGCGTCGACGCCGTCGACGGCCTCGATGCCGTGCCGGGCGCGCAGGTCGGCGCTGCCGTCCTCGTCCACGAAGTTCTGCAGCACATACAGCGTGTCGAACAGGGTCGCGTGCCCGCTGTCGCGCTGCACCTGGCCCAGGCCGACGTGGTCGTACGGCATCAGCGCCAGGCGCTGGTCCTGCACGCGGCGCAGCAGGTCGCCGACCCGCTCGCCCGCCCGCGGCGCGATCCGCATCGCGACCGTGTTCAGGAACAGGCCGATGACGTCCTCGACCCCCTCGACCTCGCTGTGCCGTCCCGCGACGGTCATGCCGAACACCGCGTCCGGGCGGCCGGTCAGCGCGCCCAGGGTCAGGCCCCACGCGGTGGTCAGCACCGTGTTCAGGGTCAGCCCCTGCTCGCGCGCCACCTGCCGGACCCGGTCGCTGACCTGCTCGGGCAGCCGCGCCTCGACGCGCCGCGGCACGGCCGGGGCCGGGGTCCGGTCCGCCGGGCCGATCAGCGTCGGCTCGGCCAGCCCCGCCAGCGCCTCGCGCCACGCGGCGGCGGCCTCCTGCTCGTCCTGCGCGCCCAGCCAGGCCAGGTGATCGCGGTACGAGCCCGGCACGGGCAGCCCGGTCGCGTCGCCGTCGCGCTCGTACAGGGTGAACAGCTGCTCGACGAACAGCTCCTCGGACCAGCCGTCCCACAGGATGAGGTGGTGCGTGATGACCAGGCGGTCGCGGCCGCTCGGCAGCCGGATCAGCAGCATCCGGCACAGCGGCGGCCGGGCCAGGTCGAACCGGGCCACCCGGTCGGCGGCCATCAGTTCGGCGGTACGCGCCGCGGCCTGCTCGTCGCTCAGCTCCGCCAGGTCGGCCACGCTCACCGGCAGGTCCAGCCCGTCGGCGACGAACTGCGCCGGGCGGGACAGCCCCTCACTGGTGAACCCTGCCCGCATCGCCGTGTTACGCGCCAGCAGCACCCGCCCCGCCCGCCGCAGCCGCTCCACGTCGACGCGGTAGCCGAGGTCGAACGCGTCCTGTCCGGTGTAGACGTCGAGCGTCGCGGTGTCGTAGCTGGCGTGGAAGAACAGGCCCTCCTGCAGCGGCGACAGCGGCCACACGTCCGACACCGGCCCCGGGCTGACCGCGGCCAGCCGCCCCACCTCGTCCGCGGTCAGCTCCAGCAGCGGACACGCCGGGGTGTCCCGCCGCGCGGGGGCCGCCGCCGCGAGGGCGGTCAGCGCCTGGTGCCACAGGTCGGCCAGCTCGTCGAGGTCGGTGGTGGTGAGCAGGCCGGCCGGCCAGGTCCAGGTGGTGGTGAGGGTGGTGCCCCGCGGGCCCTCGGCGGCCACGACGTCGAGTTGCAGCAGGTGCGTGGCGGGCAGGCCGCCGTTGACCGGGGTGGTCGCGGCGGACTCCGGGGCGGGCGTCCACGCGGCCCCGGTCGCGGCCGGGAAGCGGCCGAAGTAGTTGAACAGCACCTGCGGCGTCGCCAGGCGGGCCAGCAGCGGCGCGGTCTGCGCGTTGAGGTGGCGCAGCATGCCGTGGCCGATGCCGCCGTCGGGCACCGCCCGCACGCGCTCGCCGACGGCCGCCATCAGCGCGACCGGGTCGGCGTCGGCGACCGGCAGCCGCACGGGCTGCACGCTGGTGAACCAGCCGACGGCACGGGACAGGTCCAGGTCGGGTTCGAGCTGTTCCCGGCCGTGGCGCTCGACGTCCACGAGCAGTTCCCCGGCGGCCCGGCCGTGCCGTTCCTGCCAGCCCCGTACCGCCGTGGCCAGCGCGGCCAGCAGTCCATCGGTGATCTCGCCACCCAGCGCGGGCACCGCCGACAGCAGTGACGCGGTCACGTCGGCGGGCAGTGCGGTGATCCGGCTGGTGGCGGCGTTGCCGGAGTCCGTGGTGTCGGCAGCGCCCGGCTGAGCCGGCAGGACCGCGCCGGGCAGCAGGTCCGCGCCGGGGGCGAGCGTCTTCGCCCAGTGCTCCAACTCGCCGAGGCGCTGCGGCTGCTGCGCCTGCGCGGTGACGGCGTGGGCGAACCTGCGCAGTGACGTGTCCACGGGCGGCAGGCAGGGGGCGGTGCCTGAGGTGGCGGCGTGCCAGGCGGCGGCGAGGTCCTCGAACAGGATGCGCCAGGACACGCCGTCGACGGCCAGGTGGTGTGCTGCCAGCAGCAGGCGGCCCGGCCGGTCGCCGGCGTCGAACCAGACGGCGCGCAGCACGCTGCCCGCGTCGGGGTCGAGCAGCGCGGTGGCCGTGGCGGCGTGCTCGGCCAGCAGCTCCGGCAGCGCCGCGTCGTCCACGCCCGACACGTCCACACGCGCCAGCAGGTCGGCGGCGGCGATCGTGCCGGTCGGCTCGGTGCGCAGGGTCCACAGCACCGAGGCGATGCGCTGCAGGCGCAGCCGCAGGCCGTCGTGGTGGTCGAGCACGATCTGCAGCGTCGCGGCGATGGACCGCTCATCGGCTCCCGCGGGGGTGACGAGCAGCATCGGCATCGTGAACCGGTCGATCGCCACCCCGGTGTCGCGCAGCCAGTGCACGATCGGCAGCAGCGGCACGTCCCCTACCCCGTCGCCCGAGGTCACCGCTGCCCCGGCCACGGCGGCGGCCGACGCTGGGCCTGCCGACCCGGCACCGGCCGGACCCATCTCCGGCGCAGCGGAGGACATCCCGGTGGGTGAGTACATCGTTTTTGATGTGGCCACATCATTTTCGATGTGGTGCGACGACGGAGTACCTGCCGCCGCGGCGAGGTCTGCCAGGCGGCGCGGGGTGCGGGCGGCGAGCACGCCGCGCGGGCTGATCGGCAGCCCCGCGCGCCGGGCACGGCTGGACACGCCGATGGACAGGATGCTGTCGCCGCCGAGGGCGAAGAAGTCGTCGTCCGGCCCGACCGGCGCGGTCCCCAGGACCGCCCCGACGATCTCGCACAGCACCGCGACCGGTCCGGTCGCGGCCTCGCCCGTGATCGTCCGAGTTGCCTGGCACTCGTGCGTATCTTGACCGTGCTTTCGCCCACATGCCTGGCAAGTCGGGTGATCGAGCGGTGCCGGGTGGCCGAGGGCGGTCGGGCGGGGGGCGGGCAGGGCGGCGCGGTCGAGTTTGCCGCTGGAGGTGCGCGGGAGGGCGTCGAGGACGACGAGCGCGGCCGGGACCAGGGCCGGGGGCAGCGCGGCCGTGGCCGCCTCGCGGAGCGCGGCCGGGTCCAGCACGCGGCCGGAGGCCGGAACCGCGTAGGCGACCAGCTGGACGCCGCCGGGTCCGTCGGTGCGGGCGATGACGGCGGACTGGGCCACGTCCGGGCGGCTGGTCAGCCACGACTCGACGTCGGCCGGGTCGATGCGTACCCCCCGGATCTTGATCTCGTGGTCGGTGCGGGCCAGGTAGGTGAGCGTGCCGTCGGCGGCGCGGACGACGAGGTCGCCGGTGCGGTACATACGCTCACCGGGTGCGCCGGCCGGGTCGGCGACGAACCGGGACGCGGTCAGGGCGGCGCGGCCGAGGTAACCGCGGGCCAGCTGCGCGCCGGAGACGTACAGCTCGCCGGGCACGCCCACGGGCACGGGGCGCAGGCAGTCGTCGAGCACGTGCAGGCCGGTGTTCGCCACGGGGCCGCCGATCGGCACGGCCGGGCCGTGCTCCCCCACGTTGGGCCACCAGGTGACCTGCACGGCGGTCTCGGTCGGGCCGTAGAAGTTGTCCAGGCGGGTGCCGGTCGCCGACTCCCAGCGCCGAGCCAGGTCACCGGTCAGCGCCTCGCCACCGCAGGAGACCCAGCGCAGGTCGCGCACCCACGAGCGGTCCACGAGCAGGTCGTCGGCGAGCAGGAACGCCTCCACCATGGACGGCACGAACGTCGCGGCGCTGACCCGATGCGCCCGCATGAGCGCGGCCAGCTCGGCCGGGTCGTGCTGCGCGCCGGGCTCGGGCAGCACCACTGCCGCGCCGGCGGTGAGCGGCCAGAACAGCTCCCACACAGAGGTGTCGAACGTGGCCGGGGCGAGCTGCAGCATCCGGTCGGCGGTGTGCAGCCCGAAGGTGCGCTGCGACCACGCCAGCTGGTTGCCGATCGCGCGGTGCGTGACCAGCACGCCCTTGGGCCGTCCGGTGGAGCCGGAGGTGTAGATGACGTACGCGGGATGCTCGGGGTCCACGGGTGCCGGCGTGCCCGCGGCCTCGTCGGTCCCCGCGAGCACGTAGGACAGCCCGGCCCGGCGGGGCAGCCGGGACAGCAGGTCCGGGGTGGTGACCACGGTGGCGACCCCGGCGTCGGCGAGCACCGCGTCCAGGTTCGGCGACGCCGGGTCGACCGGCAGGTACGCGGCCCCGCTGTACAGCACGCCGAGCATGGCGGTGACCTGGCGGGCCGAGCGCGGCAGCGCGACGGCGACGACCTGCTCCGGCCCTGCGCCCCGGGCGGTCAGGCGCGCCGCCAGCGCGGCGGCGCGGGCCGTCAGCGTCGCGTAGCTGAGCTGCTCGTCGGCGGCGATGACGGCGGTCGTCTGCGGGGTGCGGGCGGCCTGCGCGGCGACGAGCCAGGCCAGGCCGGTGCCGTGTGCGCCGGGGACCGGAGGCCCTTCGTGCAGCGGATCGGCGGTGGACTCACCGCGCAGCGGCGTGGGGGCGTCACCGAGGTCGATCGCGCCCGCCGGCAGGTCCGGTGTGGTGAGCACGGCGTCGAGCAGCGCGGGCAGCCCGGTGCGCAGCCGGGCCAGGGTCGCCGCGGGAAGGCGGGCCGGGTCGTGCTCGATGACCAGCGACAGCTCGTCGCCGGGGACGGCGAGCAGGCTGACCGGGTAGTGGGTGGCCTCGCGGTAGGACACGTCAGCGGCCCGGACCGTGCCGGTGGCGTCGCGCAGGTCGCCGTCGGCGGGCAGGTTCTCGACAGTGACGAGGCTGTCGAACAGCTCGCCGCCGCCCGCGATGCGGGTGATCGCGGTGAGGCCCAGGTGCTGGTGGTCGAGCAGCGCGGTCTGCGCCCGCGCGAGCCGGGACAGGACCTCGCGCAGCGGCTCGTACGGGGCCCAGCTCACTCGGACCGGGACGGTGTTGATGAACAGGCCGATCATCGACTCGACGCCGGGGGTGTCACCGTCGCGACCGGACACGGTGCTGCCGAACAGCACGTCGCGGCGGCCGGTGAGGCGGCCCAGCAGCAGCCCCCATACGCCGTGGAGCAGCGTGCTCGCGGTCGCGCCGTACGCCCGGGCGGCGGCCGACAGCCGCGCGCCGGCGCCGTCGGGCAGGGTCACAGGCACCAGCCGGACCTCACCGGAGGCGTCCTCGGCCGCCGGTCCGGCGACCAGGGTCGGGCCGTCCACCCCGGACATCGCCGAACGCCACGCGCCCTCGGCTGCCGCGTGGTCGCGGGCCGCCAGGCGGCGCAGGTGCTCGCGGTACGGCGTCACGGCGGGCAGCCGGACGTCGCCGGTGGCGTACAGCGCCATCAGCTCGCGCAGCGCTACCGTGGCCGACCAGCCGTCGGTGACGATGTGGTGGTGCGTGAACACCAGCGTGTGCCGGTCGCCGCCGTGGTCGACGAGCAGATGGCGCACCAGCGGCGCGACGGCCGGGTCGAACACGGCCGCCTTCTCGTCGGCGAGGATCTGCGCGCACAGCTCGGCCGACGACGCGGCCTCCATGCGCGACAGGTCGACCTGCCGCCACGGCGCGGTCGCCGTCGCGGACACCGCCTGCACGAGCCGCCCGTCGGCCAGCTCGTGGAACGACGCGCGCAGCGGCGCGTGCCGGGCCACGATCGTGTCCACGGCCCGGCGGACCGTGTCGGCGTCGACGGGCCCGTGCAGCTCGACGACCTGCTGCACCTGGTAGCTGCCGTCCCCGGTGTACGCGTGGAACAGCAGCCCTTCCTGCAGCGGCGAAAGCGGCAGCACGTCGTCGAGCCCCGGCACCAGGGCCGCGAGCGCGTCCACGTCGGCCTGGACCAGCTCGACCAGCGGGAAGTCCGACGGGGTGTGCCCGCCCGCACCCGGCACGGCGGCGGCCTCGGCCAGCTCGCCGAGCGCGGCGAACCAGCCCTCGGCCAGCTCCCGCACCGCGTCCTCGGCCAGCAGGTCCGCCGGGAACGCCCAGGTCACCCCGAGCTCCGGCCCGTCCGGTCCCTCCTGCGCGAACGCGTTGACCTCCAGCGGGTACGGCGCGACCGGCATCGCCGCGTCGTAGCCTCCTGCCAGCATGCCGACGCCGGGCAGTGGAGTGAAGTCGCCCTGCTCGTCAACGCCGAAGCGGCCCAGGTAGTTGAAGCTGATCTGCGGCTGCGGGAGCGCGGCCAGCAGCGGCGCGGTCTCCGGGTTGACGTGGCGCAGCAGGCCGTAGCCGACGCCGTGGTCGGGCAGGGCGCGCAGCCGCTCCTTGACGTGCTTGAGCGCCGCGCCGAGGTCGTCAGGGTCCGGGCCGAGGTCCAGGCGCACCGGGAAGATGCTGGTGAACCAGCCGAGGGTGCGGGACAGGTCCGCGCCGGGCACGATCTCCTCCTCGCGCCCGTGGCCTTCGAGCGCCACCAGCACGGGCGGGGTCGGCATGTCCCGGGCGGCCCGCCACCGGTTGACGGCCGTGGCCAGCGCGGTGAGCAGCACGTCGTTGACGCCCGCGTGCCAGGCGGCGGGCACCGTGGTCAGCAGCGGCGCGGTCGCGGCGGCGGGCAGGTGCAGGGTGAGGTGGCGCACCGAGGCGAGGTCGGCGACCGGGTCGAGGGCGCGGTGCGACAGGGCCGGGTCGTCGCCGTCGAGCAGGCCGGTCCACAGGTCGAGTTCGGCGAGCCGGTCCGGGTGTTCGGCGGCGGCCGTGAGCTGCTGCGCCCAGGTGCGCAGCGGCGTGCCGATCGGGGCGAGGCGAGGCAGGCGGCCCACGGCGGCGTCGGCGTACGCGACGGCGAGGTCGGGCAGCAGGATGCGCCAGGTCACCCCGTCGACGATCAGGTGGTGCAGCATGACCAGCAGGTGGCCGGGGGTGTCGGCTCCGGCGTCGAGCCATACCGCCTGGAACATCACGCCGCCGGTCGGGTCGAGCCGCTGCCCGGCCTCCCGCGCGGCCGCGTCCAGCCGCTCGCGCAGCGCCTCGGGGTCCGGTGCGCCGCCGTCGGCGCGGTGGAGCCGGTCGGCCGCGGCGACGGTTCCCGGTGCGGTGACGACGAGCCGTCCGGCCCGGCCCGGGGCGGCCCGGTCCAGGCGGGAGCGCAGCACGTCGTGGCGGTCGGTGACGGCCTGCAGCGCGGCGGCCAGCGTCTCGCGCGTCGCACCGGCGGGCACGCGTACCGCGAGCCACTGGCTGAACGCGTCGACGTCGCCGCCGCAGCCGTCCAGCCACGACATGATCGGCGTCAGCGGCAGCTCGCCGACCCCGGCGAGCGGGTCGTCGGCGCGGGCCGGATCGGCGGCGACCGCGACCAGCGCCAGCCGGGCGACGGTGCGCCGCTCGAAGACCTGCCGCGGGGTGACGGTCAGCCCGGCACGGCGGGCCGCGATGACGAGCTGGATGGACACGATGCTGTCGCCGCCGAGGGCGAAGAAGTCGTCGTCGACGCCGACGCCGGTCAGGCCGAGCACCTGGCCGTACAGGTCGCACAGCAGCCGCTCGCGGTCGTCGCGGGCGGCCTGCCCGCCGGTCATCGCGGTGAAGTCGGGCGCGGGCAGCGCGGCCCGGTCGAGCTTGCCGCTGGTCGTCACGGGCAGTCGGTCCAGCATCACCACGGCCGCGGGCACCATGTGCTCGGGCAGGAAGCCCTGGGTGTACGCGCGCACCTCGGCCGGCGTGACGGCCTGCCCGTCGCGGCCCACCACGTACGCGACGAGCCTGCTGTCGCCGGGCCGGTCCTGTCGGACCACCGCGACGGCCTGCCCGACGGCGTCGTGCTGCAGCAGCACCGACTCGACCTCGCCCAGCTCGACCCGGTACCCGCGGATCTTCACCTGGTCGTCGGTGCGGCCGGTGAAGTCCAGCCGCCCGTCGGGCAGCCAGCGCACCAGGTCACCGGTGCGGTAGAGGCGCTCGCCGGGCGCGCCGAACGGGTCGGCGACGAACCGGGTCGCGGTCAGGCCGGGCCGGTTGAGGTAGCCGCGGGCCAGGCCGGGGCCGCCGAGGTACAGCTCGCCCAGCTCGCCGACGGGCACCGGGCGCAGCCGCGCGTCGAGCACGTAGCAGCGGGTGCCCGGGTCCGGCACGCCGATCGGCACGCTGGCCAGCGGGTCCATGTCGGGCTCGCACAGGCCCAGCGTCGAGTTCACGGTCGCCTCGGTGGGGCCGTACGCGTTGAACATCTGCCGACCGCGGGCGAAACGCGCCACCAGCGCGGTCGAGATGCGCTCGGTACCCGCCAGCAGCGTCGTGCCCTCGGGCAGGTCACAGCCCTCGGGCAGGGCGGCGAGCAGCGCCGGGGGCAGGATCATGAAGGTGATGCCGTGGGCGCGGGCATACTCGGTCAGCTCCGGCCCCGGCACACGCCGCTCGGCGGGCACCACGACCAGCCGCGCCCCGGTGAGCAAGCCGAGGCACAGGTCGAAGAACGCGACGTCGAAACTCGGCGACGCGAACTGCAGCACCCGGCTGTCCGGCCCGACGCCGAGCCGCTCGGTCGCCGTGGCGAGCAGTTTCACCACTCCGGCGTGGGACACGACGACCCCCTTGGGCCGCCCGGTCGAGCCGGAGGTGTAGATCACGTACGCCGCGCCGAGCGGGCTCAGCGACCCGCCCCGGTCCTCATCGGAGGGTGCGGTCTCCGGGGCCGTGGCCAGTTCGGCCCGGGTCGCGGCGTCGTCGAGCACCAGCACCGGCACGGCGGCTGGGGCGGTCCCGTCCGGCAGGGCGGCGGCGAGGTCCGTCGTCGTGACGAGGCACACCGGGCGCGCGTCGTCGACCATGTACGCGATGCGCTCGGCCGGGTAGTCGGGGTCGAGTGGCAGGTAGGCCGCGCCGGCCTTGAGCACGGCCACCTGCGCGACGATCATCTCCGCGGAGCGGGGCAGGCACAGTCCGACGACGCGCTCCGGACCCGCGCCGCGAGCGATCAGGGTGCGCGCGAGCCGGTTCGCGGCCGCGTCGAGCTGGCCGTAGGTGAGGCTCGTCTGCTCGTACACCAGCGCGATCGCGTCGCGCCGCGCCGCGACCTGGCCGGCGAACAGCTCCGGCCAGGTCGCGGGCGGTTGCCCGCAGTCGGTGTCGTTCCACGCCACGAGGATGCGGTGCAGCTCGGAGTCCGATACGGGCTGGGACACGGTCTCGGTCACGAGGAGACACCTTTCGGGGGCGGTACGGGTGGCGCGGTGGTGGAGGCGGTGGGGCGGGCTCAGCCGAGCAGCGGGACCAGCTGGTCCAGCGCGTACGGGATGCTCAGCACGGTGCCGAAGGACAGCGCGGCGCCGAGCGGCGGCGTCTCGTAGGGCAGGAACACCGCCCGGTTCTCCTTGGCGACCTGGAGCGTGGTGTAGACCTTGTCGGCCTTGACGGTCGTCTCGGTGGACTTGTCGGCGGTGAGGAAGACCAGCTTGTCGACGTCGATCAGGTCGAGCCGCTCCGAGCCGATCTCGGCGGCGTACTCGCTGCCCGCGGCCTTGACGATGGCGTCGGGCACGGTGAAACCGAGCTGCGTCATCAGCACGACCTTCGGGTCGCTGGGCGCGAACACGGCGTACTTGCCCGGCTCGTACGGCTCGACGACCGCGACGGTCTTGCCCGCGAACTGCGGGTTCTTGGCCTTCAGGTCGGCCAGCCGCTTGTCGATGTCGGCGATCAGCTGGGCGGCCTTGGCGGACTGGCCCAGCGCGCGGCCCGCGTGCATGGTCATCTCCTGCCACGGCGCGCTGTAGTCGTCGTAGCCCTTGACCTGCGCCACGGTCGGCGCGATCTGGGTCAGCTTGGTGTACTGCTCCTGGCTCATGCCCGAGTACATGCCGATGATCAGGTCGGGGTTCAGGGCCGCGATCTTCTCCAGGTTGTAGTCGTCGCGCTCGCCGACGACCTCGGGGGCCTTGCCGCCCCACAGCGGCTGCGCCCACGGCCACTTGCCGTAGGGGCGCTCGCCGAACCAGTCGATGGAGCCGACCGGCACGACGCCGAGGGCGAGCACCGGGTCCTGGTCGCTGAGCCCGAGGGTGACCACGCGGGCCGGGGCCTTGTCGATGACGGTGTCGCCGTACTTGTGCGACATGGTGACGGGGAACGCTGCGCCCTGAGCTGCGGAACCGCCGGGCGCGGGGGTCGCGGCCGGGTCACCGCCGCACGCGGTGAGGGCCAGCGCGGCCACGGCGAGCGCCGCGGTCAGCCGGCCGGCGACCGGCCACACACGACGTGCGCCGGTTTGCTTCGGCAGGGTGGACATGACTATCCCCTCGACTGGGACGGACAACTGAGGGGATGGTAAAGTAAGGCTAACCTAATTTCAAGATTCACCGCTTTTGCCCAGCTCATGCCCGGTCGTACGGTAAGGCAAGGCTCACTTAAGATACGGCCATGAGGTGGACGTGACCCCCGCTCCCCCGGCTCCCGCCCGGCTACGCCGCGCCGCCGCGTACCTGCCCGCGGCCGCGCTGCTGCTGGCCGTGCTGTGCCTGCTGTCGCTGGCCTTCGGCAGCCGCGCCGTCCCCATCGGACAGGTCGCCGACGCGCTGCTCGACCGCGGCACCGTCGACCCGCAGGTCGGCGCGATCGTGTGGAACGTGCGCCTGCCGCGTACCGCGGCCGGCCTGCTCGTCGGCGCGGCGCTCGGCCTGGCCGGGGCGCTCATGCAGGGCCTGACCCGCAACCCGCTCGCCGACCCGGGTCTGCTCGGGGTCAGCGCCGGGGCCTCGTTCGCCATCGTGGTCGCGGTCGCCGCGTTCGGCGCGAGCACCGCACCGACCAACCTCATCTGGTACGCCTTCGCGGGCGCGCTCGCCGGCGCACTCGCCGTGCACCTGCTCGGCGGCCTCGGCCGCGGCGGCGCGACCCCGGTCAAGACGGCGCTGGCCGGCATCGCGGTGACGTTCCTGCTCGGCTCCTTCACCAGCGCCCTCGTGCTGCGCAGCCCGCTCGCCCTGGACCGGTTCCGGTTCTGGGCCGCCGGGTCGCTCACCGCCGCAGACGCCGCCACGCTGTGGCAGGTGGCCCCGCTGCTGGCCGCCGCGGCGGTGCTCGCCCTGGCCACCGCGCCCGCGCTGAACAGCCTCGCCCTCGGCGAGGACGTCGCCGCCGCGCTCGGCCGCCGGGTCGGCCTGATCCGGCTGCGGGCCACCCTCGCCATCACCGTGCTGGCCGGAACCGCCGTCGCACTGGCCGGCCCGATCGTCTTCATCGGCCTGGTCACCCCGCACCTGGCCCGGATGGTCACCGGCCCCGACCACCGGCGCATCCTCGCGCTGACCCTGCTCGCCGCGCCGATCCTGCTCATCACCGCCGACGTGCTCGGCCGCGTCGTCGCCCGCCCCGAGGAGATCCAGGCCGGCATCGTCGTGGCGTTCCTCGGCGGGCCGTTCTTCATCGCCCTGGCCCGCCGCCGCCGACTGGCCGAGATGTGACGCCGTGCACCCACCGACCTCCGACACCCCGCCCGCCCCCGCCCCGCCACCAGCCAAAACGGCGATCGCCACGGCCGCCCGCCTGACAACCGACATCACGGGCAAGCAGGCCCGCACCGGTCGCGCGCTGCGGTCTTCCCTGCTCGGGCTGCCGCTGCGCCCGCGACTGATCGTCATGTGCGCCGTGCTCGCGGTGGCGGCGTTCGCGGCGTTCTGCCTCGGGCTGGCCCTCGGTGACTACCCCGTGCCGCTGGTCGACGTCGTACCGGCCCTGTGGCGCTCCGGGGCGCGCGGCACCGTCTTCATCGTCCACGAGGTACGCCTGCCCCGCGCGCTCACCGGCGTGCTGGTCGGCGCGGCGTTCGCGGCCTCCGGGGCGGTGCTGCAGGCGATCACCCGCAACCCGCTGGCCAGCCCCGACATGGTCGGCATCAACGCGGGTGCCACCACCGCGGTCGTCGCGGGCATCGTGCTCGGCTTCGGCGACCCCCTCGGCACGCCCACCCTCGGCCTGGCCGGCGGCCTGCTCGGCGCGCTCGCCGTGTACCTGCTGGCCTGGCGGCGGGGCAGCACCGGATTCCGGATCGTGCTGGTCGGCATCGGCGTGTCGTGGATGTGCACCAGCGCCACCGACTACCTGCTCACCCGGGCCAAGATGCACCAGGCGCAGGAGGCGGTCGGCTGGCTGGTCGGCAACCTCAACGGGCGCGGCTGGGAGGCCGTACGCCCGCTGGGTGTCGCCGTGGCGGTGCTGCTGCCCGCGGCGCTGCTGCTGGCCGGATGGAACCGCAACCTGCAGCTCGGCGACGACGTCGCCCGCGGCCTCGGCACCCCCGTGCAGCTCGCCCGTGGCCTGCTGCTGCTGGTCAGCGTCGCGCTCGTGTCGTTCGCCACCGCCGCGGCCGGGCCGGTGCTGTTCGTGTCGCTGGCCGCGCCGCAGATCGCGCAGCGGCTGGCCCGGCTGTCCGCGCCGCCGGTACTGCTGTCCGCGCTGACCGGCGCGCTGCTGGTGTCCGGCAGCGACCTGCTCGCCCGGCACCTGCTGCCCGACCTGGACCTGCCGGTCGGGGTGGTGACCGGGGCCATCGGCGCCGGTTTCCTGCTCCGGCTGCTGGTCCGCGCCAACCGCGCCGACAGCGGAGGCTGAAGTGATCTCCCCGTACCGCCCAGCCACGGAGGACGTCCCATGACAGCGCTGCGGGCCGAGGACCTGACCCTCGCCTACGACGACCGCACCGTGGTGTCCGGTCTCGACCTGCTGATCCCCCACGGTCGCGTCACCGTCGTCGTCGGGGCCAACGCCTGCGGCAAGTCGACGCTGCTGCGCGCCCTGGCCCGGCTGATGCGCCCCGAGCACGGGGCGGTGCTGCTCGACGGGCGGGCCATCCACACGCAGCCGACCAGGCAGGTCGCCCGCCAGGTCGGCATCCTGCCGCAGTCCCCCGTCGCCCCCGAGGGCATCAGCGTGCTCGACCTGGTCGGCCGGGGGCGCTCGCCGCATCAGACCTGGTGGCGGCAGTGGTCGGCCGCCGACGAGCAGGCCGTCGCCGAGGCCCTCGCGGCCACCGGCATGACCGAGCACGCCCACCGGCCCGTCGACGAGCTGTCCGGCGGCCAGCGGCAGCGGGCCTGGATCGCGATGGCCGTCGCCCAGCAGACACCCGTGCTCCTGCTCGACGAGCCCACGACGTACCTGGACCTTTCGCATCAGGTCGACGTGCTCGACCTCGTCACCGACCTGAACCGGCGCGACGGGCGCACCGTCGTCATGGTGCTGCACGACCTCAATCAGGCCTGCCGGTACGCCGACCACCTCGTGGTGATGCGCGACGGGCGGATCGCCGCCGAGGGCGACCCGGGCGTGGTGGTGACGGCGGAGCTGGTCACCGCGGTGTTCGGGCTGGGCTGCCAGGTCGTGCCCGACCCCGTCACCGGCACCCCGATGGTCATCCCGCTGAGCCGCCACCACCCCGCCCGGACCGTCACGGCGTGAGACGCGGCGGCGGCCCGGCGTACACCTCGTCCTCGGCGAACGCGGTCCGGCTGCCGCCGGACACGGGCGCGGCGGGGCGCAGGCCCGCCGGACCGGCGGCGCCGCTACCTGCCGTGGCCGCCGGCCCGCCGGCCGAGCGCCCACCGCGAGTGGCCGGCCACAGGGCGGCCAGGATCAGCAGGCCCGACAGGGGCAGCAGGTCCAGCGTCACCGGAGGCAGGAGGATGCCGATCAGCAGCACGACCGGGCTCCACCACGGCAGCCGCCGGGTCCGGGCCGCCAGGATCGCCAGCACGAGCAGTCCGACGAAGAACAGCTGCGGTCCGACCTGATAGACGACCAGGTCCACACCCGGGATGTCGCCGAAGTCACCGGACAGCGCCCGCATGCCGGCCTTGTCGTCGGCGCGCAGCGCGAACCAGATGTCCGCTCCGAACTGGACCATCGAGGCCGCGAGGCCGAACATGGTCACGGCGACGGTGCCGGAGCGCCACGCGCCGCGGGGCAGCAGCGCGCCCAGGCCCAGGATCGCGGGCACGAACAGGACGACTCCGGCGAGGGCGAGCAGGTGCGCGGCCTGCCAGTCCAGGCCCGGCCCGTACACGCCGTCGGACTTGCCGACGATGCGGACGACCCCGTAGGCGGCGAGCAGTAGCGGCGCGGCGATCAGCGCGACAGCGGCAGTTTTCTTCACCCGCCGATCGTCTGCCCGCGCGGCGGGACGCGCCTCCGGGCCGGACCCGGACCGCGACCCCGAGGCGCGGCCAGGGCTTCCACCGAGGCCGATGCCGGGCGGCCGGACCGCGCGGCACGGCGCACCGGCGCGTCCACCAACGTTCACCGCCCCCTCACGCCCAGGCCACGGCGGGGATCGGCACGGCTTCTACGGTCGACCGGTAAGTAGATCTTGACAGAACCGAGGTACCCCCATGTCCCTACGTCACGTCCTGGCGGCCCTGGCCGTGGTCCCGGCGCTCGCCGTCCCGGCCGCCGCTCACGCGTCGCCGCCCGCCGGCCACGGGCCGCTGCCGCAGAAGACGCACTTCGACCTGCAGGCGCACCGTGGCGGCATCGGCATGACCACCGAGGAGTCCCTGGAGGGCTTCGCCAATGCGCTGCGCCTCGGGGTCAGCACGCTGGAGCTGGACACCCAGATCACCAAGGACGAGAAGGTCGTCGTCACCCACGACCGCAAGGTCAGCGCCCAGAAGTGCGCCGACACCGCACCGGTCACACCGGGCGACCCGATGTACCCCTACGTCGGCAAGTACCTCAAGGACCTGACGCTGGCCCAGGTCAAGACGATGGACTGCGGATTCCAGCAGCTGCCGGGCTTCCCGGAGCAGGAGCAGATCAAGGGCCAGCGTCTGGCCGAACTGCGCGACGTGCTTGACCTGGTCAAGAGCCACCGCGCGCACGGCGTGACGCTGAACATCGAGACCAAGGTCGAGGCGGGCGCGCCCGAGCAGACCGCGCCCCGCGAGCTGTTCGTGCGCCGGGTGTACGAGGAGATCCACCGCTCGGGCATCGAGAAGCAGGTCAGCATCCAGTCCTTCGACTGGGGCGCGCTGATGGCCATGCACCGGCTCGCGCCGAAGATGCCGCTGGTCGCGCTGACCAACTACGACTTCCTGCAGGTCGGCAAGCCGGGCGCGTCGCCGTGGCTGGGCGGCATCGACGCCGACGACTTCGGCGGCGACTTCGTGGCCGCGGCCGCGTCGATCGAGGGCGTCACCGCGCTGTCGCCGAACTACGGCTTCCCGCAGAACGGCAAGATCGGAGACCCCGGTTTCCGCTTCTACCCCGACCAGGACATGGTCGACCGGGCGCACGCCCGCGGCCTGAAGGTCATCCCGTGGACCTGTGACGACATGCCCACCGTCGCGGCGCTGATGGACATGGGCGTCGACGGGATCATCACCGACTACCCGAACCGGGTGCGCGAGCTGATGGCCGAGCGCGGCATGAAGCTGCCGAAGGCGTACGACGCCCACTGACGGTCCCACCCCGGCGCGGCGGCGCGCACTCCTCCCCGACCGCCGCCGCGCCACCGCCAGCCTGCGCTGACCTGCACCGAAGCCAGGCGGCGGTAAGGAAGGGCACCTTCCACAACGCATAGCGATGTGAAGGTGCCCTTCCTTTCATGCGGCCCAGGGAAGCGGGAGTGGGGGTGGGAAGGTGGAGGTGACGTCGACGGGGGTGCCGGACTGCTGGGAGTGGGCGGCGGCGGTGAGGATGTCGACGATGTGGGCGGCGTGCTCGGCCGAGCAGCGGTGCGGGCGGCCCTCGTTGATCGCGGCGACGAACTCGGCGATGCCGCGACCCCAGGGGATGCCCGGGTAGGGGTCGCCGAGCAGCGGGACCGGCTCCGGGGGCAGGCCGACGCGGATTTCGGAGTCGAAGTTGGTCCAGTCGGCGATGTGGATGGAGCCGCGCTCGCCGTGCAGCTCGATGCCGGACTGGCGGGTACCCGCGCCGACGTAGAAGTTCGCGGTCAGGCGCACCGTCGCGCCGCCGGCCAGTTCCAGAACGACGACGGAGAAGTCGGGGGCCTGCGGGGAGAACATCTCGCCGGACAGGGTGACCCGGTCGGGTTTGAGGATCGTGCCGTACGCCCACACCCGGCGCGCGGGGCCGAGCATCGCGGTCAGCGCCGTCAGCGAGTAGACGCCGACGTCGAACAGCGGACCGGCCCGGTACGGCCCCTGCGGCGCGGGGTGCCAGGACTCGATCCGGTCGTGGTTGACCTCGGCGTACACCAGTTTGATCGGGCCGACGGCGTCGTCGCGGACCAGCTTCCACGCCGTCTGGATCGCCTCGCCGAGGTACGTGAACGGCGCGCAGCCCAGCCGCAGCCCGCGCGAGGCCGCCTCGGCGATCAGCGCCCGCGCCTGCTCGGCTGTCGGCGCGAGCGGCTTCTCGCTGAACACGTGCTTGCCCGCGCGCAGCGCTGCCGTGGTGACCGGCACGTGCGCGAACAGCGGGGTCAGGTTCACGACGACGTCAATCTTGTCGTCGGCGAGCAGCTCGTCGAGGCTGCCGTAGATCGGCAGGTCGTGCGCGGCGCCGAACGCCGCCGCCTGCGCCGGGTCGTTGTCGTAGCCGCCGAGCACGTCGATGCCGGGGTAGGTGCGCAGGTCGGTGAGGTAGCCGGCGGCGATGTTGCCCGTGCCGACGATGCCGATGCCGGTCATGGCGCCTCGATCCCCCCGTCGGGCCGGCGTACCCGCGCCGACCAGCGTTCGTGCAGGTGCGTGACGGCCGGGTACTTCGCCGCCGCCTTCTCGTCGACCTCGATGCCCCAGCCGGGGGCGTCGTTCGGATACAGGTAGCCGCCGCGCGGGTCGAGCGTGCCCGGGAACACCTCACGCACCGGATCCGGCCACAGGTGGCCCTCCTGGATCGAGAACGCCGGGCTGGACACGTCGAGTGCCACGTTGCAGGCCGCGCCGATCGGCGACACGTCCGCGGGCGCGTGCCAGGCCGTGCCGACGCCGGTCAGCTCGCACAGCGCGACCAGCTTGCGCGCCGGGGTAAGGCCGCCGATCGCCGAGATGTGCAGCCGCAGCAGGTCCACGCCGCCCCCGGCGACCAGCCGGGCCGCGTCGGCGACCGAGGCGACCTGCTCGCCGACCGCGATCGGCATCGGCGCGGCGGCGCGCACCTCGGGCAGGCGGTCGTACAGCTCCAGCGGGATCGGATCCTCCAGGAAGAACAGCCGGTACGGCTCCAGCGCGCGGGCCAGCGCCACGGCCTGCTTCACGGTGAGCCGGTGGTGCACGTCGTGCATCAGGTTCGGCTTCTCGCCCAGCACCTCCCGGGCCGCGGCGAACAGTTTCGGGGTGTCGCGCAGGTACTGCTGCACGTCCCAGCCGTCCGGGTAGGGCGCGTCCGGGTAGCCGCCCGGGGTGCCCGGCGCGCCGTAGGTGCCCAGGCCGGGGCCGCCGGCCTGCAGGCGTACGTGCCGGTAGCCGGAGTCGAGGATCTCCTGCGCGTGCTCCAGGGTCTGCTCGATGGTCGCGCCCGCGGCGTGCAGGTACGTGTCGGCGGCGGCGCGGACCCGGCCGCCGAGCAGCTCGTACACCGGCATCCCGGCGCGCTTGCCCGCGATGTCCCACAGCGCCTGGTCCACCCCCGACAGGGCGCTGTTGAGCACCGGGCCGCCCCGCCAGTACGACGACAGGTGCACCATGCGGGTGATGTCCTCGATGTCGGCCGGGTGCCGCCCGATCAGCATCGGGCCGACGTGCTCGTCGACGGCCGCCACGACAGCGTGGAAGCGCTGCGTGAACGTGGCGCAGCCGTAGCCGTGCAGGCCGGGGTCGCTGGTGTCGACGCGGACGACGACCAGGGGCAGGCCCTCGGGGGCGGTGACGATCGCGCGTACGCCGGTGATCCGCAGGCCGTCCCGCGCCGCCCACGGCGCCTGCGTCTCCGCCATCACGGCCGGCGGTCCGGAGCCCGCCGCTTGCTGCTGTGACATGACTGTCCTTCAGGTGCGTCAGAGGCCGGTCTGCGTGAGCGGACGCCGCCCGGCGGGGATCATCGCGACCCTACCCGCAGCAGGGCATATCGCAAGATCCGGTCCACGGACGGGGACGGCCGGCGCGTCCGCTCGGTGTCATCACCCGTTCGAGTCGAACAGCGGGTCTCGACTCGGTTCGGCGCTCCGATGCCCTAGTGGTCGGCTGATCACCGGCCGGTCACGGACCTCCGGCTCGGTCCGGGAGGTCCGTGACCGGCCACGCCGACGGGCATACGCCGACTGCGTCGGGGCAGTAGCCTGCATCGTCATGGGACGGTCGCCCGACGAGCCACGACTGGCGCCGATGTCGCCGGCGCCCGCCGAGGAGCGCAACGACCACCAGGGCAGTCGCGTACTCGTCGCCGTCAAGGCGCTGGCAGTCGCAACGCTGCTGGGGGTTGTCGGGTTCGTCGTGTTCATGTTCGTGGTGCTGAGCGGCCTGCTGAAGAAGTGGGTCGGCTGATGCCCGCCGCTTTCCCGCCGCAGCCCGCAGCTGATTGCTGGCTGCACCCCGGCGTCGAGGTCCGCGCATCTTCGATCTCCGGCAAGGGCCTGTTCGCGCGCATCGCGCTCCCGGCCGGAACCGTGGTATCCCGGCTGGGCGGCCACCTCGTCACCTGGGCGCAGCTGCGGCAACTGTTCGCCGAGGCGGCGCTCGAGGGCCGCTATGTCGATACGGTCAGCGTCGCCGACGACCTTCATCTCGTGCTGCCGCCGCGCCGGGACAACGGGTACGGCAACCACAGCTGCGACCCGAATCTGTGGTGGGTCGACGCGTACACCCTCGCGGCTCGGCGCGACATCGCTCCCGGCGAGGAAGTCACCAACGACTACGGCACCAGCACGGCCGTCGCGGAGTTCCGGATGGACTGCACCTGCGGTTCCGCTCGCTGCCGAGGCGTGGTCACCGGCCACGACTGGCAGCTCCCGGACCTGCGGGAACGCTACGGCGACCACTGGATTCCGCTGCTGCTCGACCGTATCCGCAGCACGGGCTCCGAAGCGCTACCCGGATCGGCGCCGATCAGCGTTGACGGCGGCCACCTCTCGATTCCCGAGCCACTCCGCGCGTTGATCACCACGACGGCCGCCGCCGAGCTTGCCCGCGTACACAATGATCAGGTCGTCTTTCCCCACCGGTTGCTGGTCGACGGTCCCGAAGACGAAGACCGGCGATTTCCCGGTTGGCCCACGCCCGTGCTGGTGATCGCCGACGAGAACCAGGGGGTCTGCAGCTGGGGCGTTCCCCTCGGCGTCGCGGCACCGCCGGTGCTCGTCGGCGGCGATCTCGCCGGCGACGCGGGTACCGCCATTTACGCACCTGACGTGTCCAGCTTCGTCGCGGCCCGGCGCTGGGACGGCACCTGCCTGGGCCGTGAGCCGCTCCTTCAGGCGCAGGCGGCTCCGCTGGATGAGGAATCTCTGGCATATCTGCGAGCGAACTTCGACGAACGCGCGTCCACGCACGGTTGGCCCGCGCAGGAGCAACTGCGGTTCGAGCGCGACGGAGTCAGGATTCTGCTGTGGTCGGGGAACGACCAATGTGATTGGTGGCTGTCCGGCACCCGGGACATCACACTCGGCGAGACCGCCGCCCGGTTGCTCGACCTCTCCGACCTGCGGAGATCGCTCTGGTCCAACGACGTTGCCGGGGAGGCCTTGCTCGACCGGCTACGGTGACGCGCATGGCGTCGAGATCGAGTGGGCAGGTCGTGCTGCGTGCCCTCCCGTTGTGGTTCTGGTGGGTCAGCGTGGCCGTGTTCGCTCTCGCGCCCGTGATGCTGCTCTTGACCTCCGGGCACCGCAGCGCCGCGTTCCTCACCCTCGTGAGTCTGGGCTACGCGGTGGGGCTCGGCCGCAAGTTGCAGCACCGCAGCGCCGAGCGGGAGCAGGCCGCACACGTCGCGCAGGGGACGGTGCCGAGCTGGTCGCTGCTGAAGGTCGAAGTCGTCGAGCTCGTCGAGGACGATTGGCCTGGCCTGGTGCGAGTGCGGCTGGTCGACGCCGACGGAAGGGCCGCCACCTTCGTCGACAAGATCCCGATCTTCTTCGAGGAGTTCACCTCCGCCACCGCGCTGCCCGCGCCCGGTCACGTCAGGTGCTGGGTGGTCGACTCCACCCGCGACGGCACTGGACGCAGGCTCGTCGTGTCGACCGTGATGGACGGCGTGACGAGCGAGGACGGCCGTGACGAGTTCCACGTCCGGCCGGATCAGGTCGAGGCGCCCCATGGGGGGCCCGCTCCTGAGCGGGTGCGACCGACGGCGCCGCCCGTGCGGAGTCCCCGGTCGTCGGCGACCGCCGCCCACGACCGGGGACTATCGGATCAGCAGCTGGCGAGCATGCTGTTGAGGGCGGACTTCTCCGCGCTGTCGACGGTGAGGTTGTAGTACCACTTCACCTGGATCCAGGAGCGGGCGTACGTGCAGCGGAACGACGACAGCGGCGGCTGCCACTCAGCCGGGTCCTTGTCGCCCTTGGCCTGGTTGACGTTGTCGGTGACGGCCCACAGCTCGGGCCCGCCGAGGTCGTTGGCGTAGGTCTGGCGCTGCGCGGTCGTCCACGCCCACGCGCCGGACGCCCACGCCTCGGCCAGCGGGACCATGTGGTCGATGTCGACGTCGGACGCGGCGGTCCAGGTCGCTCCGTCGAACGGGCTGTACCAGGACCCGGAGGTCGCGGCGCAGCTGCTGTTGACCACGACGCCGACACCGTCGCGCTTGAGGACCTGCTCGCGGGTGTTGCAGGCGCCGGTGATGGTGATCCAGTGCGGGAACAGGTCCCGGTTGTACGTGGAGCCGTGGGACTCGGCGGCGACGGTGAGCGCCGCGAGGCGGCTCACGGCCGTGCTGTAGGAGGGGATGTTGGGCGGGGTGGCATGGGCCGGGGTCGCGGTGAGGGTGAGCGACATGGCCAGGGCGGCCGCGGTGGCGGCCACCGCCTTGAGGACACGGGACATTGGAGGGTCTCCCGACTGTCCGCCGCCGCGGCCGGATGGGGGTTCCGGACTGGGGTAACGACGGGGACGGATGGACCATCGCAGATGGACGCCCGTGGATCCAGACCGGATCTCTACGACGGCATGAATTTCTTGTGAAACGCCGCCCGCACACGGCGGGGTTGAGCGATGGGAAGGGCACCTTCTTATACGCGTAGCGATAAGAAGGTGCCCTTCCTTGCTCTCGACGTGTCGGGAGAAGTTGACATGTCGGGGATCTCCGACGTATTGTTACCGACTGTGACCACTGACGTGTTCAGCGCATTGGCCAATCCCGTACGCCGGCAACTGCTCGACTCGCTGCGCGAGGGCCCGCGCGCAGCCGGCGAACTCGCCGGGCAGTTCTCGCTCAGCCGGCCCGCGGTCTCGGAGCACCTGCAGGTGCTGCGGGGCGCGGGCCTGGTCCGCGAGGAGCCGCGCGGCCGCCATCGGTACTACCACCTGCAGCCGCAGCCCCTGGCCGAGGTCGGGCAGTGGCTGCATCCCTACGAACACTTCTGGCGCGAGCGGCTCAGGTCGCTGCGCGACGTACTCGACGAGGAACTCTCATGACCGATCCCGCTGTCATCCGCTGCGACCAGTTCATCGGCCACCCGCCCGCACGGGTGTGGCAGGCGCTGACCGATCCCGAACTGCACGCCAGGTGGTGGGCGGCCGGCGACGTGCGGCCCGTCGTCGGCCACCGCTTCACCCTCGACATGGGCAACTGGGGCGAGCAGCCCTGCGAGGTGCTCGCGGTCGAGCCGGAGAAGCTGCTCAGCTACAGCTTCGCGACCGGTTCGCTGGACAACACCATCACCTTCCGCCTGGAGGCTGAAGGCACCGGCACCCGCCTGTTCTTCGAGCAGGCGGGCCTGGACCTCGACTCCCCCCTCGGCCGCACCGCCTACGAGGGCATGTCCCGCGGCTGGCCAGGCCTGCTCCGCCGCATCGAACCCGCCCTCGCCCCCTGACGCCCCACTCCCCGCCGCAACTCTTGAAGACTCGTGGCCTGCGGGATGTCCGGAAGGCGCGACTCTTCAAGAGTTGCGGCAGAGGGGGAGGCGGTCAGGCTTCGCAGTTGGTGGGGGTTTCGGTGTTGGCGCAGATGTCGATGCCGGGGCCCGCGTCGGCCGAGTCGGTGCCGACGCCGCCGTTGACCAGGTCGGTGAAGGCCAGGTCGCCGACGACGGTCAACTTGTCGTTGCCGGTCTTGGCGTCACTGAAGACGGTGTCGTCGCCGGGGCCGGCGTTGAGGGTGTCGCGCCAGCCGCTGCCGCCGACCGTGCCGGCCGTGGTGACGGTGTCGAAGTTGCCGTAGATGGTGTCGTTGTCGTCGCCGCCGGACAGGTTGTTACCGGCGACGTCGACGCCGAGCGCGCCGGCCACGTCGACGGTCAGGTTGCGGGCGTCGCCGTAGATCGTGTCGGCGCCGGGACCGCCGAAGACGCCGTCGGCGGCGAAGGCCGCGCCGATGGCCGCGGCGGTGACCGAGACATCGATCGCGTCGCCGTAGAGGGTGTCGGCGCCCTCGCCGCCGTACAGGTAGTCGTTCCAGCCGACGCCGCCGACGACCGTCGGGAACTCGGCCGCGCCGAAGTCGCCGACGACGATGTCGTCGCCCGGCCCGGCGAAGACGATGTCGTTGCCGCCGGCCGCGGCCACGTCGAGCGCGGCGGACTCGCCGTACACGGTGTCGTTGCCCTCGCCGGCGCAGATGACGTCGTTGCCGCCGAGGCCGCTGATGGTGTCGTCGCCGGCCAGCGCCAGGATGACGTCGTCGCCGGGCGTGCCGACGATGACGTCGGCCTCGGCGGTGCCCAGGTGGGTGACCGGTTTCTCGTTGCACAGCGCGACGGCGTGCGCGGGGGCCTGCACGGCGGCGAGGCTCAGGGCCGCGACGGCCACGGCGAGGGCGGTGCGTGCGATACGCATGGGCGGGTGCCTCCAGGTGTGTGCGGACGTACGCTCCCGGCGCAGGTCGGGACACCACCCTGATGGCGGCACACACTGCCGGGGCAATCCGAGATCAAATGCTATGACCGGACAAATGGGGCACAGTGGAACCACGCCGTCACGTCCTGATCTGCGGTTCTCCGGCGTCGGCGTTCGGATGTTCACCCGGCCAGTGCGGCCGCCCACGCGACCACGGCCGACTGCCGCGGATCGAGCAGGTTGACGTGCTCCCCTGCCGTCGGCACCTTCCGACCTGGCATGATGCCCGGCATGACCGCCCCTGTCACGCCTGATTCCGCCCGTCTCGCCCCCGTCGACGCCGCCAACTGGCGGGCCGTCACCGCGCTCACCGTCGCCGAGTCGCAGTCGGACTGGGTCGCCGCGCCCGCGTACTACCTGGCGCTGTGCCAGTACGGCGAGGCGGGCTGGCGGCCCCTGGCGGTGCTCGACGCCGACGGCGACGTCGTCGGTTTCCTCATGTGGACCGTCGACCCCGCCGACGGGGCGGCCTGGCTCGGCGGGATCATCGTCGACGCGGCACGGCAGGGCCGCGGGTACGGCCGCGCCGCGGTGCGCGCCGCGATCGCGCTGCTGTCGGCCGAGCACGGGCTGAGCAGCTTCGCGCTGTCGTACGAGCCGGCCAACACCGCGGCCCGGCGCTGCTACGCGGGCGTCGGCTTCACCGAGACCGGCGAGATCGAGGACACCGAGGTCGTCGCGCGGCTGCACGTCGCGGCCTGACGGGCCGCACCACCGGAGTCCGGGTGCTAGCGTGGCCCGCCATGGCGCACTCGATGCCCGCACCGCCCGTCGTCGCCGACGCCGACCTCGACGCCTGGTGCCGACGCTGGCTCGGATCCGGGGTCGACCAGACGCTGTTCACCGTCACCCACCTGTCGGCCGTCGTCGGCGTGCGGCTCAAGGACGACCGCGAGGTCGTGGTGAAGGTCCGCCCGGCCGCGCCCCGGCTGGCCGTGTGCACCGCCGTGCAGCAGGCGCTGTGGCACGCGGGCTTCCCGTGCCCCCGCCCGCTGCTCGGCCCGGTGCCGTTCGGCGGGTACGCGGCCCACGCCGAGGTCCTCGCCCCCGGCGGTGAGGTGCTGCCCGTGGACGGCGACGCGGCCGAGCGGTACGCGGCGCTGCTGGCCGACCTGGTCCGGCTCGCGCCGCGGCCGCAGGTGGCGGGCGTGCTCGCGCCGCATCCGCCGTGGACGGCCTGGGATCACGGGTACGGCGGCGTGTGGCCGCCGCCCGACGACCGCGACGCCGACCTCAACGCCCAGCCGGACAGCGCCTGGCTCGACGACGTCGCCCGCCGGGTCCAGCGGCGGCTGCACGCCCTGCCGGCCGGGCCGACGGTCATCGGGCACGGCGACTTCTACGCCGAGAACCTGCGCTGGCGCGACGGGCAGCCGTGGGCGGTGCACGACTGGGACAGTCTGATCAGCGCGCCCGAGGCGGTCATCGTGGGGCTCGCCGCCGCGGTCTGGCCGATCGGCGTCGTGCAGCGGCCCGCCACCGTCGCCGAGTCGGCGGCGTTCGTCGAGGCATACCAGCAGGCCTCGGGCCACTCGTGGAGCGCCGAGCAGGTGCAGGCGAGCTGGGCGGCGGGCCTGTGGGTCGACGCCTTCGACGCCAAGAAGCTCGCCCTGGACGGCACCGTGTGGTTGACCCCCGAGCAGGCCGAGCAGCGCCTCGCCCTGGCCGGGGCCTGAGCCCGCGACACGCCCGGCCTCGGCGTGCCGCGCCCCGGGCGGTGGCATCATCGGAGCGTGCGTGACGCCGACGCCTGCGGGACACCGTCCACGATCCTGCTCGTGATCAGGGGAAACTCCGGTTCCGGCAAGTCGTCGGTGGCGAAGGCGGTGCGGCTGGCGTACGGCCGCGGCTGCGCCCTGGTCGAGCAGGACCACCTGCGCCGCATCATCCTGCGCGAGCGCGACGACCCCGGCGGCCTGGCCCCGGCGTTCATCGACCACACGGCGCGCTACCTGCTCGACAACGGCTACCACGTGGTCCTGGAGGGCATCCTGCTCGAACGCAAGTACGGGGCGGTGGTGCGGGCGCTGCTGGCCGCGCACCGGGGGACCAGCAGCGTGTTCTATCTCGACATCCCGTTCGAGGAGACGGTGCGCCGCCACGCCACCCGCCCCCAGGCGAGCGAGTTCACCGCGGATCAGATGCGTGGCTGGTACACCGAACGCGACCTGCTCGGCGTCGACGGCGAGCACGTCATCGGACCGGAGTCGGCGTTCGCCGACACCGTCGCGCTGATCGCGGCCCGGTCCGGGCTGTCCGCCGCATCGCCCGGCCCGGACGCCGAACCCGCCGCCGCGCCACCGGCGCAGCGGCGGTAATGGCGTTGCGCCCGGCTGCCCGAGATCAGCAGGATGGCCGCCATGCCGATGCTCGAACAGACCGTCGCGGCCGCCGTCGCCGAGCTGCTGCCGCTGACCGGCGAGGACGACGAGGACCGCAGGTGGGAGCTGATCAGCTGGTTGCACGGATACGGCGGCCGGCCGGCGCTCGACGCCGCCACGCACCTGTCCGGGCGGACGGAGCCGTCGCACCGGCAGGCGGCCGCCGACATCGTCAGCCAGCTCGCCGCCGGGCCGCGCGGGTCGGCACGCGAGGGCCCGTACGGTGACGAGGCGCTGGCACTGCTGCTGAGCATGGTGGAGCACGAGCAGGACCCGCAGGTGCTCGGCTCGATAACCACCGGCTTCGGGCACATCGGCGACGAGCGGTGCCTGGAACACCTGGCCAGGCTGCACGTGCATCCTGACGCGACAGTTCGCTTCGGGGTCACGTACGCACTGGTCGGGCGGCCGGAGCCGGTGGCCCTGAAGCTGCTGATCACGCTGTCGGCCGACAGCGATCCCGACGTGCGCGACTGGGCCACGTTCGGGCTGGGCCGGCAGACCGAGGAGGACTTCCCGCGGCTGCGGGACGCGCTGGCCGCCCGACTGACCGACGACGACCCCGATACGCTCGCCGAAGCCGTCGTCGGCCTGTCGCTGCGCGGCGACACCCGGGCGATGCCGGCGTTGCTGGCCGCGCTGGAGCTTCCGCTACAGCGCCACGGCGTCGACCTGACCACCGAGGCGCTGTACGCGATGGCCGCCGCGACGGCCGACCCCCGGCTGCACCGGCACCTGATCGCCGACCGGGACGCCCGGCTGCGGCAGACACCGGACGACGAGGTGCCACCGGAGCTGCGCGCGGCCGTGATCCTCGAACGGCTGCGGCGGGCACCGGACGAACAGCTGCCGGAGGAACTGCTCGCGGCACTGGCCCGCTACCCCGCCGACGGCGAGCCTGGCTGAGTCAGCGAAGGTAGGGGTCGAGCAGTTTGCGGGCGCCGAGGGCGAGCAGTTCGTCGGCGGCCTGGCGGCCCAGCGCGGGCGCGGTGCTGCGGTCGCCCGCGACGACGGTCGTCAGCAGCCGGTCGCCCTCCGGGGCGTACACCGCGGCGCGCAGGGTCACCGTGTCCCGCTCGATGCTCGCGTGCCCGCTGACGGCGCTGTCGCAGCTCGCCCCGAACCGGTGCAGCAGCGCCCGCTCGGCCAGGCCCGCATCCCGGCTGTCCGGGTCGTCCAGCGCCATGACCAGGGTGTACGCCTCACCTGACGTCCGGGTGGCGACCACGACCGTGCCCGCGCCGACGGCCGGGCCCATCAGCTCGGCGGGCAGCACCTGGGTGATCCGGTGCTCCTGGCCGAGGCGGCGCAGCCCGCACGCGGCGACCACGATCGCGTCGACGTCGCCCGCATCCAGCCGCGCGATGCGGCTGTCGACGTTGCCGCGGATCGGTTTGACCCGCAGGTCGGGGCGGGCCCGCAGCAGCTGCGCCTGGCGGCGTACCGCGCTGGTGCCGACGACCGCGTCGCGGGCGAGCTGGTCCAGCCGCAGCCCGTCGCGGCTGATCAGGGCGTCCCAGGGCTCGTCGCGGGGCAGGTAGGCCGCGATGCCGACACCTTCGGGCAGCGCGACGTCGCCGGGGATGTCCTTGAGGCAGTGCACCGCCAGGTCGATGTCACCTGCCTGCAGCAGCGCGTCGATCTCGCCGGTGAACGCGCCCTTGCCGCCTGCCGTGGCGAGGCTGCCGATCCAGCGGTCGCCGTGGGTGGACACGGGCACGATCCGCACCGCGAGGCCCGCGTGCGCGGACTCCAGCTCGCGGGCGACGTGGCGGGCCTGCGCCAGGGCCATGGTGCTGCCCCGGGTGCCGAGGCGGACGGTCGTCGTCACCTGAGGAACCCTACGGCCAGGCGACATGAACAGGCCGTGAAGCGATCCAGGCGTGTCGTGCGGAAGCTTTTCTTCAGCATGAACGGTGGCATTGACGTACTTCTGCGGGCGTGATCTGATCTCGCGAACCGTTCTCACATTCCATTTCGGAGAGGAAGCTCAGTGCTGAGACTTCGCAAGGCGGCGGCCGGCGCGGCGGCGGTCGCGCTCGGCTGGGCGGCGTTCGCCGTCGCCGCCACCCCCGCCACGGCCGCCCTGCCCACGGCGGCCGTCGCCATCGGTGACAGCTTCATCAGCGGCGAAGGCGCGGGCGCGTACACGTCCGTCGTCGACGTCAACGGGGTCGCCCAGGGCTTCCCCGGCTGGTCGGCGGCCAACGCCAACGCCTACTTCTGCCACCGCTCGGCCAACGCGTCGCTGAACAAGGCCACGCTGTCGGGCATCAACGCCCGGTTCAACCTCGCCTGCTCGGGCGGGCAGCCGTACGACATCGCCAACGCCTCCAACACCCGCACCAGCGGCCGCTCGGTCGCCTCGCAGCTCGACCAGCTGCGTGCCGTGGCGCAGACCCACGACATCGACCTGGTGCTGGTCGGCCTCGGCTCCAACAACAGCTCGTTCACCTTCGGCGACGTGGCGACGCTGTGCGCCAACCGGTTCATCGCCGACGCGTGGACCGGCTGGTGGGAGTTCTGGGCCTACCTCAACGGGCCGGTGCCGCAGGAGCCGTGCACCGACGCCGACCTGGCCAGCGCCGCCGAGGTCGCCGCGGCCACCACGGAGACCACCAACGCGCTGCGCCAGCTGATCACGACGCTGAACCAGGTCGACGCCGACGGCCAGCACCGCATCGTGTTCCAGGACTACACCAACCCGCTGCCGACCGACGTCTACAGCTCGTTCATCGAGCAGGACGGCCGCGAGGACGACCGGGACAAGTTCCGTGACCTGGGCGCCGAGCGCTACGCGGCGGGCTGCCCGATCCACCGCGCGAGCCTGCCGCCCGGCCACCGCTTCTCGGCCAACCTCGGCAACGTCGTGCGCAACTCCCACGCCAACCTGTCCGCCGAGTTCCCCGGCCAGGACCTGGTCTACCTCAACGTGCAGCGGGCCTTCGACGGCGCGCGGCTGTGCGAGAACGCCAACAGCCCGACCGGCGCGCTGGCCACCCCCGTGCGCGTCATGGACGGCCCGACCGGCACGCACATCACCAGCCTGTCCGGATACGACAAGATCGCCATCCAGCGCATGGCCAACGCCTGCGTGACCTACTTCCAGACCTGCCAGGAGTCCTGGCACCCGAACGCGGCCGGCCACGCCGTCCTCGGCCAGTGCCTCGCCGCCGCGGCCACCACCGCCAACCGCACCATCGCCTGCATCCGCAACACCAACGGCACCCTCACCTTCCAGTGAGACACTGAGCAAAGGAAGGGCACCTTCACATCGCTCCGCGATGTAGAAGGTGCCCTTCCTAACATTTGCGGGACTTAGGCGCAGGTCACGGACTCAGCCGGGGAACAGCCACGCCATCGCGCCGACGCCCCGATCGAGGTAGCCGACCCGGCCGGTGTCCACGCCATACGCCAGATCCTCGAAGACGCTGCACCGGGCGTAGAAGACCGCACGTTCGACCAGCGACGTGATGTCGGCGGCAGCCGGGTAGCGTTCCAGCGCCGCCCGCAGCGCCACGGGGCCGAGATCCCGGTGGAGCAGCCCGAAGTCGTACGCCGGGTCCACGAGCGCGGCGTCGCTCCAGTCGATCACCCCGGTGACCGTCCACCCGCCCGGATCGACGAGCACGTGCTCGATGCCCAGGTCGTTGTGCGAGAACACGAGGTCGTGGCCCCGCTCGGGCGGCGGTGAGTCGAAGAACGCCTCCACCGCGTGGCGATGTGCCACCGGAACGTGCTCGGCGACCGCCTCGTGCAGCTCGGCGGCCTCCCGAAGCCACTCGGCCGGGGGTTGGTCGTCGACCTCCACCAGCCCGCGCCACCGCTCGACCGGCTCGGCATGCAGCACCGCGAGCAACTCCCCGAGCGTCGCCGCGATCGACGTGTCGTGCTCCGCCCGACCCGGCCGAGGCGACTCCGGCAGCGGCACGCCAGGCAGCTTCGCGTAGGCCAGGCAGCCCAGCTCAGGGGCCGCGAACACCGGTTCGGGCACGGGCAGTGGACTGACCCGGGCCACCGCCGCCAGCAGCCGGGCCTCGTGCCCGACCAGCTCGGCACGCCGCACCGGATCGGGCTCCCTGCTGAACCGCACCACGAGCGCGCCGTCGACCTCGTACGCCACGTTCTCCAGTCCCGCACCCAGTTCGACCACGGCGCCGCTCGGTTGACCGGGCAGGTGGACGGCCAGCACGTCGCGGACGTCGGCAATGGAGGGTCGGCCGGACATGCCTCACCTTAACCGGCTACGGCGCGGCAGTCAGCGCCGTACGCAGGTCGCCGACCACCGCGAGCGCGTCCTCGGCGTCACCGGTGTCCTCCCACAGCTCGCGCCACTCCGAGTCGTCGCCGACGACCCGGTCCAGGGCCCGGACCGCGAGCGCCGCGACGTCCTCGGGCACGACCAGCCCCTCCCCTTCGAGCAGGAAATCCGGGGCGTACGGCGAGGTCAGCGGCTCCGCACCGGGCCGCTGCGACACGATGACCGCGGCCGCCGCGATCGCGCGCACCCCGAGCCGGTCGTCGAGGTATCCGGTGTGGTCCGCCACGACGGCCAGTGCCTGCCGCACGATGCCCAACCGGTCGGCAGGATCGGCGTCATCCAGGTCACCACACCAGTCGGCGGCACTGTCGTTGTCGAACGGACCCGAGTCCCAGGTGCCCACCGATTACCTCCTCCGCAGGGCGCAGCGGGACGGTACCGGCCGCATGCGACAACTCTCCGGCCCGTTCGGCAGCGCGGGCCCGGCCGCGGCCGCGACACTCGACAGATGGCACATGACCAGGTGACGGAGTTCCACGACGTCCGGGTGTTCGACGGGGTCGACCCGGCGCTGTCCCCGCCCACCACCGTCACCGTCGCGGGCGGCCTCATCACCGGCGTGGGCCGGCCGCCCGACGACCGGGCCGACGGGCGCACCATCGACGGCGGCGGCCGGGTGCTGATGCCGGGGCTCATCGACGCGCACTGGCACGCCATGATGGCTGCCGTGCCGCTGCCGGTCCTGGCCACCGCCGACCCCGGCTACCTGCAGATCGTCGCCGCCCGCGAGGCCGAACGGACCGTGCTGCGCGGGTTCACCACCGTACGCGACGCGGGCGGGCCGGTGTTCGCCCTCAAACGGGCCATCGACGAAGGCCTCGTCACCGGCCCGCGCATCTACCCGAGCGGCGCGTTCATCAGCCAGACCGCCGGACACGGCGACTTCCGCTCGCTGCTGGAGGTGCCGCGTGAGCCGGGCGCGCCGCTGAGCATGGTGGAGCGCACCGGGACCGCGGCCATCGCCGACGGCGTCGACGCGGTCCTGCGGGCGACCCGCGAGCAGCTGATGCGCGGAGCGAGCCAGATCAAGGTGATGGCCGGCGGCGGCGTCGCATCGCCGTACGACCCGATCGACGTCACCCAGTACACGTACGCGGAGCTCGCCGCGGCGGTCGAGGCGGCCGGGCACTGGGGCACGTACGTGATGGTGCACGCCTACACTCCGGCCTCGGTGCAGCAGGCGGTCCGGGCCGGGGTGCGCTGCGTCGAGCACGGGCACCTGCTCGACGACGAGACCGCCGCGCTGATGGCCGAACGGGGCGTGTGGTGGTCGATGCAGCCGTTCCTCGACGACGCCGACGCCGTCCCGATCACCGACCCGGGCGGGCGCGAGAAGCAGCTCGCGGTCACCGACGGCACCGAGACCGCGTACCGGCTGGCCCGCAAGCACGGGGTGCGGCTGGCCTGGGGCACCGACACCCTGTTCGACGCCCGGCTGGCCACCCGCCAGGGCGCGCAGCTGGCCAAACTCGGCCGCTGGTTCTCCCCGGCCGAGGTGCTGCGGATGGCGACGTCGGAGAACGCCGCGCTGCTGGCCATGTCCGGCCCGCGCGACCCCTACCCGGCCCCGCTGGGCGTGGTGCAGCCCGGGGCGTACGCGGACCTGCTGCTCGTCGACGGCGACCCGCTGACCGACCTGGACCTGCTCGCCGACCCGGCCAACCTAAAAGTGATCATGAAGGACGGCGTACCGGTCCGCGACAGCCTGGCCGGATCAGGACGGCCCACCGGCGCGTAACGCCAACACCAGGAACCGGTCCTTTGCCCGAGCCATGACCCCATCATGCAGATGCGAACACGATCGCAGCTGGTGTCCACGCAACAGAGAGCCACTTAAGCTATACCACCTCGCTGATGCGGCCAGTAGGGTGATGCTGGCGGCTGGTGTCGGACGGGCCGGCGCATCCAGGGGAGGAAGCGAATGGGCAGCACAGGGATCCGCGCGGCGCTGACCGCGCTCGCGCTGGCCGCGGCCATGACGGCCACCGCGTGCGGCGGCGGCCAGACCCCGGCCCCGGCGACCAGCGGCGGCGTCTCCGGCGACGTCACCGTGTTCGCGGCGGCCTCGCTCACCGAGGCGTTCACGAAGATCGGCAAGGACTTCGAGGCCGCGAACCCGGGCACGAAGGTGACGTTCAACTTCGCGGGCAGCTCCGCGCTGGCCACCCAGATCACCCAGGGCGCGCCCGCCGACGTGTTCGCCGCCGCCAGCCCGGCCACCATGAAGACCGTCGTCGACGCCGGCGACGCGGCCGGCACCCCGGTCGTGTTCGTCAAGAACCAGCTCGTCATCGCGGTGCCGAAAGGCAACCCGAAGGGCATCACCACGCTGGAGAACCTCAGCAAGCCCGACCTGAAGGTGGCGCTGTGCGCCGAGCAGGTCCCGTGTGGCGCCGCGGCGAAGAAGGCCCTCGACACCGCCGGGGTCAAAGTCACCCCCGTCACCCTCGAACAGGACGTCAAAGCGGCACTGTCCAAGGTGAAGCTCGGCGAGGTCGACGCGGCACTGGTGTACCGCACCGACGCCAAGGCCGCCGCCGCCGACGTGGACGGCATCGAGTTCCCCGAGTCCGCGACCGCGATCAACGACTACCCCGTCGTCGCCCTCAAGGACGCCCCGAACAAGGCCGGCGCCGAGGCGTTCCTGGCCTACCTGCAGTCCGAGCCCGCGAAGGCCGTGCTGACCGCGGCCGGGTTCCAGTCTCCGTAATCTGAGCCCATGACCGTCGAGCACACCCAGCACCCCGGCGCGGCGGCACCGCCGCGCCGGCACGGCCGGCGGCGCATCCCGTTCTTCCTGTTCCTGCCCGCCGGGCTGGGACTGGCGTTCCTGGTGCTGCCCCTGGTCGCGCTGCTGCTGCGCACCCCGTGGGGCGAACTGACCCAGCACCTGGCCGAGCCCGCGATCCTCGCCGCGCTGCGCCTGTCGCTGCTCACCGCCTCGCTGGCCACGGTCTGCTGCATCCTGCTCGGCGTGCCGCTGGCCTGGCTGCTGGCCAGGGTCGAGTTCCCCGGTCGGCGGCTCGCCCGCGCACTGATCACGGTGCCGCTGGTGCTGCCACCCGTGGTCGGCGGTGTGGCGCTGCTGCTGCTGTTCGGCCGCCGCGGCCTGATCGGATCCTGGCTCGACGAGACCTTCGGGTTCACCCTGCCGTTCACCACCGCCGGGGTCGTCGTCGCCGAAGCGTTCGTGGCGATGCCGTTCCTGGTCATCGCCGTGGAGGGCGCGCTGCGCGGCGCGGACACCCGCTACGAGGAGGCCGCCGCGACACTGGGCGCGGGCCGCTGGACCACCTTCCGGCGGGTCACCCTGCCACTGGTCGCGCCGGGCATCGCCGCCGGCGCGGTGCTCTGCTGGGCGCGGGCGCTCGGCGAGTTCGGCGCGACGATCACGTTCGCCGGCAACTTCCCGGGGCGTACGCAGACCATGCCCCTGGCCGTGTACCTGGCGCTGGAGACCGACCTCGAAGCGGCGATCGTGCTCAGCCTCATCCTGCTGGTCGTCTCGGTGACCATCCTGGCCAGCCTGCGCGACCGCTGGATCAGCAGCCCCTGACCGGCTCAGCCGCCGCTGCGCTCCAGATCACCGGGGGCCGGACGGGACTGGTCGAGCCCGGCCGCGTCCTCGCGCAGCGGCCGCCACGTCTGCTGCGCCACCCGCTCCCCTGCCCGCCTGCTGCGCGACCGGCCCGCCAGCCCGAGCCCGATGCCGAGCAGCACCAGCGCCGCGGCCACGCACAGCACGGCCGCCCACAACGGCATCACCTCGGCCAGCCCCAGCACACCCCCCACGACCAGCGCCGGCAGCACCCAGATCAGCAGCAGCCCGGCGGTGCTGATCCGCCCCTTCGCCGTGCCCGCATCGTCCCGCAGCCACGTCCGGGCCAGGGCGGACTCGGCACGCGACAGGCTGGCCAGCTGCTCTGCCGCCGGGCCCGGCTCCTGCGGCAGCGGCGGGCGGCGCGTCTCGGACATCAGTTCACCTCCACCTGTCTACCTTCTGCCCTGATCCCAGTGTGCCGAATCATTTCCGGCGGCCTGCCCCATGATCTTCACCCGCACGTGTGAACCCGCCGTGAAGGAACCGCCAACACCACCGCATGATCGACGCGGCGCCGCCGTACTAGGCTGGCCGTCATGCAGATCGCCGCACGGGGCCTGGTGTTCGACGTCCAAGCGGGCGGCCCGGAGGACGGGCCGGTCGCCCTGCTGCTGCACGGCTTCCCGCAGCACGCCGGCGAATGGGAACAGGTCACGGACCGCCTGCACGACGCCGGCATCCGCACCTACGCCTTCGACCAGCGCGGCTACTCCCCCGGCGCGCGCCCGTCCGCCGTCGCCGACTACGCCATCGGCGAATGCGTCGCCGACGCGCTCGCGGTGCTCGACGCCCTGGGCGTGGACCGCGCGCACGTGGTCGGCCACGACTGGGGCGCCGTGGTGGCCTGGCACCTGGCCGCCGAGCACGCCGACCGGGTGCCCACCCTCACCGCGATCTCCGTGCCGCACCCGGTCGCGTTCGCCAAGACCATCGCCACCGACCCCGACCAGCAGCAGCGCTCGGCCTACATCGGACTGTTCCAGCAGGAGGGCAAGGCCGAGGACCTGCTGCTCGAGGACGAGGGCCGGCGGCTGCGGGAGATCTTCACCGGGGTGCCCGCCGACCGCGTCGAGCGCTTCGTCACCCCGATGCTGGACCGGGCCCGCCTCACCGGCGGCCTCAACTGGTACCGGGCGCTGACGCTCGGCGCGGGCTTCACCCCGGCCGGCAAGGTCGCCGTGCCGACCACGTTCCTGTGGAGCGACGGCGACTGGGCCATCGGCCCGAAGGCGGCCGAGGGCTGCGCCGCGTACGTCACCGGCGACTACCGCTTCGTCAACCTGTCCGGGGTCAGCCACTGGATCCCGGACGAGGCCCCCGACGACACCGCCCGCGAGATCCTGGCCCGCATCACCGGACAAGCCTGAGCGGAGGCACCCGTGTTCGTGAAGATCTGCGGCCTGTCCACCGCCGAAACCGTCGCCACCGCCGTGGAGGCCGGCGCCGACGCGGTCGGCTTCGTGCTGACCCGCAGCCCGCGCCAGGTCACCCCGGACACCGCCCGCCGGCTGGCCGCCGCCGTCCCGCCGCACGTGCTGACCGTCGCCGTCGTCGCCGGGGCGGACATCGCGACCGTGCGAGAGCTGGTCCGCGACACCGGCCTGCGGGCACTGCAACTGCACGGCGACTACACCCGCGCCGACTTCGCCACCGTCGCCGACCTCGGCCTCACCCTCATCCGGGCGGTCAGCTACGAGGCCCCCGACCTGCGCATCGGCGCGTACGGAGAGGACCTGCTGCTCGTCGACGCCACCGAACCCGGATCGGGCGGCGCCTGGGACTACGCGATGCTGCGCGGACGCGGCCTCGGCGACGGCTGGATCCTCGCCGGCGGGCTGGGCGTCGACACCGTCACCGACGCGATCCGGCTTTCCGGGGCGGGCGGCGTGGACGTGTCCAGCGGCGTCGAATCCGCTCGCGGTGTCAAGAGCGAAGCCCTGATCAGGGAGTTCATCGCCGCCGCCCGCAAAGCGGGCTGACCGCCCGCACCGTGGGAACGATCCCACCGACCGGCGCCGCCGGCCGTAGACTGCCGTCGATCGAAGGAGGCGGGATGAACGGCGCTCTCGTACGGCTGGCCGCGGTCACCGGCGCGGCCGTGCTCGCCGCGACGGCACTCACCGCACCGGCCCACGCCCAGGGCGGCGGCGTCGACTGTGCCTACCTGCTCACCGCCTACCCCGGCGGGTTCAGCGCGTCGGTCCAGCTCGCCAACACCGGCCCCGCCGTGAACGGCTGGGTGCTGAGCTGGTCCTTCCCCGCCGACACCACCATCCACGGCGTATGGCAGTCCCGCATCACCCAGCCCGACCCGCGTACCGCCATCGCCGTCAACATGCCCTGGAACGCGCGCATCCCGACCGGCACGACCCTCGGCTTCGGCTGGACCGCCGCCGCCCCCACCACCGACATCCCCACCGACCTCACCCTCAACGGCGTGCCCTGCTAGACCCGCTCACGCAGCAGCCGAGCCCGCGGCACGCCCAGCTCGATGTAGATCACCAGCGCCCGCCGCCAGAACTCCCGCGCCGCCCCCGCCTGCCCGGCCGCGATCGCGTCGCCGAGGCCTTCCAGGGCGCGGGCCTGCTCGAAACGATCGCCGGTGCGCTCGGCCAACGCCAGCGCGGCGCGGTGGCGCTCGCCCGCGTCCCCGCAGCGGCCCAGCGCCAGCAGGGTCTCGCCGAGCCCGTTGAGGGCCTCCGTCTCCAGCCCCCGGTCACCGGTCTCCCGGCCCGCGGCCAGCGCCCGGCCCAGCAGGTCGAGCGCCTCGGCGTGACGGCCGGTCCGCCGGCGCACCGACGCGAGCGCCGCCAGCGCCGAGCCCTGACCGGCCGGATCACCGGCCGCCCGGCAGCCGGCCAGCGCCCGCTCCAACGCGCCTGCCGCCTCGTCGTACCGGCCGAGCAACTCGTAGGTCACCCCCAGGTTGCCCAGCGCGTACGCCTCCAACCGCACGTCGCCGAGCCCGGCGAAGATCCCCGCAGCACGGCGCTGGTGCGCGACCGCGTGCGCGCACCGGCCCAGCCGCCGATGCAGCGAACCCCGGTTGAGCAGCAGTGAAGCCTCGCCATGCCGGTCACCGGACGTCCGCGCCATCCCCAGCGCCTCGCCGAGACACTCCATCGCCTGGGCGTACGCCCCCAACCGCTCGTGCACCGCCGCCAGCCGCGACAGCGCCCGCGCCTGCCCCGGCCCGTCACCGGCCGCCGCGAACCCGCGCACCGACTCCGCGAACTCGTCCCGCGCCTGCCCGTAAGCGCCCAGCCACCAGTGGATCGTGCCCAGGTTGGCCAGTACCGCCGCCCGCTCCGCGGCCTCGGGGTCCAGCGCCGCCAGCGCCCCGGCGTGCACCGCGAGCGCCTCCTCGTGATGCCCGCCCACCTCGAAGTACCGCCAGAGCAGGCTCGACAGCCCGGCACTGTCGGCGGCACGGTCGTGCCCGGCCGCGAACACCGCCAGCCGCACCAGCTCACCCCGCCGGATGTCGAGCCAGCGCCGGGCCGCGCCGGGCTCAGCCGCGAACGGCAGCGGCCGGGCCGAGGCTCCGACCGCCGGGCGGGCCGGGCGTTCATGCGGGAACAGCAGGTCCATCGCGGCCGCGGCCGCCGCCAGGTGGTCGCGCAGCAGCCGGGTCACCGCGTCCCGGCGTTCCGGCACGGTCAGTCCGGACAGCGCCAGCTCGTTCGCGTACGCCCGCAGCAGGTCGTGCATCGCCCACCCGGCCGCGGACGGCTCGACCAGGTGCGCCCGGGCCAGATCCGACAGCGCCCGCTCCGCCGCCTCGAAGCTCACCTCGGCGAGCGCGGCCAGCGACGGGGCGTCGACGTCCCGGCCGGGATACAGCCCGAGCACCGCGAACGCTCGCGCCGTCGGCACGGTGAGGTGCCGGTGCGACCAGGACAGCACGGTGCGCACCGCCGACGGCGGGTCGTCGGGCAGTTGCAGCGTGTCCAGCGCGGCCACGCCGGTCAGCTCCGCCGCTATCGCACCCAGCCCGGCCGACGCCCGCGCCGCGGCTACCTCGGCGGCGACCCGCAGCGCCAGCGGCAGCCCGGCGCAGCGGGCCGCCAGCAGGGCCGCCGCGGCGGGCTCGGCGTCGACCCGGTCGCCGAGCAGCGTGCGCAGCAGCGCGACCGACTCGGCCGCAGGCAGCACCTCCAGTCGCACCCGGCGCGCCCCGTCCCGCGCGACCAGCCCGGCCAGGTCGTCACGGCTGGTCACGAGCACCGCACAACCGGCCGCGCCGGGCAGCAGCGGTCGCACCTGCGCGGCACTGTGTGCGTTGTCCAGCAGCACCAGCATCCGCCGTCCCGCCAGCAGGCTGCGGTACGCCGCCGCCCGCTCGTCGGCCCCGGCCGGGATCTCCGCGCGGCCGAGCCCGAGCGCGCGCAGCAGCACGCCGAGCGCGTCGGTGGCCGGCAGTGGCCGCCCGGGGCTGTAGCCGCGCAGGTCGAGGTGCAGCTGCCCGTCGGGGTACCGGCCCGCGGCCCGGTGCGCCCAGCGCAGCGCCAGCGCGGTCTTGCCGACCCCACCGGTGCCCGACACGACCGACACCGTCGAACCGCCCACCGCATGCAGCGCGTCCAGTGCGGACAGCTCCGCTTCGCGACCGGCGAAACCCGGCACCTCGGCGGGGAGCTGCCGGGGCACGGGCCCGCGCGGGCGGCGCAGCTCCTCGACCCGGTCCCGGGCGGTGGCCAGCGCGCCCTGTTCGGCGGGCGCCGCCCCGAGCAGCCGGACCAGCACGTCGAACCGGTCCGTGGGCGGCAGCACCCGGCCGGTCAGGTACTCCCCGATGATGCCGTGCGACCAGCCGGTCGCGGCGGCCAGGTCCCGATAGGACAGCTGCGGCGCGGCACAACGGCGGGCGTGGCGACGGCGCAGCCCACGCAGCAGCCCGGCCAGCTCGTCCAGGGTCCGCACGTCGCCGACGGCGGGCACGCCACGGGTCGCGCGCCCGCCCGGCATGTCGGTAAGTTCGTGGCCGTCGATGCGTCGAGTCTAGGTTCAGTCGTCGTCGAGCTGCTGCGAGATCACCACCGCGTTCACCCAGGGCACCGGCTGCGCGCCGGACACGGTGAGGTTGAGCTGGCCGGTCTGCCCGGTGGTGTCGGCGTCCTGCGGCGAGCTGACGGCGACCGTCTGCGGCACGGCCCAGTTCGCCGGGGTGAACACCAGCGACGCCGGGGACGCGCTCATCGCCGGGTTGGCGGCCCCGCCCACGGGCACGGTGACCGCCGCCGCCGGGGCCTGGCTCAGCCGCACCGCGAAGGTCGCCGTGCCGCCTTCGGGCACCACCGGCCGGGCCGGGCTCGCGATCACGTACGGCTGCGGGCTGTACGCGCACGGCTGCCCGTTGACGGTGAACGCCGCCGGTGGCGTGTTGGTCAGGTTCGGATTGGTGTGCACGCCGATCAGCGCGGTCACCGAGCCGCCCGCTGGCACCGTGCCGTTGAACGACGCGTTGGCCAGGGTGACGTGCGTGCCGGACTGGCCCAGCCACGCGTACGCCGCGAAGGTCACCGCCTGCTGCGGGTCCGGCAGGTCGAACTCGGCGGTCCAGGCGGTCACCGCCGCACCGGGTGTGATGGTGACCTGCGCCTGGTAGCCGGTGCCCCAGTGCACGGTCACCTGGTGCCGGACGGTGCAGGTAGGGACCGCACCGGCCGGCGACGGCGGGGCCACGGCCGCGGCGGCCAGCACGAGCAGTGTGAGCAGCCGCGCCGCCGGACGGCGGGCGGGATGGGAACGGAGGTTGTCTGCCATGGCCATGATGGTCGGTGCCGCCCGGAGCGCACCGGCCCGCCGTTGGACACCACTGGACAGCGGTGTACGCCTGGCTCCTGACGGGTACAAAGGAATTGCAGGTCAACGGGGATGGAGTGAGGTCGGGTGGCACTGGGCCCGGAGGACGAGCGCCGGCTCGCGGAGCTGGCCGAGCAGACCCGCGCCGCCGACCCGCACTTCGCGCTCGGCCTCGGCACGGGCGACCCCCACCCGCCCGCCGAGTATCGCCGGCCGCGGCGGACCGGGCTGCGCGTCGCGCTGGCCCTGACCGGGTTCGCGCTGGCCGTGTTCCTGTTCGCGACGGGAACCCCGGGCGGCGGGTTCCTCGCCGCGGTGGGCGCGGTGCTGGCACTGGCCACCGTCGGCGACGGGTTCGCCGGCACCGGCGACTGACCGGGCTAACCCGCCGCGCGATAGGCCCGGCCGGCCGCGGTGGGGCTGTCGCCGTCGCGGTACAGCGCGGTGCCCTGGTGGCCCTCGGTCGGCCACGGCAGCGCGAACCAGGCGTAGCGCTCCACGTAGGACAGGCCCTGCATCATCTTCGTCGAGCCGGTGACGAACGCGGCCTGCTGCGCGTCGCTCGGGTACACCGCCCCGGACGCGCCCCACTTGATCAGCGCGTACTCGGTGACCCAGATCGGCATCTTGTAGCGCTGGTACACGGCCTGCAGGTAGTTCCTCAGGTGCCCGACGGCCGCCGAGGAGAAGTCCGCGCCGTACCAGTGCAGGGTGATGAAGTCGACCCGGTAGCCGCGCGACTTCGCCCCGGCCAGGAACCGGTCGAGCCAGCCGCCGGCCCTGTCCGCGCCGACCGCCACGGCGGGGCTGCCCAGCCGCATCCCGGTCGCCTGCAGCCGCGGCCACAGGTCCAGGGCGCGCTCCACGGTCATGTTGGCCTGGCTGGCGAAATCGGGCTCATTGAAGCCGAGCAGCACCTTGCCGTTCTGCTTGGCGCGAGCCAGCTCGGCATCGGTCACCGACTTCTCGCCCCAGATCATCGGCACGAACGCGGCGCTGGTGCCCGCGTCCTTGCTCGGGGAGCTCGACCAGTTGTAGTACCAGCTGGCCCGCACGTCGGCCAGCGCGGCTTTGAGGCCGCCGAAGTTCCAGACGCTGACGCCCTTCTTCGCCGACGTCTTCGCGGGGCCACCCGCCGGGGCCTTCGGGCTCGCCGACGCCGACGGTTTCGGGGCGGCGGACGCGCTCGCCGACGGCTCGGCCGAAGCCGAAACGGACACCGCCGGGTCCGGTGCAGCCTGCGTCGCACCGACGGGCTCCCCCGGACCAGCCGCCGCCGCACCCGGATCGCCGCCCCAGACCCGGACCGCCGCGTACGAGCCTCCGATCAGGACCGCGACGGTCAGCGCCACCGCCAGCCACAGTTTCCGGCGGTCGCGCCGCACGTGCCTGCCCGGTAGCCGCTGCGAGGTCTCGTCCACGAGGCGACACCCTAGCCCTCGTTGATGAACGGGGCACGCCAGGGCACCGGCCGCTCCCACGGAACGGCCGGTGCCCTGGCACACCACCTCTCATGTGTCCTAGGCAGCTGGGTCGATACCGACCTGCCGCAGACCCGCTGAAGCACGCCGTCACGCCGTGACCGGGGCCTGCCAGTCGATCGGGTGGACGAACTGCCAGGCCATCTTCTCCGGCTTGGCCAGCAGCTTCATCGCGGTCGGCAGCAGCGCGTCGCGCAGCACCCGGGCCACCGGACCCGCCGCCTTGTTGCTGTTGGTACGGGCCGCCGCGGCGATGATGCGCTCGACCCGCTCCCGGCGCAGCCGCTCGTACGCGCCGAACGCCTGCTCGGCGGGCAGGTCGCGCAGGCAGCGGGCGAGCTGCACCGCGCTCTCCGCGGCCAGCGACGCGCCCTGGCCCGACGACGGCGACGTGGCGTGCGCGGCGTCGCCGATCAGCACCATGCGGCCGCGGTGCCAGTTCGGCACGCGTGGGATGTCCTCCATGCCGCCGACCGCGACGAACTGGGACAGGTCGGCGGTGCGCAGGATGGCCGGCACCGGCAGGCGGTCGTCGGCGAACGCCTCGGTCAGCACCCGCATCCACTCCTGAGGGCTGGTCCGGTTGGCCTCTGACCAGGACATCGGCTGCGGGTGCGGCAGGTTGGCGAACCAGCCGCAGCTGCCGTCGGCGTACACCTGGTAGCCGAAGAACGCCCGCTTGCCGAACATCATGTGCATCGCGTCGCCGGTGCTCGGCAGGCCGGTGCCGGTCGACAGGCAGCCGAAGCCGAGCAGGCCGGTGTAGCGCGGCTTCGGCGCGGCCGGGTCGATGAGCGTGCGCACGGTGGACCGGATGCCGTCCGCGCCGATCAGGACGTCGGCCTCGGCGCTGGTGCCGTCGGCGAAATGCGCCCGGACACCGGTCGGCGCGGCGGGCGAGCCCAGGTGCTCGGCGGAGACCAGGCGCTTGCCGTGCTCGACGGGGATGCTGCGGCGGGCCGCCTCGCCGTAGAGGGCGCGGTAGAGGTCGGGCCGCATCACGAACTGCTGCGGCTCCAAGCCGGGCGGGCCGCCGAACGAGGCCAGCCGCTTGCCGGTCCAGCTGTGCATCACGATGCTCGACATGGGCACGCCGATCGCGCGTACGGCCTCGTCGGCGCCGATCACCTTCAGCGCGGCAAGGCCGTTGGGCGCGATGCTCAGGCCGCCGCCGACGTTCTCGGCGGTGCTGCCGTACGCCTCGTACACGCGGGCCTCGATGCCCGCCTGCCGCAGGGCCATCGCGGCCACCGGACCGGCGATGCCGCCGCCCACGACCAGCGCGGTCTTCACCTTCGTCATGACTGTTGCTCCCCAGGGGTCAGCCGGCCGGTCGCTCGACCGGCGCGGGTTCGGTCGCACACCGAACCGGCAGGGGACGCCCGGCTATCCTTGCGGTTGCCACCTCTCGTGGCCGGGCCCCTGCGGTGCGGTGCGAGGGTTGAGGTCTCCGGCGGTGTGTTGGCGCACGCCGCCGGGGACCGTTTCAGAAGGTCACTGCGCGTGCAGGCCCCTCTCCATCAGCTCGGCCAGCTCCGGCGGCACGATCCCGGTCTCGCTGAACGCCTGCCAGTCGGCCAGGCCCGGGAACGTGCCGGAGGTCAGCTCGCCGAGCAGCCCGCGCACGAAGCCGATCTCGGCTTCGGCGACGGCCAGCTCGTACTCCTCCTCGATCAGGAACAGTCGCGGCACCTCCCGGGCGGCCTCGGCCAGCGCCGCGCGTCGCGCCGCGAGCGCCTTCTCCAGCGCGGTGAGCCGCTGGGCCAGCAGGTCGGCCGCCTCGCGGGGCGACAGCACCGCCATCACGGACAGCGCGGCGGTGAACCGGGACTGCTCCTGCTCGGGGGTGGACAGCAGCTCGCGCACCCAGTCGGTCAGCTCGGCCCGGCCCGCCTCGGTGATGCGGTAGACGGTCCGCTCGGGGCGGCCGCCCTGGCGCACGCTCTCGGCGGCTTCGACCAGGCCGTGCTTCTCCAGGTTCTGCACGACCGTGTAGAGCGAACCCCACTTGATCTTCATGTTCTGGTCCTTGCCGTGCTCGCGCAGGACCGAGGCCATCTGGTACGGGTGCATGGGCTGCTGGACGAGCGCGGACAGCACGGCCAGTGCCATCAGATTGCCGACCTTGCGCCGTTTCGCCACGCCTGCCGCCCGCCCTTCAACTCCGTCTTGATTACTCGCACACGATTATACGCATCCGAGCAAGTTCTGCACCACCACCGCTAACCTGCCGCGTTCCACCGCGGCGTGACGGGCGCGCCGCCGGAAGGCCGCAGCCGAGCGAACGGTGCGCACCGCGTTCGGGCGACGCGCGCTGGTCGCCCGGCCCGGTCTGGTCCTCGGCCCGCACGAGCAGCCCGAACGGCTCGTGTCGGCGACACCTGGGCGTGGCTGGCCGCGCTCCCCGGTCCGCTGCCCGGCGACGGCCTGGGCCCGGACCGGGAGGCGGTGCTGCTGCGCGGCATCGGCGCATGACGTCGGCCCCTTCGCCGATCCGGGTTGCGGGCATCGGCCATCATGTCCGGGCATGAGCACCGGGGAGCTCCACCTCGCACCGTCACCGGCCGCCCGCTGCGCCCGCGCCCTGGGGTGCGGGATCGCCGGTGCGCTCCTGGCCGCGCTCCTGACGTTCCTGGCCTGGTCGCTGCTCGGGGTGGCCGACTGGTCCGGCACCGGCATGGACGCGGTGGTGCCGCTGATCGCCGGTTACCTGGTGCTCGGCACGCTGCTGACCTGGGGACTGCTGCACTGGGCGAGGGTGCGCCCCGCCTGGGTGGTCGCCTTGCTCGGGCTGGCCCTGTTCCTGGTCAACCGGCTCGTCGAGGCGGTGGTCACCATGATCGTCGGTGTCGTGCCGGCGCGGGTGCCGGCGCTGTCGCTCCTGGACAGCGTCGGCGGCCTGCTGGTGCACCTCGGTCTGAGCTGTCTGGCCGCTGCCGCGCTCACCGACCGCCGCCTGAGCGCCGGAGCGAAGACCGCCGCCGTGCTGGCCTGCCTGCTGACAGCCGTGCTGGCCGCGCTCGTCTGAGCGACCGGTCAGGTGAGGGCAGCGGTCCAGACGGTGACGTGGGCGTCGAGGTAGTCGGCGGTGTCGCGCCAGTACGGGCCGTCCTCGGTGAAGATCCGCGCCCAGGGCTGCCGCTGCTCCCGGAAGCCGGTCTCCAGCAGGTCGTACATGGCCCTCGCCCGGCGGCCGAGCAGTCCGGCCAGTTCCGGGCCCCTGGCCGGGTCGAGGCCGTAGCCGTCGGTGTATGCGCGCAGCCGGGTGGCGGACTCGACCGGGTCGCGGCGCGGGCTCATCCCGGCCATGCTCTGCGCCGCGTAGGCCAGGTCCCACAGCCGGGAACTCGGCGCCACGTTGTCCCAGTCGATCAGCACCCAGCCGCGTTCGGCGCGGACCAGGTTCCACGGCGAGACGTCGTTGTGGCAGACCAGCTCAGCGCGGTCGGGCGGGATCGGGGACTCCCACGGGGTCTCCGGCGGGGCGACGAAGCTCGCCGCGGCGTCGTGCAGGGCGCGCTGCATCCGGCCGATCCCGGCCAGCTCCTCCAGGCCGTACGTGCCGGTCGCGTCGCCGATCTCACCGGCCACGTACTCGAGCACCTGGCGGCCCTGCTCGTCACGGCCGAGCGGCCGGGGCGCGCCGGTGAACCCGGCCTCGTGCAGGTGCCGCAGGAACGCGTCCACACCGTCGGTCCACGGCCCGGCAGGCCGCCGCACCGTCGCCCCGACCCGCACGACACCCGAGGTCACATTCCCGACCAGCGCCTCTTCACCCTCGACCACGCGATGATCCTCGACAGCGCGTCCCGCCGCCGCAAGCCCATTCCCGCACGATCATCCGACTTGCCAGGCAGATGGGGGTATGGGCGCTCAAGATACGGCCGGTTGCCAGGCAAGTCGGACGGTCTTGGTGAGCGGTGGCCGGGGGGTCAGCGGCGGCGGGTGAGGCGGGCCATGATGCGGCCGGGGGTCATCGGGACGACGGAGAGCATGAGGCGGCCGGAGGGGTCCTTGGCCGGGGTGACGGCGTACATGCGCAGGCCGCGCCGCCAGATCACGGGGCGGGGCAGCCGCAGGCCGGCGGCGCGCAGCGGGGCGGAGCCCTCCTGGCCGCGGGCCTGCACGCGTACCCGCACCGAGCGGCGCTGGCCGGTGAGGGCGCTGGCGCGCACGACGTCGGCCACGGTGAACTCGGCCTGCACCACGGTGGCCGGGCGGTTCTCCGTGACCTGCACCGCCGCGGTCAGGTCCTCGGCGTACACCCCGATCGTCGCGGTGGACGCCAGGTCGGGCAGCGGGCTGCGGGCGGTGACGGCCAGCACGGTCGCGCCGTCGGCGTTGCGCCGCCACACGGCCTGGGTGGCGTCGAGCTTCGCGGCCCAGCCGGCGGCGTGCGCGGTGACCTCGAAGACCTCGTCCGGCAGCGACGAGCCGGGGGTCCGGAACCCGGGGTACGCGGCGTACCAGCGGTCGCCTTCGACGACGATCGGGGCGATGCCCTGCTCCACGTCCTGGCGGATCACGGCGAGCAGGTCGTCGACCGTGCCGGCCTGCGCGACGGCGATCCGCAGCCGGGTCTCGACCTCCAGCTCGGCGCCGGTCTCGGCGGTCAGTTGCCGGTCGGCGACCTCGCGCACGCACTCGTGCACCGCCTGCTGCACGGACCGTTCGACGGTGAGCAGGTCGTCGCGCAGCAGCACGGCGACCTCCAGCGCGAACAGCCGGGAGAGCACGGCGTCGCGGTCCTTGCCGGCCGGCATCAGCCCGACGGTGAACTCCATCAGCCGGCGCAGGCAGTAGAGCCGGTCGGCGGCCTTGCTGAGGTGGGTGACGTTCTGCTCGTTGAGCCGGCGCACCGCGAAGTAGCAGTCGTAGTCGGCGACGACCGAGATCCGCGACGCCCGGAAGCAGGCTTCCAGGGTGAACGGGAAGTCGCTGCCGATCGGCATGTCCTCGAAGTAGCGGATGGCGTGCCGCTCGATCAGGTCGCGGGAGAACAGCTTGATGTTGGCCAGCGACCAGGGCAGCCCCGAGCCGGCGAAGCTGATCTCCGCCTCGTTGCGGGCGAAGACCTGCTGGTAGATGAAGCGGCTGTTCACGCCGACGGTCTTGCCGAGCACGACCTCGGAGCCGTATCGGTCGGCGGCGTCGACGAGCCGCTCCAGCGCCTCGGGGCCGAGGTAGTCGTCGGCGCCGACGAAGAAGACGAACCGGCCGGTGGCCAGGCGCAGGCCGTGGTTGCAGGGGCTGGCGGGGCCGCCCGAGTTGGGCTGGCGGATCACCTTCACGCAGGGGTATCGCTCGGCGAACCGGGCCAGCTCGGCGGGGCTGCCGTCGGTGGAGCCGTCGTCGACCGCGATGATCTCCATCCGGTCCTGGCCGATGGTCTGGTTGACCAGGGAGTCGAGACAGCGGCGCAGGTCGGGCATCGTGTTGTACACCGGCACGATGACGCTGACGTCGACTGCGGTCACTGCTTGGCCTCCGGCGCTCGGCATGTGCGGGGGTCAGCGTGGAGACACCCGGGTGCGGCTTGCTGGCGACTACGGTAACAATAGGCCGGCGGCGCGCGTAGATCAGGAGCGAGGCCCTGCTCCGGCAGGCCGACCTGCGGCGTGCCTGACGCGGGCGACTGGAGAAGGGCGGACCATGGGAGTCGAACGTCGCGAGGGCGGCCGGGGACGTGTCGTCATGCTGGTCGACAACGCGGTCAACGGCGACTCACGGGTCCAGAAGACCGCCCGCTCCGCGGCCGAGGCCGGGTGGGACACGACCCTGCTCGGGCTGTCCCCCGACCACGAGGCCCGGGAGTGGATGATCGGCGGCGCGCGGGTGCGTCTGCTGCCCGGCGCACGCGCCCGCGGTGCGGCGGGCGGGCTGCGGCGGCGCTGGCAGGAACTGCCCCCCTCGGTGCGCCGGGTGCGGCGCCCCGCCGACTGGGTGATCACGCGGTACTGGATGCAGCGTATGGGCGACCACGCGTGGCGCAAGCTGGAGCCCGGCCTGATCGGCTTCGACAACAAGTTCGGGCCGGTCATCGACGAGCTGCGGCCCGACATCATCCACGCGCACGACTTCCGCATGATCGGCGTCGGGGCGCGGGCGGTGGCCCGGGCCCGCGACCACGGCCGGGACGTCAAGCTGGTGTGGGACGCGCACGAATACCTGCCGGGCGTGCGTCCCTGGCGGGACAACTACCGCTGGCAGCCCGCGCACCTGGCCTACGAGCGGGAGTACGCCCCGCACGCCGACAAGGTGATCACTGTCTCCGACGAGCTGGCGCAGATGCTGCAGCGCGACCATCAATTGGCCGAGCTGCCCGTGGTCGTGCTGAACGCGCCCGACATGTCCGCCGGCGGCGAGCAGCCCGAGGTGAGCCTGCGGGAGCGCTGCGGCATCGGCCCGGACGTGCCGCTGCTGGTGTACAGCGGCGCGGCGGCGCCCGCCCGGGGCCTCGGCGTCATGGTCGAGGCCCTGCCGACGCTGCCCGGCGTGCACATGGCGATGGTGATCAACCTGCCGTCCGGCGAGTACGCGAAGGGTCTGACCGCCCGCGCCACGGAGCTGGGGGTGGCCGACCGGCTGCACGTCACCGACTACGTGCCCGCCGCTCAGGTGGCGAACTTCCTGGCCGGGGCGACCGCCGGCGTGATCCCGATCCGGCACTTCGTCAACCACGAGATCTCGCTGATCACGAAGTTCTTCGAGTACTCCCACGCCCGCCTGCCGATCATCGCCAGCGACGTGCGCACGATGGCGGCGACGATCCGCGGCACCGGGCAGGGCGAGGTGTTCCGGGCCGACGACGTGACCGACTTCGTGCGCGCGGCGCGGCAGGTGCTGGCCGACCCGGAGCGCTACCGCGCCGCGTACGACAAGCCGGGCCTGCTCGACAACTGGACCTGGGCCGCTCAGGCCGAGGTGCTCGACGACGTCTACACGAGTCTGCTGCCGGTCGCACCGCGCTGACCTGGTCGGACCGCGCGTCGCAGCTCGCCGGGCACGCGGTGCCGATCCGTGCACTCTCCGTCATGCCTCGCGGCATGAGGTGTCGCAGTTTGCGGATACATCTTTTTTGATGTGGCCACTTCAAAAAAGATGTATCCGCAAACCGGAAGGTCCTCGGCTCCCCCGCGTTTCCACCGGCCGCTTCGACGCGCAGGCCTTGGCGGAGGGGCCGTGCCACGGGGCGGCGGAGCCGCCCGGCGAAACTCAGGCCGGTGCCGGGCCGGTGTACCAGCGGGCGGCCGAGCCGTGCCACAGGTCGTCGAGTTCGTGCGGGGCGCAGTCGGCGAACACGTCGGTGTAGCACTCGTAGAGCTTGGTGAAGCCGCCGCGCAGCCGCTCGATCGGCAGGTCGGAGCCGAGCATGCAGCGCTGCGGCCCGAACGCGTCCAGCGCTGCCCGCAGCCAGGGGCGCACCCGGTCGGCGGTCCAGTCGCCGAATACGGTGCCGAGGGCGTCGATCCGGGTAGCCGTGTTCGGGACGGAGGCCACCGCCTTGAGGCGGGCGGCGTGCTCGCGCAGGCCGACCGCGCTCAGGTCGCCGGGCCAGCCGAAGTGGTCGAGCACGATGCTGACCTGCGGCAGCGCGCGGGCGATCCGCAGCACCTGGTCGAGCTGGTCGCCGCCGGCCTCGACGGTGAGGGTGAGGCCGTGCCCGGCGAGCAGGGCGAGGTGCCGGGTCACCTGCTCGTCGTCGGTCGGCCGGGTGCCGCCCAGCGCGGCGACCAGCCGGACCCGCACTCCGGCGGCGTTGTCCAGTTCGGCGAAGCTGCGCAGGAAAGCGGGCCAGCCGGCGGACGCCGGGTCGGCGAGCGTGACCAGCCATAGCTCGAAGTCCTGGCCCTCGGCCTGGCGCTGGGCCCAGGCGGCGGCGTGCAGCGGGTCGGCCGCGCCCGCGTCGGACCAGACGACACCGCGCACCGGGTGATCGGAGGTCTCCCGGCGGTAGTCGGCCAGCGTGTAGACGTCGGGCAGCGAGCTGTAGTCGCCGAGCATGTCGCGGACCATGGTGCGGTCGGAGAGCCAGAACACCGGGTCGTCGCGCTGGTCCCAGAGGTGGACGTTGCAGTCCAGGATCTGCCGCACCGGCCGAAGGTATCCGGCGACGGCCCGTGACCGTGGGCTGACACGCGCGGCGACTCCAGGATCTCGACATGGCACGTGCAATTTCTGCGGTACGCGTTGACAGCATCAGCTTCAGGGGTGCAAATTTGTGACTGCTTCGAAACATCGGGGCAATCCAAGCGCCGCAACGGTTCCGCCGCACCGCTCCCCTCCGGGGCCGCTCACCCGCGCCAGGGGTTTCCGCCGTCCGTCCCCGACGAGGAGACTCTCCATGCCCCTCGCGTCACCGTCCCTGCATCCGCCCCTGGCCAGGCTGCTGCGCCTGCTCGCCGTCGCGGTGCTCGCCGCGGCCGTGAGCCTGCTCGCGCCGCCGCAGCGCGCCGACGCCGCCCCGTTCTCGGTACTGGTCTTCTCCAAGACCGCCGGGTTCCGCCACGACTCGATCCCCACCGGCGTCACCGCCATCCGCAACCTCGGCACCGCGAACGGCTTCACCGTCGACGCGACCGAGGACGCCACCGCGTTCAACGACACCAACCTGGCCAGGTACGCCGCGGTGGTGTTCCTGTCCACCACCGGCGACGTGCTCGACGGCACCCAGCAGGCCGCGTTCGAGCGCTACATCCGGGCCGGCGGCGGCTTCGCGGGCGTGCACGCCGCGTCCGACACCGAGTACGGCTGGGCCTGGTACGGCAGCCTGGTCGGCGCGTACTTCTCCAGCCACCCGGCCGAGCAGACGGCCACCGTCAAGGTCGAGGACCCGGCGCACCCGTCGACGGCGGGCCTGCCGCCGCTCTGGTCGCGCTTCGACGAGTGGTACTCGTTCCAGACCAATCCCCGGACGAACGCGCACGTGCTGGCGAGCCTCGACGAGCGCAGTTACGCACCGGGCAGCTCGGCGATGGGCGCGGACCACCCGGTCGCCTGGTGCAAGCCGTACGACGGCGGCCGCTCCTGGTACACGGCGCTCGGGCACACCGCGGCCGCGTACAGCGACACGAACTTCCTCAACCACCTGCTCGGCGGCATCCGCACGGCCGCGGGCCAGGTCGCGGGCGACTGCACCGCGACCAGCGCGGCAAGCTTCCAGAAGGTGAGCCTGGACAGCAACACCAGCAACCCGATGGAACTCGACGTCGCCGCCGACGGCCGTGTCTTCTACATCGAGCGCGACGGCCGGGTGCAGATCGTCAAGCCGAGCACCGGCACGACGGTGACCGCGCTGACCCTGCCGGTGTTCACCGGCAACGAGGACGGCCTGCTCGGCATGCGGCTGGACCCCGGCTTCACGAGCAACGGCTTCATCTACCTGTACTACTCCCCCACCACCGGCTCGGCCCGCAACCAGCTGTCACGTTTCACGGTCTCCGGCGACACGATCAACACGGCCACCGAGAAGGTGCTGGTCCAGGTCGCGACGCAGCGCAACACGTGCTGCCACGCGGGCGGCTCGATGACGTTCGACGCGGCCGGCAACCTCTACCTGGCCACCGGCGACAACACCAACCCGTTCGAGTCCAACGGCTTCGCGCCGCTGGACGAGCGCGCCGGCCGGTCGGACTTCGACTCGCAGAAGAGCTCCGGCAACACCAACGACCTGCGCGGCAAGGTCCTGCGGATCAAGCCGCAGGCCGACGGGACGTACACGATCCCGAGCGGCAACCTGTTCGCGCCGGGCACCGCGCTGACCCGGCCCGAGATCTACGCGATGGGCTTCCGCAACCCGTTCCGGATCGGCACGGACCCGGCGACCAGCACGCTCTACGTCGCCGACTACGGCCCCGACGCGGGCGCCACCGACCCCAACCGCGGCCCCGAGGGCACCGTGGAATGGAACATCGTCGGGCAGGCCGGCAACTACGGCTGGCCGTACTGCATCGGCGCGAACTACGCGTTCAACGACTACACGTTCCCGTCCGGGCCGTCGGGCGCGAAGTACAACTGCGCCGCGCCGGTGAACAACTCGCCGAACAACACCGGCCTGACCAACCTGCCGCCCGCCCAGCCCGCCACGGTCGACTACGACTACGGCGGCAACCCGCTGTTCCCGGAGATCGGCGGCGGCGGAGCGCCGATGGGCGGGCCCGTCTACCGGTACAACGCGGCGTCGACGTCGGACCGCAAGTGGCCGCCGTACTTCGACGGCAAGGCGATCTTCGGCGAGTGGAACCAGAACAAGCTCTACACGATGCAGGTCACCGCGAACGGCAAGTCGCTGGTCGACATCAACCAGCTGTTCGGCTCGATGAGCTTCCTGCGGCCGATGGACCTGGAGTTCGGGCCGGACGGCGCGATGTACCTGATCGAGTGGGGCACCGGCTTCGGCGGCAACAACGCGGACTCCGGGATCTACCGCATCGACTACATCGCCGGCGACCAGAACCCGATCGCGGTCGCCGCGGGCAACCCGACCTCGGGCGGCGTGCCGCTGACCGTGCAGTTCTCCAGCGCGGGCTCGCGTGACCCGGCCGGGCAGCCGATCACGTACGCGTGGACGTTCGGCGACGGCGGCACCTCGACGGCGGCCAACCCGTCGCACACCTACACGGCGGCGGGCAACTACAACGCCCAGCTCACCGTGCGCGACCCGGGCGGGCGTACGGCCGTGGCCAACGTGCCGATCACCGTCGGCAACACCGCGCCGACGGTGACGCTGGCCGCCCCGGCCGACGGCGGCTTCTTCGCCTGGGGCGACCAGGTGCGCTTCACCGTCACCGTGACCGACCCCGAGGACGGCACGATCGACTGCTCGCGGGTCAACGTGCAGTACTACCTGGGTCACGACGCGCACGCGCACCCGCTGCAGGGATACACCGGGTGCACCGGGGTGATCCAGACCTCGATGGGCACGGGCCACGGCGACGACGCGGACATCTTCGCCGTGATCGAGGCCAGCTACACCGACCTGGGCGGGGGCGGCGCGGCCCCGCAGACCGGCCGGGCCACCGTCAAGCTGCAGCCCAAGCACAAGCAGGCCGAGTTCTTCAACAGCACCGGCCGCGCGCCCGGCGCGATCGGCGGCGGCGACCCGGGTGTGCAGCGGGAGGCGACCAGTGACACCGCGGGAGGCTTCCAGAACATCGGCTTCATCGAGGACGGCGACTACTGGTCGTACACCCCGGTGAACCTGCGCAACATCACCTCGGCGCGCTTCCGGGTGGCCTCGCCCGGCGCGGGCGGCCGCATCGAGGTGCGCACCGGCGCGCCGAACGGCACCCTGCTCGGCACCGCCACGTTCGGCGGCACCGGCGGCTGGCAGACCTACACCGACGTCACCGCCACCCTGTCCGCGAGCACCACCACCGGCCCGCTGTACCTGGTGGCGAAGAACCCGTCCGGCGATACCGGCCAGGGTTCCATCTTCAATGTGAACTGGGTCGACTTCGTCGGCCAGGGCGTCGCCGACGGGTCGCAGCTGCAGGTCACACCGGGCAGCCTGGCGTTCGGCTCGGCGAACATCGGTGCCACCACGGCGGCGCAGACCGTCACGATGAGCAACCCGGGCACGGCGGCGGCGAGCATCAGCTCGATCAGCGTCTCCGGCCAGTACACGCAGACCAACACCTGCGGCGGCTCGCTGGCCGCCGGGGCGTCCTGCACGGTGAGCGTGCGCTTCGCGCCCACCGCGGCCGGGGCGCAGAACGGCACGCTGTCGGTGGCCAACTCGACCACCGCGCAGCCGCTGACCGTGTCGCTGACCGGCACGGGTGTCAGCAGCACCACCAACCTCGCCATCGGCGCGGCGATGTCGGCCAGCAGCAGCAACGGCGGCTTCCCCGCCTCGGCCGCCAACGACGACAGCACCGGCAGCTACTGGGAGTCCAACAACAACGCCTTCCCGCAGTGGCTGCAGGCCGACCTGGGCAGCGCCAAGCAGGTCAGCTCGGTGACGCTCAAGCTGCCACCGCCGTCGGCATGGGGCGCCCGCACCCAGACCCTGTCGATCTCCGGCAGCACCGACGGCACGAACTTCAGCACGCTGAAGGCGTCGACGGGATACCTGTTCGACCCGGCCACCGGCAACACGGCGACCGCGACGTTCACCGCCGTGTCGGTGCGCTACCTGCGCGTCACCATCACCGCCAACACGGGCTGGCCCGCGGGCCAGGTCGCCGAGCTGCAGATCTTCGGCGGGGGCAGCCAGCCCTCGGCGACCCTGGCCGCGAACCCCACCTCGGTCGCCTTCGGCAACCAGAACGTGGGCACGACCAGCGCCGGCTCCACGGTGACGATCACGAACACGGGCACCGCCGCGGCGAGCATCTCGGCGGTGAGCGCGTCGAGCCAGTTCGCCGCGAGCGGCTGCGCCGGCACCCTGAACGCCGGTGCGAGCTGCACGGTCACGGTCACCTTCAGTCCGACCTCGGCCGGGGCGAAGACCGGCACGCTGACGGTGACCAGCAACGCCACCAACCCGTCACTGACGATCGGCCTGACCGGCACCGGCACCACCGTGCAGACCCCGGCGACGCTGTCGGCCAACCCGACCAGCATCGCGTTCCCGAACACGAACGTCGGCAGCTCGGTCACCCGTACGACGCAGATCAGCAACACCGGCGGGACCACCGCCTCGATCTCTTCGGTGACGGTGTCCGGGGCCGGGTTCAGCCTGTCGGCCAACGGCTGCGGGTCGGCCCTGGCCCCGGGGGCGAGCTGCACGGTCACCGTCGCGTTCGCGCCCACCTCGGCGGGTGGCAAGACGGGCACGCTGATCGTGGCGAGCAGCGCGTCGAACCCGACGCTGTCGGTCGGGCTGACCGGCACCGGCACCGCGGCGACCAGCTCCAACCTGGCGCTGGGCAAGCCGGTGACCGCCGGGCACACGCAGAACTACGTACCCGGCAACGCGGTCGACGGCGACGCCAACTCGTACTGGGAGAGCCCGAACAACGCCTTCCCGCAGTCGATCACGGTTGACCTGGGCGGCAACGCCACGCTCAGCTCGGTCGTGCTGAAACTGCCGTCGGCGTGGGGCGCCCGCACCCAGACGCTGTCGGTGCTGGGCAGCACCGACGGGTCGACGTTCACCACCATCGTGGGCTCGGCGGCGTACCAGTTCACCCCGTCGGGTAACACGGTCACGATCACCCTGCCCGCGAACACCACCGCCCGCCACGTCCGGCTGACCTTCACCGCCAACACCGGCTGGCCGGCCGCGCAACTGTCGGATTTCCAGGTCATCGGTATTCCGGCGTGACGGTGGCCTGACGGCCACCGGTGAGAAAGCCGGTCCCCGGCGTGCCTTCACACGGCGCGCCGGGGACCGCCCTTGTGCGCCCGGGTCTGGCCGATACGCTCGATACGCTCGGCAGATCGACGCGGCTAGGAGACCAAAAGTGATCCGCTGGACGTACGCCTTCATCGATCGGCCCGCCGAACAGTTCACCGAGGCGGCGTCGTTCTGGTCGCGGGTCACCGGCACGCACCTGACCGCCCGGCGCGGCGAGCACGCCGAGTTCGCGACGCTGCTGCCGATCGGCGCGGACGCCTGCGTGAAGGTCCAGGCCGTGAACGACGGCGGGGGTGCGCACCTCGACCTGAGCGTCGACGACCCGGCGGCGCTGGCCGCCCGTGCGGTGGCGCTGGGCGGCACCCACGTGGCCGACCTGGGCCACCAGGTGCTGCGCTCGCCGGGCGGGATGCCGTTCTGCGCGGTGCCGTGGCATGACGAGTTCCGCCTGCCGGTCGCGCACGCGACGCCCGACGGCGCGCTCAGCCGCCTCGACCAGGTGTGCATCGACGTCGGCCCGCAGGCGTACGACGCCGAGGTCGCCTTCTGGGGCGAGCTGACCGGCTGGGACTCCTCGTTCGGCTCGCGGCCGGAGTTCCACGTCGTGAAACCGCCGGCCGAGCTGCCGGTGCGCATCCTGCTGCAGCGGCTCCAGCAGGAGCGGCCGACATCCGCCCACCTGGACCTCGCCTGCTCGGACATCGACGGGGTGCGGGCCTGGCACGAGAAGTGCGGGGCGGTCCACGTGGCCGACGGCGCGCGCTGGGTCGTCATGCGCGACCCGGCCGGGGGCGTCTACTGCCTGACGGCGCGTGATCCGAAGACCGGCGGCCTGCGCTGATCACCCGGCTGCGCGACGGCGGACCGGTGCGGTATCTTTGGCGATTCGAGCACAAAAAAGAACGGCACGCTGAAGCGTCCGTTCGGGCTTCAGTATAGACACGGAGGAGCCGGGTTTGTCAAGCGACGTCGCCGACGAGATTCACCGCGAGCAGGAGTACGTCACCGAGCTCTACCGCCGGCTCGACGGCCTGCGGGAACAGGCCGAGCACCGGCTGTCGCAGGCGCTGCTGGCCACGGGCGGCACGCAGCAGGAGCGCTCGCAGCGCGAGTCGACGGTCGCCCTCTACACCGACCAGCGGGCCTCGCTCGGCGCGGTCGAGAGCGGGCTCTGCTTCGGCCGCCTCGACCTGGTCGAGGACGGGGCGCGCTATATCGGGCGCATCGGCATCTTCGACGAGTCGGCCGAGTACGAGCCGCTGCTGGTCGACTGGCGCGCCCCCGCGTCGCGGCCGTTCTACCTGGCCACGGCCGCCTCACCGCAGGGTGTGCGACGGCGGCGGCACATCCGCACGACCGAGCGCACCGTGACGGCGCTCGACGACGAGGTGCTCGACCTGGCCGACGCCGCCGCGACCGCGCCCCATCACGAGGGGCTGACCAGCGAGGCGGCGCTGTTCGCGGCGATGGACGCGGGCCGCACCGGCCGCATGCGCGACATCGTCGAGACCATCCAGGCCGAGCAGGACCACATCATCCGGGCCGGCCTGAACGGCATCATGGTCGTCCAGGGCGGACCCGGCACCGGCAAGACCGCCGTCGCGCTGCACCGCGCGGCGTACCTGCTGTACACGTTCCGCCAGGAGCTGTCGACCCGGGCGGTGCTGGTCGTCGGGCCTAACGCGACGTTCCTGAAGTACATCTCGCAGGTGCTGCCGTCGCTGGCCGAGACCGGCGTGGTGCTGCGCACCGTGGGCGGGCTGTTCCCCGGGGTCGACGCCGCCGCCGTGGAGCCCGACGAGACCGCCGAGGTCAAGGGCCGCGCGGTGATGGCGGAAGTGCTGGCCGAGGCGGTGCGCGACCGGCAGCGGCTGCCCGACGAGACCGTCGAGGTGGTGTTCGAGTCCGAGCCGCTCGTGCTCGACCGGGCCGCCTGCGAGGCCGCCCGCGAGGTGGCCCGGCGCAGCGGCAAGCCGCACAACCTGGCCCGGCCGCTGTTCGACGTCGAGATCATCCACGCGCTGTCGCAGCAGGTCGCGGACCGGATCGGCACCGACCCGTACGCCGACGACCCGCTCGGCGGCGACGACGCCCCCGGCGACCCGCAACTGCTCGACCAGGCCGACCTGGCCGAGTTGCGCCGGGAACTGCAGGCCGACCCGAACGTGCAGACCGTGCTGGACTGGCTGTGGCCGGTGCTGACGCCGCAGCGGCTGCTGTCCGACCTGTACGCGAGCGAGGCCCGCATCGCCACCGCCGCGCCCATGCTCACCGAGGCCGAGCAGGCCCTGCTGCGGCGCAGCCGCGGCGCGGGATGGACCCCGGCCGACGCGCCGCTGCTCGACGAGGCCGCCGAGCTGCTCGGCGAGGACGACCGCGACAGCGAGGAGCTGGCCGAAAGGCGTCGCCGGCAGCGGCTGGCGTACGCCGAGGGCGCGCTGGAGATCCTGCACGGCTCCCGCTCCATCGACCTCGAAGACGAGATCGACCCGGAGATCCTGACCGCCGCCGACGTGCTCGGCGCGCTGGAACTCGGCGAGCGGCAGGCCGACGAGCAGCGGCTGACCGCCGCGGAACGGGCCGCCGCCGACCGCCGCTGGGCGTTCGGGCACGTCATCGTCGACGAGGCGCAGGAGCTGTCGCCGATGGCGTGGCGGCTGCTGATGCGCCGCTGCCCGAGCCGGTCGATGACGGTCGTCGGGGACGTCGCGCAGACCGGCGACCCGGCGGGCACCTCCTCCTGGGACCAGGTGCTGAACCCGTACGTCGCCGACCGGTGGCGGCTGACCCAGCTCACCGTCAACTACCGCACCCCCGCCGAGATCATGGACCTGGCCGGGCAGGTGCTCAAGTCGATCGACCCGGGGCTGGAGCCGCCGCGCTCGGTGCGCCACACCGGGCAGGCCCCGCAGCTGGCCGAGGTCGGCCCGCAGGAGCTGGCGGCGCGGCTGGCCGAGGAGGTGCGCCGCGAGGTCGCCGCGCTCGGCGACGGGACGCTCGGCGTGCTGGTGCCCACGGGGCGGATCGACGAGCTGGGCGAGGTGGTCACCGCGGCGGCCCCGCAGGCGCGGGTCGGTGCGCAGACCGAGCTGACCGACCAGGTGGTGGTGCTGACCGTACGCCAGGCCAAGGGGCTGGAGTTCGACGCGGTCGTCATCGCCGACCCAGGCGCCATCGTGGCCGAGTCCCCGCGCGGGCACAGCGACCTGTACGTCGCGCTGACCCGCCCCACCCAGCGCCTGACCGTGCTGCACCACGGCGACGTGTCCTTCTGACGCCGGACGTGTCCGGCCGCCGTCCTGCCACGGCGGCCGGACACATCGCCGTGACCAGCGGTGCACGAATGAGCGAGAAAGGTCGATGTGGACGGTCCCGCGGCCGTAGACTGCGCCGGTGGGACCGCGCCTCGTCGCTATGCTGCTCGCCGCCGCCCTGGCCGTGGCGGGCTGCGGCGCGCCCGCGGGCCAGACCCCGGTGCCGCGCCCCGCTCCGGCGGCGGTCACGGTCCGGCTGGAGCTGGCCATGGACGCGACCGAGGCACAGCGCGCCGGCGTGGCGTCGTGGCTGCGAAGCAGGCCGGACGTCGCCTCCGTCGCGTTCGAGAGCCGCGAGCAGGCGCTGGCCAGATTCCGGGAGGCGTACCGCGATTCGGGTGAGCTGGTCGGCTCGATCAGCTCCGCGGACCTGCCCGAGTCGTTCACGGTGACGCTCAAGGCCGACGCCGACGTCGACGGTTTCGTGGCGGCCGCACAGCCGCTGGAGGGCCTCGACCACGTGGTGCAGGACCAGGACCAGCCCCCGCCGGACTGAGCCGTGAACATCCGCCGGGTGGCGGAGGCGTCGCGCTCCCGCACCCCCCGCCGGGTGGCCGATGCGCCGCAGCCCGCGGTTCTGCCACGCTTCCGGTACCCGCGGCACAGGTCCGCGGCATACATGGAGGTCACCATGGCAGACTCACCGTCCCTGCTCGCCAAGGTCGTGCGGGTGCTCGGCGTCCTCGCGCACCTCGTGCTGCTGCCCTTCTACCTCGCCAGCGGCCTGGTCGCGCCGCTGTGGGCGGTGATCGTCCTGGTGGGGATCTGGGCCGCGCTGCTGGTGCTCGCGATCCGGTGGTGGCGGACCCGGCCGCTACTGGTGCCGTTGGCCCCGGTCGTCGCGCTGGCCGTGTGGTTCGCGGGGATCAGCGCCGGCGAGGCCTGGCTCGGCTGGACCGCCTGACCCGCGCCGAACCGGCACGGGCGGGCACACACCTCCGACAGATCCGGCGTTCCTTTCCACAACCGACGTCATGGCGACAGACCGGAGCCGATCCGGCGATGCTTTGCCAACCTGGTGGCGACGTGACGCACGCGCCGTGCCCGGGGTGGCGGCGTCACGGCGGAAGGGAGTCGGCCGTTGACATCCTCCCCGCCCTTAAGGACGGGGATTCCCTTGGTCGCCCTCGGGTTTTCCTGTTTCGCCGACGACTGCCCCGTTCGAGAGGTTCCTCGTTGAGGTCTTACATCGTCTCCGCAGGCTGTCACCGCCAGTCCGGCGGCCAGGATGTTGCGTGCCGCGTTCACGTCACGGTC
>NZ_JBEZDT010000037.1:0-5042 GCF_040648455.1 Catellatospora sp. NPDC049133
TGTCCATCACCAAAGGAATCATCCGAGGATGATCAATAATTGGCACTTGGCTTAAATAGCACCCTGTTGAGTTCTCAAAGAACAAGCACACACCGTGTCGTCCAGGTCTCCCTGGCCGCCTCCGGGGCAACTCATCCAGCTTACCCATCCGGCCGTTCCGTGTCAAATCCGAATTTTCGGATTTGTCCGGCTCGTCCGTTTGGACACCCCCGAACACGCAGAACCGTTGAGGTCCGTACGAGGTTCGAGGAGAACCAGTGACCCGGCCGACGGTCCCCTCCGAGAAGATTCTCGGCGAACTCATCCGCCCGGCTCGTCACCGGCTCGGTAACCATACCCGGTTGGTTTCGGCCGATCAAATCGGCCCCACCCGGTGCGCTCCGGCCTCTTTGCTCCGACCTTCCGGTCTCGGCTGTTTTGTCCGTTCCGCGCTGGCAGAGAGAACATTACGCGGGACGCGCCGCCACCCGCAAATCGGGGGGACGCGTCCCGCGTCACATCATGGTCAACTGCCTATTTTCGCAGCTCAGCACCGGCGATGGTCTTCTTGCCACGACGCAGCACCAGGTACTTGCCGTGCAGCAGCAGGTCTGCCGACACCGGGGCGTCGGCATCGGACATACGCTCGTTGTTGATGTACGCGCCGCCCTCGGCAACCGCGCGCCGTGCCTCGCCGAGACTCGCCGCCAGGCCCGACTCCTTGAACAGCACCGCGACGCTGGGCAGCTCGTCGACCTCGACCAGGCCGGCCTCGGCCAGCGCCGAGCGCAGCGTCGACGGGGCCAGGTCGGTCAGCGCGCCGCGACCGAACAGCGCCTGCGACGCCGTGATGACCTGCTCGCACTCGTCCTTGCCGTGCAGCAGCGTGGTCAGCTCCTCGGCCAGCGCCTTCTGCCCCGCCCGCGCGAACGGCCGCTCCGCGGTCTCCTTCGCCAGCTCCTCGATCTCCTCCCGGGAGCGGAAGCTGAACACCTTCAGGTAGTTCACGATGTCGGCGTCGGCCGCGTTGAACCAGAACTGGTAGAAGGCGTACGGGCTGGTCATGGCCGCGTCCATCCAGACCGACATGCCTTCGGCGCTCTTGCCGAACTTGGTCCCGTCGGCGCGCGTGATCAGCGGGGTGGTGAACGCGTGCACGCCGCGCACGCCCTTGCGCCGGTTGAAGTCGACGCCGGCGATGATGTTGCCCCACTGGTCGGAGCCGCCGTGCTGCAGCGTCACGCCGTAGCGCTGGTGCAGCTGGTAGAAGTCGTGCGACTGCAGGATCTGGTACGCGAACTCGGTGAAGCTGATGCCGCTCTCCAGCCGCGCCTTGACCACCTCGCGGGCCAGCATCTGGTTCACCGGGAAGTGCTTGCCGACGTCGCGCAGGAACTCGATCGCCGACAGCGGCGAGGTCCAGTCCAGGTTGTTGACCATCCGAGCCGCGTTGGCGCCCTCGAACTCGAAGAACGGCTCCACCTGCCGGCGGATCTTGTCCACCCAGCCGGCGACGGTCTCCTCCGAGTTCAGCGAGCGCTCGCCCTCGGCCTTCGGGTCGCCGATCAGGCCGGTCGCACCGCCGACCAGCAGCACCGGAATGTTCCCCGCCTGCTGGAGCCGGCGCGCGGTCAGCACCTGCACCAGGTTGCCGACCTGGAGGCTGGGCGCGGTCGGGTCGAAGCCGACATAGAACGTCACCGGCCCCTCGGCCAGGTGCTTGCGCAGCTCGTCCAGGTCGGTGGAGTCCTGCAGCAGGCCACGCCACTGCAGATCATCGAGGATGTCCGTCACGCCGTCGATTGTCGCGCATCGCGCGGACCGGCCGACAACCGGTTTCCCCACCGCCGAGCAGGGCCGCCCAGCCCGGTTACCGTCGTCGCCGCTGGTCAGCACTCGGGAAGGGAAGGCTGTGGGTCGCCACCACAAGGGTCGTCGCCGCCCCTGGCTCGTCCCATGGCGGGCAGACAGCGCGTTCGACCGGCAGTTCCGGTACGGCGTCGCGGCCGGCACGCTGCTGCTCGCGGTGTTCGCCGTCATGCAGGCCGCGCTGGCGGTCGACGGCATCCGAGCCGAGCGGGGCGGCCGGGCGGGCACCGTCACTCCTGCCTCGTGCAGCGTCGCGGGCGGTCGTCAGGCGCTGCTGTTCGCCCGCTGGCGCTGCACGGGCACGTTCGTCGAGCGGGACAGCCGCGACGCGTACCCGGTGGATTTCTTCTGGGGCGCGCGCGAGCGGCCGCGCGGGCCGCTGGCGGCGCGGGTCAGCGGGGCCGGGTCGGACGAGGCCTGGCTCGACGGCGACCGGGCGTGGCTTCGCCCGAGCGCCTTGGCAGCGCTGCTGGTGGTGCCCGTGGGCATCGGTTCGGTCTCGGTGGTCCGGGTCTTCGGGGAGCTGGTCCGACGTTCGCGGAAGGCGCTCGGCGATGATCGTCGCCCTCTTGCGCCGACGGAGTCCGCCCGCACCTGAACCTGGCATGATCGCGCGGTTGCGGCGATCGGGACATGGGCATAGCGCGGGCATGGAACTGTCGTTTCTTCGCGCCATGTATGAGATCCCCGGCCCGTGGGCGTCGCTGTACATCGACGGGACCGATCACACCGAGGCGACCGCCGCGGCGCTGAAGCTGCGCTGGCGGGCCGCCCGGGAGACGCTGCTCGACGAGGGCATCGACGAGCCCACCCTGCTGGCTCTGGAGGGTGCGCTGGCCCAGTACCGGCGTCCGCGCGAGCGGCACGGGCTGGCCGTGTTCGCCGCGCAGGGCCGGGTGCACTACGCCGAGGCGATGCCGCAGCCGTTGTGCACCGACAGCGCGGAGATGGCTCCGCTGCCGCACGTGACGCCGCTGCTGGCCACGCGCGACGGCGGGCCGCTGCCCGGCAGCGGTGCCGCCGAGCCGGCCGCGTCGGGCGTCGCCGACACCCTGGCCGCGTTCGAGAACCGGCAGGTCGAGGCGCTGCTGCTGGATCCGGCCGCGCTGGCCAAGGCCCGCGTGTGGATCGGCGACTCGCCGGCTGACCTGTCCGCGAGCGAGGAGCGGCTGCGGCAGTTGGGGGCGTCCCGCGCCCATCCGGTACGCGCGGAGGACGCGCTGGTCCGCGCTGCGGTGCTCAACGACGCCGAGCTGATCATCGTCAACGCCGCCGAGGTCCGGCTCGACGAAGGCGTCGGCGCCGTCCTCCGCCCCGACCCCGCCTGACCCCGAACCCCGCCGCCCAGCCCCTCCCGCCCCACCTTGAATCGACGATGGCCTATGACATCGAGAACACGTGACCGGATTCGATGTGATAGGCCAACGTCTATGACGAGCGGGCGGTGTCGGCGGGTGGGGTGCGGCGGCGAGGGGTGTGGCGGCGGTACGGGCTCACGGACGGTTCGCCGTGCAGCCAGAAGCGCCACGGCCGGTCGTGCGCGGCGGCGACGCCCACCCGCGGTCCCGACCTGATCAGGTTCGGCAACACGGCCGCGGCGGGGAGCAGGCGCGCGGGCCCGGTGCCGTCGAGCAGTGACGTGCGGTTCGCGGACCCGTCGATGCCCAGCGCCATGGCCAGCCGGGCCGGACCCCGGGCCAGCTCGCGGTCGGCGACCTGGCCTCGGCGCTCGCGGGCCAGGTCCACTCCCCCGACGACCGCGCCCGCGCGCAGCAGCACCGCGGCCGCCTCGCCCTCGTGGCCGGCGGTCACGTTCATGCACCAGTGCATGCCGAAGACGAAGTACACGTAGAGCACGCCGGCCGGGCCGAACATCACCGAGCTGCGCGGGGTGGGGCCGCGGTGGCTGTGCGAGGCGGGGTCCTCGCCGACGCCCGCGTACGCCTCGACCTCGGTGATCCTGACCCGCACCCCGTTGGCTTCGAGGTGCCAGCCCAGCAGGCCGCGGGCGGTGTCGGTGACCTGGGAGGCGGGCGCGTCGAGCAGCGAGTAGTCCACGCCACCAGGGAACTCCGGCGCGTGGCCGAATGCAAAATCCGTGCTGTCGTACCCGTGCGCGAACATCGGCGGATGTCGACTGTCTTCACACGGGCCAGGGCGTTCGTGTTCGAGCAGGGGCGTCCGCTGGACCGGGCGCGGCTGCGGTTCCACTTCGAGTCCGGTCCGGCGCGGGTGGTGCTCGACGAGCTGGTGTCGTACCAGAACGACGACGGCGGTTTCGGGCACGCGCTGGAGCCGGATCTGCGTACCCCCGTGTCGTCGGCGGTGGCGACCTGGTGCGCGGGCACGGTGCTGCACGAGATCGGCGCGGGCGCGGACGAGCCGCTGGTCCGCCGGGCGGTCGGCTACCTGGTGGACACCTATGACGCCGCGGAGCGGCGCTGGTGGATCGTGGCCCCGGAGACGGAGGACTCGCCGCGCGCGCCGTGGTGGACGTACGCGGACATCGGCGCCACCTTCAACGACTGCGTGCTCAATCCGACGGCGGGGCTGGCCGGGGTGCTGTGGGAGTACCGGGAGCTGGTCCCGCCGGCGCTGCTGGCCGAGCTGACCGAGGCGGTGCTGAACCGCCTTGAGGACGGGGTCGCCAGGGCGAGCGGACTGGACCGCGGTGAGCTGACCGCGGCGGAGCTGTTCCTCCAGGCCCGGAACCTGCCCGAGGTGGCTCGGCGACGAGCGCTCGCCGCGCTGCGCCGCGCCGCCGCCCAGCGGGTGGAGAACCGGCCGGAGGCGTGGACGGAGTACCTGCTGCAGCCGCTGGACGTGGCGCACACCCCGGACTCGCCGCTGTCCCCGGCGGTGGATCAGGCGTCGATCGCGGCGAACCTCGACTACCTGGTGGACCAGCAATTGCCCGACGGGTCATGGCCGCTGACCTGGAGCTGGGCCGAGGTCGACGCCCAGGCCTGGCTGCTGGCCGAGCGGGAGGCCAAGGGCCTGGTCGCCGTCGACCGCCTGCGCACCCTGCGCGCCTACAGCCGCGCCTGACGGTCCCCGCAGGCACACCTCCCCCGACGGGCCCCGGCGGCGCTGCCTGCGGGGCTCGTCCCGGCGGCAGGGACGGAGATCAGCGCTTGGGGGGGTTTTTTTGGGTGGGGGCGGCGGTGCTGTTTGCCAAACTCGGAGGTTTAGGC
>NZ_JBEZDT010000037.1:5052-93471 GCF_040648455.1 Catellatospora sp. NPDC049133
TAGTTCAACTGGGTTTGCGTTCTTTATCGGCGGTCGGACCGCAGATCATGACCGCAAACAGCGATCTTCAGCGCCGCGCCGAAGGCCGGGGCGGGTCAGTGGGGGACGACGGATTCGGCGGACCAGGTGTGCCAGGTCTTGAGTTGGTCGGTGACCGAGGCGAGCTGGTCGGCCACGGGGCCGGGGCCGGTGGAGCCGGGGGTGGTGCGGGCGGCGAGGGCCGATTTGACGGTGAGCACGTCGCGCACCGACGGGTCCAGGTGCTCGCTGACGGTGGCCAGGTCGCTGTCACTGACCTCGTGCAGTTCGCATTCGCGCACCGAGCACAGGGCCACCAGCTTGCCGGTGATCTCGTGCGCGTCGCGGAACGGCACGCCCTTGCGGACCAGCCAGTCCGCCACCTCGGTGGCCAGGGAGAAGCCGACGGGCGCGGACGCGGCGAGCCGGTCCACCCGTACCGTCATGGTGGAGATCATCCCGGCGAGCGCGGGCAGCACGAGGGTGAGCGTGTCGACGGCGTCGAAGACGGGCTCCTTGTCCTCCTGCATGTCCCGGTCGTACGTCAGGGGCAGGCCCTTGAGCATGGTCAGCACGTTGACCAGCCCGCCGATGAGGCGGCCGGCCTTGCCCCGGGCCAGCTCGGCGATGTCGGCGTTCTTCTTCTGCGGCATGATCGACGAGCCGGTGGCGAAGGCGTCGTCCAGCTCGACCCAGCCGAACTCGTACGACGTCCACAGCACCACCTCCTCGCCGAGCCGGGACAGGTGCACGCCGAGCAGCGCGGTGATGAACAGGAACTCGGCGACGAAGTCGCGGTCGCTGACGGCGTCCATCGAGTTGGGGAACGAGGTGCGGAAGCCGAGTTCCTTGGCGACCGCGCCGGGGTCGAGCGGCAGGCCGGAGCCGGCCAGGGCGCCCGCGCCGAGCGGGCTGACCGCGGTGCGCTCGTCCCAGTCGCGCAGCCGGTCGAGGTCGCGCAGCAGCGGCTGCACGTGGGCGAGCAGCCAGTGGCCGAAGGTGACCGGCTGGGCGTGCTGCACATGGGTCAGGCCGGGGGCGGGGGTGTCGACGTGGCGGCCGGCCTGCTCGGTGAGCGCGTCGGCGAGTTCGGTGATGCGCCCGGCCAGGTCGCGGGCGTGGTCGCGCAGGTAGAGGCGCAGGTCGGTGGCGACCTGGTCGTTGCGGGAGCGGCCGGCGCGCAGCTTGCCGCCGAGCGTGCCGAGGCGCTCCAGCAGGCCGCGTTCGAGGGCGGTGTGCACGTCCTCGTCCTCGATGGTGGGCCGGAACGTGCCGGTGGCCACGGCGGCGTCGAGGTCGTCGATGGCGGCCAGCATCTTGCCGAGCTCGTCGGGGTCGAGCAGGCCGGCGGCGGCCAGGACGCGGGCGTGGGCGCGCGAGCCGGCGAGGTCGTACGGCGCGAGCCGCCAGTCGAAGTGCACGCTGACCGACAGCCGTGCCAGTGCCTCGGCGGGTCCGTCCGCGAACCGCCCTCCCCAGAGCCGGGTCATGTTCTGTTCCGTCCTTCGCATTTGTTGATCATGAAGTTATGGCAGGGACACGCCGTCGAACCGTGCCATAAGTTCATGATCGACGGGGTGGGGCGTGCGGGGTGGGTCAGGTGAGGTCGTCGTCGAGGGGGGCCAGGTCATCGGTGGTGTCGAGGCCGGCCCAGGTGGCGAACTTGGCGGCTAGGGCTTCGCCGCCGGCGGGGTCGCGGGCGACGACGAAGATGGTGTCGTCGCCGGCGATGGTGCCGACCAGGTCCGGCAGGCCGCTGCGGTCGATGGCGCTCGCCAGGTAGTGGGCCGCGCCGGGCGGGGTGCGCAGGACCGCGAGGTTGCCGCTGTGGTCGGTGCCGTTGAGGACCTCGCGGAGCAGGCGGATCAGGCGGGCCGGCCCGATCGTGGCCGGGCGCAGGGCCGGGTGGCCGTCCTCGGGGATCAGGTAGACCGCCGGTGCGCCGTCGCGGCCGCGTACCTTGACCGCGCCCAGCTCCTCCAGGTCACGGGACAGGGTCGCCTGGGTGACCTGCACGCCGTCCGCCGCGAGCAGCTCCGCGAGCTGGGTCTGCGACGTCACCGCGCCGCTGCGGATCAGCTCCTCGATCCGGGCGTGGCGCGCGGTACGAGTCATCGGCGCGGTCATGCCTCAACCTCCGTCCGCTCGGGCGTCTCATGTGCACCGTAAGGCATGGCGGTGCGCCTCACGCGTGCTCCATGAGGAACGTCAGCAGCGCCTTCTGCGCATGCAGTCTGTTCTCCGCCTGGTCGAAGACCGCGCTCGCCGCGCCGTCCATCACCTCGTCCGTGATCTCCTCGCCCCGGTGCGCGGGCAGGCAGTGCAGCACGATCGCGTCCGGGTCGGCGTGGGCGAGCAGCGCGGCATTGATCTGGTACGGCAGGAACGGCGTGATCCGGTCCAGCCCGTCGCCCTCGTGGCCCATCGAGGTCCAGGTGTCCGTGGCGATCACGTCCGCCCCGGACACGGCGTCCTTGGCCTCGGTGTACTCGGTGACCGAACCGCCGGTGCGGGCCGCGACCGCGGCCGCCTGGGCCAGGATCTCGCGGTCGGGGGTGAACCCGAACGGCCCGGCGATACGCACGTGCATGCCCGCCACGGCCCCGCCGAGCAGGTACGAGTGCGCCATGTTGTTGGCGGCGTCGCCGACGTAGGTCAGCGTGCGGCCCTGGGTGTGCCCCAGCCGCTGCCGGACCGTCTGCAGGTCGGCGAGCACCTGGCAGGGGTGGAAGTGGTTGGTCAGCGCGTTGACGACGGGCACGGTCGCCGCGGCGGCCAGCTCCTCGATCCGGGTGTCCTCGAAGGTCCGGATCACGATCGCGTCGACGTAGCGGGACAGCACCTTCGCCGCGTCCGACATGGTCTCGCCCCGGCCGAAGTGCGTGTTCGTGGCGTCGATGAGGACGGCGTGCGCGCCGAGTTCGGAGATGCCGACCTCGAACGACACCCGGGTGCGCAGCGACGGCTTCTCGAACAGCACGGCGATCGACTTGCCCGCCAGGGCCTTGCGGTGCCCGCGCCGGTTCTCGGCGTACTCCTGGGCGAGCGTGAGGACCTGGTCCTGCTCGGCCGAGGTCAGGTCGTCGTCGCGCAGGAAGTGCCGTCTGCTCGGCGTGGCGGTCATGCGGAGGCTCCGGTCTCGGTGGGGGAACCGGCCTGCGCGACGATCGCGGGCTGGGCCGGTGTCTCGGGCTGGGTCTGGGGCGCGACGAGGTCGAGGACCGTGCCGAGCGCGGCCAGGAACGCGTCGGCCTGGGCGCTCGTGAGGATCAGCGGCGGGGCCAGCCGGATCACGTCCGGCTGCGCGGCGTTGACGATGAACCCGGCGTCCAGCAGCGCCTTCTGCACGGCCGGGGCGACCGGCGCGGTGAGCACGACGCCGAGCAGCAGGCCGGCGCCGCGTACGCCGTCGACCAGCGGGTGGTCCAGGGCCTCGACGCCGCGGCGGATCCGCTCGCCGATCCGCTTGACGTGGTCGAGCAGGCCGTCGGCGGCGATGGTGCGCAGCACCGCCAGGGCCGCGGCGCAGGCGACAGGGTTGCCGCCGAAGGTGGTGCCGTGCTGGCCCGGGGTGAACAGCGCGGCCGCGCCGCCCGGGTGCGACTGGGCGAACGCGCCGTCGGCGAACGCGATGGTCGCGCCGATGGGCAGGCCGCCGCCGAGGCCCTTGGCCAGGGTGATCACGTCGGGGGTGACGCCCTCGGCCTGGTGGGCGAACCAGTGGCCGGTGCGGCCGACGCCGGTCTGCACCTCGTCGAGCACCAGCAGCGCGCCGTGCCGGGCGGTGATCTCCCGGGCCGCGGCGAGGAAGCCGGGCGGGGCCGGGACGACACCCGCCTCCCCCATGATCGGCTCCAGGATGACCATGGCGGTCTGGTCGCTGACGGCGGCGGCCAGGGCCGCGGTGTCGCCGTACGGGATGTGCGTGACGTCGCCCGGCAGCGGCCGGAACGGGTCGGCCTTGGCGGGCTGGCCGGTCAGTGCGAGCGCGCCCATGGTGCGGCCGTGGAACGCCTGCTCGCAGGCGACGACGTGGGTGCGCCCGGTGCGCCGGGCCAGCTTGAACGCGGCCTCGTTGGCCTCCGCGCCCGAGTTGGCGAAGAACACCCGGCCGGGGCGGCCGGTCAGCGCGAGCAGCAGCTCGGCCAGGGCGACCGGCGGCTCGGCGACGAACAGGTTGGACACGTGCCCGAGCTGCGAGATCTGCTTGGTGACCGCGGCGACGACGGCCGGGTGGCCGTGGCCGAGCGCGTTGACCGCGATCCCGGACAGCAGGTCGACGTAGGAGCGGCCCGCCTCGTCCACCACGACCGAACCCGCCCCGCTGACCAGGGCCAGCGGCGGGGTGCCGTAGTTGTCCATCAGCGACTGCTGCCACCGCTGCGTCAGCGTCATGGCTTCTCCCCGCTCGTGTCGTCGGCGCCGGGCCGCATGGTCTGGTCATCGGGGACGACCATGGTGCCGAACCCCTCGTCGGTGAAGATCTCCAGCAGGGTGGAGTGCGGGACCCGGCCGTCGACGACGACCGCGGACGGCACCCCGCCCCGCACGGCCCGCAGGCAGGCTTCCATCTTGGGCACCATGCCCGCCGACAGCGTCGGCAGCAGCGCGTCCAGCTCCTTGGCCGTCATCTTCGAGATCAGGCTGTCGGTGTCCGGCCAGTTCGCGTAGACGCCGGGCACGTCGGTGAGCACGATCAGCTTGCGCGCGCCCAGCGCGATGGCGAGCGCTGCGGCGGCCGTGTCGGCGTTGAGGTTGTGCGCCACGCCGTGCACGTCCGGGGCGACCGTGGACACCACCGGGATGTGCCCGGTCGCGAGCAGGGCGTCGACCAGCGAGGTGTCGACGCTGAGCACGTCGCCGACCTGGCCGATGTCGACCGGCTCGCCGTCGATGACGGCCGGGCGGCGTACCGCTGTGAACAGCCCCGCGTCGTCGCCGGCCAGGCCGACCGCATGCGGGCCGTGGCCGTTGATCTCGGTGACCAGGTCCTTGCCGACCGACAGCAGCACCATGCGCACCACGCTCATCGCCTCGGCGGTGGTGACCCGCAGGCCGCCCTTGAACTCCGAGGCGATGCCCATCCGGTCGAGCATGGCCGAGATCTGCGGGCCGCCGCCGTGCACCACGACCGGGCGCAGCCCGACGGCACGCAGGTAGGCCATGTCGGCGGCGAACGAGGCACGCAGCTCGGGCGTGGTCATCGCGTGGCCGCCGTACTTGACCACGATCGTCTCGCCGCGCAGCTCCGTCAGCCACGGCAGCGTCGCGACCAGCGCGGCGGGATCCAGTCCGCTCATGCCTTCTCCTCGCTGCGCTCGTCGGCAGCATGTCCGCCGGCCCGCACGATGAGCTCGCTCCGCTCGCTCATGACGAGTACGCCGAGTTCTCGTGCACGTACGCGTGGGACAGGTCGTTGGTCCAGACGGTGGCGCTGTCGTCGCCGGCGTTGAGGTCCACGGTGATGCGCACGTCGACCCCGGACAGGTCCACCTTGCTGCGGTCCTCGGCCGCGGCACCCGCGCGGCAGACCCACACGTCGTTGATGGCCACGTCCAGCTCGTCGGCCTCGAAGACGGCGTCGGTGCAGCCGACCGCGGCCAGGATCCGGCCCCAGTTCGGGTCCTTGCCGAACAGCGCGGTCTTGACCAGGTTGTTGCGCGCGATCTCGTGCCCGACGACGACCGCGTCCTCCTCCGAGGCGGCGTTGACGACCTCGATGGCGATCTGCTTGGTGTGCCCCTCGGCATCGGCGAGCAACTGCTGGGCCAGGGAGTGGCAGGCCTGGGTGACCGCGGCGGTCAGCTCCTCCTGGGTCGGCTCGACGCCGGACGCGCCCGAGGCCAGCAGCAGCACCGTGTCGTTGGTCGACATGCAGCCGTCGGAGTCGAGCCGGTCGAAGGTGAGCCGGCAGGCCTCGCGCAGCGCCTCGTCGAGGGCGTCCGCGCCGGCCACCGCGTCGGTGGTGAGCACGCACAGCATCGTCGCCAGGGACGGGGCGAGCATGCCCGCGCCCTTGGCCATGCCGCCGACGGTCCAGCCGTCGCCGGTGATCTCCACGACCTTGGGCCGGGTGTCGGTGGTCATGATGGCCTCCGCCGCGGCGAAGCCGCCCGCCTTGGCCAGCGCCTTGGCCGCGCCGTCGACGCCGGCCAGCAGCTTGGGCATGGGCAGCCGCTCGCCGATCAGCCCGGTCGAGCAGACCGCGACCTGGCCCGCGCCCATGCCGCCGAGGCGGGAGGCGACGTACTCGGCGGTGGAGTGGGTGTCCTGGAAGCCGCCGGGGCCGGTGCAGGCGTTCGCGCCGCCGGAGTTGAGCACGACGACCTTGACCGCCCGGCCTCGGACGACCTGCTGCGACCAGAGCACCGGGGCGGCCTTGACCCGGTTGGCGGTGAACACGCCCGCGGCGGTGGCGTCGGGGCCGTCGTTGACGACCAGCGCCAGGTCCAGCGCGCCGGTGCTCTTCAGCCCGGCGGCGACACCCGCGGCCCGGAAGCCCTTGGGGGAGGTGACCGTCATGGTGCCACTCCGTACACAGACAGGCCGGAGGTCTCCGGCAGCTCGAACATGATGTTGGCGCACTGGACGGCCTGGGCCGCGGCGCCGCGGCCGAGATTGTCGATCGCGCTGACCACGATGATCCGGCCGCTGTCGACATCCACGGTGGCCTGCAGGTGAGCCGAAGCCGAACCCAGGGTGGCGGCGGTGTGCGGCCAGGCGCCCTCGGGCAGCAGGTGCACCAGCGGCTCGTCGGCGTACGCGTCGGCGAGCACCGCGCGGACCACGCCCGCGGTGATGTCGCAGTTGGTGGGCTTGGCGGTGACCGTGGCCAGGATGCCCCGCGGCATCGGCGCGAGCACCGGGGTGAACGACAGGCTCGTCGCGCCGGTGGCCTGCTTGATCTCCGGCACGTGCTGGTGCGCGCCCACCTTGTACGGGCTGAGGTCGCCCATCACCTCGCTGCCCAGCAGGTGCAGCTTGGCCGACTTGCCCGCACCCGAGGTGCCGGAGGCGGCGACCACGACCACGTCGTCGGGCTCGGCCAGCCCGCTGTGCAGCAGGGGCGCGAGCGCGAGCGTGGTGGCCACGGCGTAGCAGCCGGTGGCGGCGACCCGGGACGAGCCGGCGATCAGCTCGCGCTGGCCGGGCAGCTCGGGCAGGCCGTAGGTCCACGCCCCGGCGTGCTCGCCGCCGTAGTAGCGGGTCCACGCGGCCGCGTCGTGCAGCCGGTGGTCCGCGCCCAGGTCGACGACCTTCGCCGAGGCGGGCAGGGCGGCCGCGACGGCACCGGACTCGCCGTGCGGCAGGGCCAGGAAGACAAGGTCGGCGTCGGTGAAGGCCTCGGGGGTGGTCTCGGTCAGAATGAGGTCGAGCCCGGTGAGGTGCGGGTGCACCGCGGCGACGGGCTTGCCCGCCTGGCTGTGCGCCGTGGCCGCGACGAGTTCGAACTCGGGGTGCCCGGCGATGAGGCGCAGCAGCTCGCCGCCCGCATAACCGCTCGCCCCGGCGACGCCGATCCGGATTCCCATACCTACCTCCGCATAAACATTCGCCATGAGCATACGACTCGGTGCATGTTCATGCAAATGAGGCTCGCGTCACTCATCGCCTAATCATCGGGGAAACCGGTAAGCACCTCGTAGAAGCGGGTGCAGGCGGCGGCCTCGGTGTCGAGGACCTCGCGCACGTCGTACACCCCGCGCTCGTAGGAACCGATCTCCCAGCGCTCGCCGGCCGGGCGCAGGAACCAGAAGTCGGTAGGGATCGGCACGTGCTCGTGCACGCCCGGCACCTGGAACGACTCCGGCGCCTGCCCGGTCTCCAGCAGCGCGGTGACGAGCACGTGCCGATCCGGGATCACCCGCGCACCGCCGGCAGCTCCTCGACCAGGTAGCCGTGGTCCAGCAGCCAGGTCACGCTCAGCTGGGTCCCGGCCTCAGGCACATACGCGCCCATCAGCTTGTACTGCATGCCCATGCCGTGCTGGCCGAACCAGGGCGCGGTCATGCCCGCGTCCACGGTGAACGGCTTGGCCACGCAGTACACGTGGTAGTTGGCCTGCGGCGCGCCCTGCGGCGTGTTCAGGTTCTGCGGCGGCAGCGCCCGCTCGGCGTACGGCGTGCGCACCGGGGCCAGGAAGGAGCCGCCCGCGAAGCCGAAGCGGTCGAGCCGCGCGCCGACGGCCAGCTCGACCGGGTTGCGGTCGACCATGTCGCCGTGGGTCATGAAGCCGTCGTTGGGCGGGTAGACCCAGTTCGCGCCGTCGCGGAACCGCGCGACGAAGTCGGCCTCGGTCAGCGTGCCGAACCGCTGGTAGCCGTGCAGCAGCGGGCCGACCACGCCGGAGCGCGGCAGCGGCTTCGGTCCCAGTTCCGGACGGGCGGGGTCGAAGAACTTCGCGGTCGCCGGCGCGATCGCGGGCGTGCCGGGCCGGCACTCGCCCCGGCCGTAGCCGAGCGCTGCGGACGCGTCGGCGGCCGGTGCGAGCGGGACGAGCAGTGCCGCGGCGAGCGCGGCGACCAGGAGACGGATTTTCACAAAACCCCCGTTAGTGAACCAATAGGCGTGATCACTAACGGACGGGAGGGCGATGGGGTTGCTCTGTCGACTCCCCAAGAAACGTTTGATGGTCTAGACTCCCCAACATGTCTTTGGGAGACGAGGAGCCGACCGGGCGTACGGTCACCGGCGACCTGCGCGCCCTGGCCCACCCGATCCGGCTGCGCATCCTGTCGCTGCTCACCGGCGCCGAGATGACCGCCGCCGAGATCGCCCGCGAGCTGGGCATCACCCACGCCAACGCGAGCTACCACCTGCGGCTGCTGCTCAACGCGGACTCGATCGAGGTCGCCGGGGAGGAGAAGATCCGGGGCGGGCAGGCCAAGCGCTACCGGTACGACGTCGCCAAGGCCTTCACCCCGCGCGGCGACCAGGCACACCCACGGCCCGACGACGTCCAGATCGTGTACGCCGCACTCGCCGCCGAACTCCAGCGCCGCGCCCGCTCCATCGTCACCGGCCCCGCCGCCGTCGGCACCCTCACCGACGCCGAGCTGTGGCTCGACCTCGACGAGTGGAAGGCGATCCGCGACCGGATCGCCCGGGCCAGCGAGCACATGCACCGCATCGCCCGGCGCCCGCACACCCCGGGCACGGTGCCCGTCAGCGCCACCATCGCCCTGTTCCGCCTGCAGGACGACAGCATCAGCGCCACGAGCGCGTCCCCCACCCCCGCCGAGGAGCAGGCATGACCACCTTCCGCGAATCGCTCGCGCCGCTGCGCCACGCCCCGTTCCGCCATCTGGTCACCGGCCGGGTGGTCAGTCTGCTCGGCAACGCCGTCGCGCCGATCGCGCTGGCGTTCGCGGTGCTCGACCTGACCCGCTCCCCCGTCGCCCTCGGCCTGGTCGTCGGCGCACGGTCGGTGACCAACGTGCTGTTCGTGCTCTTCGGCGGTGTGCTGGCCGACCGGCTGCCCCGCAACCTGGTCATGGTCGGTTCCAGCGTGCTGGCCGCGCTCACCCAGGCCGCCGTCGCCGCGTTGGTGCTCACCGGCACGGCGACGATCCCGCTGCTGATCGGGCTGAGCGCGGTCAACGGCATGGTCAGCGCCATCGCGATGCCCGCCACCGCCGCGCTGCTGCCGCAGACCGTGCCCGCCGACCTGCTCACCCCGGCCAACGCCCTGAACCGGCTCGGCGGCAACACCGCCATGATCGCGGGAGCCGCGCTGGGCGGCATCCTCGTCGCCGCCGTCGGCCCCGGCTGGGGCCTGGCCGCCGACGCCGCCACCTTCGCACTGAGCGCGCTCGCGTTCGCCCTGGTCCGCGTGCCGAACGTCCGCGACCGAGCCGTGCCGCGCGAAAGCACCCTGCATGAACTGCGCGTCGGCTGGACCGAGTTCGTCTCGCGCAGCTGGGTGTGGTCGATCGTGCTGGCGTTCATGTTCATCAACGCGGCGCACAGCGGCGGCATGAACGTGCTCGGCCCCACCGTCGCCGACCACACCATCGGCCGCTCCGGCTGGGGCACCGTGCTCGCCGCGAGCACCACCGGCATGGTCGCCGGGGCCGTGGTGGCGCTGCGCCTGCGGCTGCGCCGTCCGCTGCTGGTCGGGTGCGTCAGCACGCTCGGCTTCGCGCTGCCGACGCTCGCCCTGGCCGAGCTGCCGACCCTGCCGGTGCTGATGATCGCCGGATTCATCGCCGGGTTCGCCGTCGAGCAGTTCGCCATCGCGTGGGACTCGGCCCTGCAGCGGCACGTGCCCGCGGACCGGCTCGCGCGGGTGTACTCGTACGACATGCTCGGCTCGTTCCTTGCCATCCCGGTCGGCCAGGTCGCCGCGGGTCCGCTCGCCGCGTGGATCGGCACCCGCAACGCCCTGCTGTGCGCGGCGGGGGTCATGGTGCTCGGGGTGCTCGGCATGCTCACCAACCGCGGCGTACGCCACCTGCGCGCCGACACCCCCGTCACGCCGGCCGCCTCGGCCCGCCAACCCGCCCCGACCGCGGCCTGACCCACCCCGCTCCGCTTCCGGCCGCCCCCGCCCCCGTGCCCACGGACACGACCCGCATGCCGGGTGCCACGGACACGACCCGTGCGGCGTGCACGGCGGGCCCGACTCGCACCAAGGTCGTCCGACTTGCCAGGCACATGGGCGAATGCGTCTTCAAGATACGCACAGGTGCCAGGCAAGTCTGACGATCTTCGCGCCGCCCGTGCCGCCGCTCCCGTCCCAGAGGGCAGGTCAGGGGCGGGTGTGGCGGAGGAAGAGGTGGGTGCCGTCCGTCAGGACGTGGGCGGGGGTCAGCCGGTGGGGGGTGGACGGGGGGCCGGCGACGATGCGGACCGAGCCGGGGCCGGCCAGGGTCGGGCTGACGGTGAGGCAGAGCTCGTCGACCAGGTCGGCGGCGACCAGGCTGCCGAGCAGGTGCGGTCCGCCCTCGCAGAGGATCTGGGTCAGGCCGCGCGCGGCCAGCTCGGCGACCAGCACGGCCGCGTCGACCGAGGAGTCGCCGCAGTCGATCACTTCGGCCGGCTCGGGGTACGCGTGCGGCGCGGCGGCATGGGTGATGACGATCGGGCGTGCGGGCGGGTCGGCGAAGAACCTGTCCGGGATGTCGCCGGCGCGGGTCACCACCGCGAAGCGCGGGTGCGGGGTGAGTCCCTGGGCGACCCGCCAGGCCTGGGCGCCGGCGTCGAGCAGGGTCGCGCCGTACCCCTCGACCCGGATCGTGCCCGCGCCGACCACGACCACGTCGGCCTGCATCCGCAGACGCTTCATCAGGTCCTGGTCGGCGGGGCTGCCCAGCGAGCCGGAGCGGCCCTCCAGGGTGGCCGCCCCGTCCAGCGAGGTGATCATGTTGACCCGCAGCAGCGGCCGGTCCGCACGCGGATACGCCGCGAGCAGCTCGGACTCGGACAGCTCATCGGCGGGTTCGGGCGACAGCCTGCGCATACGCGACCTCACATGTTGTGCACGGTGTAGGCCGGCTGCCGCCAGCCCAGGATCGCCTCGGTCATGCGCACCGCGTCGACGGACTCGCGCACGTTGTGCATGCGCACGATCCGGGCCCCGAGCATGATCGAGGCGACCGCGGCGGCGAGGCTGCCGGACAGCCGCTCCCCCTGCGGCCGGTCGAGCGTCTCGCCGACGAAGTCCTTGTTGGAGACCGCGGCGAGCATCGGGTAGCCGACCGCGGCGATCTCCGGCAGCCGCCGGGTCAGCTCCAGGGTGTGGAACGTGTTCTTGTTCAGGTCGTGGCCCGGATCGATGACGATCTGGTCGGGGCGCACCCCGCGCTCCAGCGCGACGGCCACCCGCGAGCGCAGGAACTCCGCGATCTCGCTCGCCACGTCGGCGTACTGCGGGCGCGGGAAGTGCGTGCGCGGCTTCGCCCGGCTGTGCGTCACGATCAGCTGGCTGTGCGGGTGCGCCGCCACCAGATCGGCCAGCGCCGGGTCGTGCAGGCCGGTGGTGTCGTTGACGACGTGCGCGCCCCCGTCCAGGCACGCCTGGGCCACGTCGGCGCGGAACGTGTCCACGCTGATCACCAGGTGCGGGTGCCGCTCGGCGGTGGCCCGCACCACCGGCAGCACCCGCTCCAGCTCGACGTCGGCGTGGACCTCGCCGCCCTCGGGGGAGAACTTCACCCCGCCGATGTCGACCCAGTCCGCGCCGGCGGCGGCCGCGGCATCCACTGCCGCGACCGCCGCGTCGAGCGCGTACGTGGCCCCCTTGTCGTAGAACGAGTCGGGGGTCCGGTTCACCACCGCCATCACCGCGACCTGGCGGTCGAAGTCGAACTCGCGTCCGGCGATGACCCGCTTCGCAGCGGTGATGTCGGGGATGAACATCAGGCGCCGCGCAGGACCGCGCCGAAGCGCTGCGCCGTGACGGCCACCGCCGCGTCCCGGGCCGCGACCGCTTCCTCGACGGTCAGGGTCCGGTCCGGCGCGCGGAACGTCAGCTTGTACGCCAGCGAGCGCTGACCGGCGCCGAGCTGCTCGGACGTGTACACGTCGAACAGCCGCACCGACTCCAGCAGCGGACCCGCGCCCTCGGCCAGGGCCGCCTCGACCTGCGCCGCGGGCACCTGCGACGGCAGCACGAGGGCCACGTCGATCAGCGCCGGCGGGTACGTCGAGAACACCGGCGGCGGGGTCGGCCCCGGCAGCGGCACCGCGTCCAGGTTCAGCTCCATCGCGCAGGTGCGCTTGGGCAGGTCCAGCGCGGCGCACACGGCCGGGTGCAGTTCGCCCGCGTGCCCGACGACGACGCCGTCGACCGAGATCGCGGCGCACCGGCCCGGGTGCCACGGCGACTGCTGGGCGGCGGCGACACCGATCGACGCGTCCGGCACGGCCGAGGCCGCCAGCACCTCCCGCGCGGCCTGCACGGCGTCCGACCACGACGCCGCCCGGCCGGGACCCCACCAGCCGGAGCGCTCGAACTCGCCGGCCAGCACGACGGCCACGTGCCACGGCTGCACCGGGACGGAGGCGTTCGCCTTCTCCCACAGCGCCGGGTCGGGCCGGCCCGCCACACCCATCACCGGCGGCACACCGGCGGACAGGTCGGGCAGGAAGACCAGGCCCTGCTCGAACAGCGCGACGTCGCGCTGCCCGCGGCCGACGTTGCGCTTGAGCGCGGTCAGCAGCGGCGGCAGCAGGCTCGTCCGCATCAGCGGTTCCTCGTCGGACAGCGGGTTGGCCAGCCGCACCGCGTCGGTCGGCAGGCCGAGCGCGGACAGCGCGGTCGCGGACACGAACGGGTACGACAGCACCTCGACGTAGCCCTGCTCGGCCAGCGAGCGCCCGACCGAGCGCTTGCGGCGCTGCGCCGGGGTGAGGCCGTTGCCGGGCGGGGCGATCGGCAGCACGCTGGGCACGTTCTCGAAGCCGTCCAGGCGGACGACCTCCTCGACGAGGTCCGCGGGCTGGCGCAGGTCCGGCCGCCAGGACGGGGTGATCACGTCGACGCGGTCGTCGTACACCGCGACGTCGCAGCCGACCTCGGTGAGCACGTCACCGACGCGGTCGACGGAGTAGTCCACGCCGATCAGCCGGCTGGGCTCGGTCGCCGCCATCGAGATCATGGTCGGGTCGCCGGGGTGGTTCAGGTCGAGGATCTCCGCGCCCGCCGTGCCGCCGCCGTGCTCGACGAGCAGGCTCACGGCGCGCTCGATCGCGACCAGGCACAGCTGCCGGTCGACGCCGCGCTCCCAGCGCTTGGCGGCCTCGCTGAACAGCTTGTGCCGCCGCGCCGTGCGCCCGACCATCGTCGGGTCCCAGTGCGCCGCCTCGAACAGCACGTTGACCGTGCCGTCGACGACCTCGGACGTCTGCCCGCCCATCACGGCGGCCAGCGACACGGGGCCGGTGTCGTCGCAGATCACCATGTCCTCGGCGGACAGCACTCGCGCCTGACCGTCCAGGGTGGTGAGCTTCTCGCCCTCGGTGGCCCGGCGCACCACGAGACCGCCGGTGATCCGGTCGGCGTCGAAGGCGTGCATCGGCTGGCCGAGTTCGAGCATCACGTAGTTGGTGATGTCGATGGCCAGGCCGAGCGTACGGACACCGGCGGTGAGCAGGCGCTTGGCCATCCAGTCCGGGGTCGGCGCGGACGGGTCGATCCCGCGCACCAGCCGGGCGGCGAACCGGTCGCAGCCCTGGGTGTCCTGGATGGTCACCGGCCAGGCCGGGGTCGCGGTGCCGCCGGGGGCGGGCGCGAGGCCGGGGTCGGTGAACCGGCCCTTGAACGCGTGGCCGAGCTCCCGGGCCAGGCCGCGCACCGACATCTGGTACCCGCGGTCGGGCGTGACCGTGACGTGCACCTCGATGTCGTCGAGGCCGACCACCGGGCGCGCGTCGTCGCCCGGCTGCGCCTGCACCGACTCGGGAAGCACGATGATGCCCTCGTGGTCGCCGGACAGGCCCAGCTCCGCCGCGGAGCAGATCATGCCGTGCGAGTTGCGGCCGTACGTCTTGCGCGCGCCGATGGTGAAGCCGCCGGGCAGCACACCGCCGGGCAGGATCACCACGACGCGGTCGCCCTCGGCGAAGTTGCGGGCCCCGCAGACGATCTCCTGCGGCGCGCCGGTGCCGTTGGCCTGGCCCACGTCCACGGTGCAGAAGCGGATCGGCTTCTTGAACTCGGTCAGCTCCTCGATGGTCAGCACCTTGCCGACCACCAGCGAACCCTGCACCGAGTGGCGCTGGTCCGCGATCTCCTCGACCTCGATGCCGAGGTTGTTCAGCGCGAGGTCGAGATCGGCCTCGGTGAGGTCCGCGGGCAGCTCGACATGCTCACGCAGCCATGACAGTCCGACCTTCATGGTCAGTGCACCTCCATGCCGAACGCGCGGGTGAACCGCACATCGCCTTCGATCATTTCCCGCATGTCGCTCAGGCCGTTGCGGAACATCAGGGTCCGCTCGATGCCCATGCCGAACGCGAAGCCGGAGTACACCTCCGGGTCGATGCCGCAGGCCCGCAGCACGTTCGGGTTCACCATGCCGCAGCCGCCCCACTCGACCCAGCGCGGGCCGTCGCGGTGCTCGGCGAACCACACGTCGAACTCGGCCGACGGCTCGGTGAACGGGAAGTAGTGCGGCCGCCAGCGGGTGCGCGCGTCCGGGCCGAACATCGCGCGGGCGAAGTGGTCCAGCGTGCCCTTCAGGTGGGCCATGGTGATGCCCTTGTCCACGACCAGGCCCTCGACCTGGTGGAAGACCGGCGAGTGGGTCGCGTCGAGCTCGTCGGTGCGGTACACCTTGCCCGGCACCACGACGTAGATCGGGGGCTTGCGGCTGAGCATGGTGCGCGCCTGCACCGGCGAGGTGTGCGTGCGCAGCACCAGACCGGACTCGGTCGCGCCGGTCGCCGACTCGGCGGCCTTCACCCAGAACGTGTCCATCAGGCCGCGGGCCGGGTGGTCGGGCGAGATGTTCAGGGCGTCGAAGTTCGCCCACTCCAGCTCGACCTCGGGGCCCTCGGCGATCTCGTAGCCCATGCCGACGAACAGGTCGCCGACCCGTTCCATCAGCGTGGTCAGCGGGTGGCGGGCGCCGCGGGGGCGGCGGTCCCAGGGCAGGGTGACGTCGACGGCCTCGGTCTCCAGCACCCGCTGCGCCTGCTCGGCTTCGAGGATCACGTGGCGCGCGTCGTACGCGGCCTGGATCGCGGTGCGGGCCTCGTTGACGCGCTTGCCCGCGTCGGACTTCGCGGCCGGCGGCAGCGCGCCGATCTCGCGGCGGGCCAGCGACACCGCGGAGCGGTCACCCAGGTGAGCGGCCTTCTGCACGGCCAGCGCGTCGAGGTCGGTGGCGTCCGCGAAGGCCTTGTCCGCCGCGGCGACGGCGTCGTCGAGGGCGGCCGGATCGAGCATCGCGGCCTGCTTGGGGTCGTACGGATCGTGACGGTATGTCATCAGAACTCCAGATCGGCAACCGGATCAGTCTAGGCGTAGGGCCAGGACGGGCACGCGCGGCTTCGCCGCCGCCCACCGGTGCGACCTGAGAGGAAGAGCTGAGCGCAGTCAGTTCCGCCGCCCGCCACCGGCGGGCTGGCTAAAGGAACGGCGCGTCATTCTCGGCTCCCTCTCGGACATCGTCTCGCCACGGAGCATACCGCGCGGCGCGCTCGCTCCGCGCGCCCGTTACCGGCGCTGGGCGCGGGCCGAGGCGTAGAGGCAGACCGCGGCGGCGGCGGCGAGGTTGAGGCTCTCGGCACGGCCGTGGATGGGCACCCGGACCGCGGCGTCGGCGGCGTCGCGCAGCTCGTCGGGCAAGCCGTGGGCCTCGGACCCGAACAGCCACGCGGTGGGCCGGGCCAGGGAGCCGTCGTCGGCGAGGTCGTCGAGGTCGGTCGCGCCGTAGCCGGAGGTGGCCAGGGTGCGCAGGCCCGCTTCACGCAGGGCGGCCAGGGTCGCGGCGGCGTCGGGGGCGCGTACCACGTCGAGGTGGAACAGGCTGCCGGCGGAGGCGCGTACACACTTGGGGTTGAAGGGGTCCACGGCGTCGCCGGCGAAGATCACGGCGGTGGCGCCCGCGGCGTCGGCGGTGCGCAGCACCGTGCCGGCGTTGCCCGGGTCGCGGATCTCGACGGCTACCGCGACCAGCCGCGGCGCGCGGGACAGGGCGGCTTCGAGGGGCACGTCCAGCAGATCGCAGACGGCGATGACGCCCTGCGGGGTGACCGTGTCGGCCAGCGACTGCATGGCCTCGTCGGTGACCACGGAGAAGTTCGCGCCGCGCAGCAGCGTGCGGTGGCGGGCGCGGCCGTCCTCGGTCACGAAGATCTCGCGGACCGCGCCGGCTTCGAGGGCCTCGCGGACCGCCTGCGGGCCCTCGGCCAGGAAACGGCCGGCCTTCTCGCGGTCGCGGCGGCGGTGGAGCTTGGTAGCGGCAACGACCCGGGGAGTCCGCTGTGTGAACAGCGGGTCCCCGGGTCGCTGGAAGTGCTGCGTCACCGACGAGCTCAGGCGGCCTGAGCCTCGGCGACGGCCTTCTTGGCCACCGCGACGATGCCGGCGAACGCGGCCTCGTCGTTGACGGCCAGGTCGGCCAGGATCTTGCGGTCCACCTCGACACCCGCGAGCTTGAGGCCCTGGATGAGGCGGTTGTACGTCATGCCGTTGGCACGAGCGCCCGCGTTGATGCGGGTGATCCACAGCTGCCGGAAGTCGCCCTTGCGGTCCTTGCGGTCGCGGTAGGCGTACTGCATCGAGTGGAGGATCTGCTCCTTCGCCTTGCGGTACAGGCGGGAGCGCTGGCCGCGGTAACCGCTGGCGGCCTCGAGCAGGGTACGGCGCTTCTTCTGGGCGTTGACCGCCCGCTTGACGCGTGCCATATCAGCTTCTCCTTCAAAAGTTCTTGGCTAAAAGGCGCGCGTCAGCGGCCGAGCATCTTCTTGATGCGCTTCTCGTCGGCCTTGGCCACCGGGACCGTGCCGCTCAGGCTACGGGTCTCCTTGGAGGACTTGACCTCCAGGCGGTGACGCAGACCGGTCTGCTCGCGCATGATCTTGCCAGAGCCGGTCACCTTGACCCGCTTGGCCATGCCGCTGTGCTTCTTCATCTTCGGCATTAGGAAGTTCTCCCTGTCACAAATCTCGCCGCACAGCGGGGGCTGTGCGGCAGGTGCCCATCGAGCGTCGTCAGGCCTGCGCCGAGGTCTCGGCCACGGCCTCCTCGGCCTCCGCACCGGTGCCTTCGTCGCCCTTGCGGGCGGCGATCTTCGCGCTGCGGTGCGGCGCGAGCACCATGATCATGTTTCGCCCGTCCTGCTTCGCCGACGACTCGACGAAACCGACCTCCGCGACCTCTTCCTCCAGCTTGCGCAGGAGGCGGAAGCCGAGTTCCGGGCGGCTCTGCTCGCGACCGCGGAACATGATGGTCACCTTGACCTTGTCCCCGGCCTTCAGGAACCGCACGACGTGACCCTTCTTGGTCTCGTAGTCGTGCGAGTCGATCTTCGGCCGGAGCTTCATCTCCTTGATGACCGTCTGCTGCTGGTTACGCCGGGCTTCCCTGGCCTTGAGCGCGCTCTCGTACTTGAACTTGCCGAAGTCCATGAGCTTGCAGACCGGCGGGCGTGCCATGGGCGCAACCTCGACCAGATCCAGATCGACATCGGCGGCCAGCTGCAGGGCGCGCTCCAGCGGGACGATGCCCACCTGCTCGCCCTCGGGGCCGACCAGTCGGACCTCACGTGCCCTGATCTGATCGTTGATGCGTGGCTCGACGCTGATGTGGCCTCCCTCAATCGTGGTCCGCACCGCCGGATTCGCGGCGATGCGCTTGGCGTCTGACCGAAAGCAGAAGGCCCAGGCGACAGCCTGGGCCCGCTCGACCGGTCTGGGTGCACGCCAAGTGCACGACCTGAGATCAGGACAGGAAACGTCCCTCATCAGGTGACCGGACCCGGCTCGCTCGGTGGCGAACGGGTGGGAGCAGGCGCTCCGCTTGCCTCCGGAGTGCCGGACCACGCCAGAGCATGATCACGGGCAACCGGAAAGGTCGACTGGCAAAGATTACCACAACCCGGGATTGCGCCTCCGGGCCGGGGAGGGTATGGCTCAGCTCACGGCCGGTGCGGGCTGCTCCGCGCGGGCGGCGGCGCGCAGCGCGCGCAGGGACTGCACCGCCTGCAGCGCGTACGCCCGGTCCACGGCCTGCACGGCGAGCACCGAGACGGTGTCGTCGTTCTCCAGCTCCAGGCTCATCCAGGGCTGGTTGCGCTCGATGTTGATCGCGCGCACGGCGCCCCACGGCAGCTCGTAGCCACCGATGATGTTGCGGACCCGCACGCCGTCGGCGTCGGCTTCGACCCGCGGCCGGGCCACGGCCATGATGCCCAGGGCGAAGACGATGCCCAGGCCGATCATGGCGTACTGGTCACCCGTGCGGAACACGCCCTCGCCGACCTCGGTCAGGGCGGTGCCGATGAAGGTGAAGAGCACCAGCACCGCGACCGCGGCGGCGATGCACACCTTCCGGGTGCGCTGGGGCCGGAAACTGACGCGCTGTCCCTCACTGCTCACCCCGCCGAGTCTGCCACGCGTGTCGCCGACGGCTCCCACCGCCACGGCCTGCCATCGACGCTGGCCTGTCCCATCGACTTTCCGATCCTCGGAGTCGACGAGATAGGCCGGCGTCTGTCGCATCGCAGGCACCGCACCCAGGGCGGCCACGGTGAGTCGGGTGACCCGGGGCAGGGGTGGCATCGCTCGCGCCCCGGTCACCGCCCGCTACAGGCGGCAGGCGTGGATGTCGGTGACCAGGATGGCGCGGGCGCCCAGGTCGTACAGCTCGTCCATGATCCGGTGCACCTCGGTGCGCTGGACCATCGCCTGCACGGCGACCCAGCCCTCGCGGTGCAGCGGCGACACCGTCGGCGACTCGATGCCCGGGGTGAGCGCCACCGCGCCCTCCAGCCGGTCGGCGCGCACGTCGTAGGCGAGCATCACGTACCGCCGGGCCACCAGCACGCCCTGCAACCGTCGCAGCAGCTGACTGACCGCACCGTTGCGCTCGCCCTCGGGCCGCCCGACCAGCACCGCCTCGGAGACCAGGATCGGCTCGCCGACTGGAACCAGCCCGGCCTGGCGCAGCGTCCCGCCGGTGGCGACGACGTCGGCGATCACGTCGGCGACGCCGAGGCGCACCGCGTTCTCCACCGCGCCGTCGAGCTTGACGACGTCGGCTTTGATCTCGTGGTCGGCCAGGTACCGCTCGACCACCCCCGGGTAGGCCGTGGCGACCCGCCGCCCGGCAAGGTCCGGCAGATCCCGCACGGTCTCCGGAGGCGCGGCGAACCGGAACGTGGCCGGCGCGAACCCCAGCGGCAGCAGTTCGCTGACCGGCGCACCGGAGTCGACGAGCAGATCCTGCCCGGTGATCCCGAGGTCGAGGTCCCCGGAGCCGACGTACACCGCGATGTCCCGCGGCCGCAGATAGAAGAATTCGACCCCGTTGTCGGCATCCACGCAGACCAGGTCGCGATCGTCCCCGCGCTGGCGGTAGCCGGCTTCGCGGAGCATGTCGGAGGCGGGTTTGGACAGGGTGCCCTTGTTGGGCACGGCAATGCGAAGCATCTCTGTGAACTCGATTCTGTGATCAAGGCTAGTTGATCATGAAGTTGTGGCGGCGACACACCGTCGAGCCGTGCCATAAGTTCATGATCAACCCGGAGGAGACACGGGCGGGATCACAGATGTCGGTAGACGTCCTTGAGGGTGAGGTTTGCGGCGAGCATCAGGACCTGGGTCTGGTAGAGGAGTTGGGAGATCTCTTCGGCGGCCCGCTCGGGACCCTCATGCTCGGCGGCCATCCAGGACTCCGCCGCTTCCTCGACCACCTTCTTGCCGACCGCGTGCACCCCGGCGGTGACCGCCTTGACGGTGCCGGAGGCCGGGTCACCCGCGGCCACCTTGGCCTGCAGCTCCTCGAACAGCTCCTCGAACGTCTTCACACGGGTCATTCTGCCCGATCCCGGCGCCGACGCCCGCAGCGCCCGGCCCGCGCGGCACATGCTGGGACGACCCCCGGGCGAGGATCATGGGGGTATGACCGAACGCATGCTCGCCGTACGCCAGGACAGCCTGGGCGGGCCGGAGGTGCTCCGGCTGGCCGAGGTGGACCGCCCCTCCCCGGGTCCGACCGAGGTGCTGGTGCGAGTCCGGGCCGCCGGGGTCAACCCGGTGGACTGGAAGGTGCGCACCCGCGGCGGCGCCTTCGGCCCCCCGCCGTTCACGGTGGGCTGGGACGTCTCCGGCGAGATCGCGGAGATCGGCGCGGGGGTGACCCGGTTCGCGGTGGGCGACGAGGTGTTCGGCATGCCGCGCTTCCCGCAGGCCGCGAACGCCTACGCGCAGTACGTCACCTCCCCGTCGCGCCACCTGGCCCGCAAGCCCGCCGGGCTGGACCACGTGCACGCCGCGGCGCTGCCGCTGGCCGCGCTCACCGCCTGGCAGGCGCTGGTCGACACGGCGCAGGTCACCGAGGGGCAGCGGGTGCTGGTGCACGCCGCCGCGGGCGGGGTCGGCCATCTCGCGGTGCAGATCGCCAAGGCCAGGGGCGCGTACGTGCTCGGCACCGCCCGCGCTGCGAAACACGAACTGCTGCGCGAGCTGGGCGTGGACGAGCCGATCGACTACACGGCGTACGACTTCGTCCAGGTCGCCAAGGACGTCGACGTGGTGCTCGACACGATCGGCGGCGACTACGAGGACCGCTCGCTGCACGCGCTGCGCCCCGGCGGCATCCTCGTCGGCATCCTCAACGCGGGCAGCGCCGCCGAGACCGCCCGCAAGGCGCAGGCGCTCGGCGTACGCGGCACCGGCATGCTGGTTGAACCCGACCACACCGGGCTGGAGGAGGTCGCCGCGCTGATCGAGGCGGGCCGGCTGCGCCCGCTGGTCGCGGCGACGTTCCCGCTAGCGGAGGCGGCGCAGGCGCACCAGCTGGGCGAGACCGGGCAGACCACCGGCAAGATCGTGCTGACCGTCGACTGAGCCGGCGGGGCCGCCACGCGACCCCGCCGGTTCGCTCACTTCACCGTGACGGTGTGGTTGTCGACGAACATCTTCGCGCCGTCGTTCTCCGAGATGTCGAAGACCTCGATCACGTACGTGCCGGTGGGCAGCGACAGCCGCAGTTTCGCCTCGCCCTGGGCCGGGCCGCCGGCGTCGAGGGTGATGAAGCCCTCGCGCACCACGGTGCTCCCCCGGCGGACCTCGTAGTTCATCGTGGCCTCGAAGACCATGCCGGCGACGTGCAGGGTGAAGTCCTGGGGCACGGTCGCGCCCTCCTGCGGGTCGATCAGCCACACCGGCAGAAGTGTGGTCGCGGCCGGGGCCCGGCGCAGCGGATCCTTGGTGCCGACGTGGCCCCACAGCTCGTCGACGGGTTTGCCGTCGAGGTGGATGCGCACCTTGGGTTTGCCGCTGACCGCCGTCGCCGTCCACACGAGCTGCTGCACGGCCTGGTGCGCGGCGAACGAGCCGGCGTCGCCGTTGATCCGCGCCCCGGACAGGTCGACCGTGACGGTGTCGCCGCTGACGGACACCCCGCGCACCCGGGCACTGGCCGGCCACATGCTGGAGTAGTCGGGGTCGTACGCGGTGCGGCCGTCGAGCATCTCGGCGACCGCGGCCTTGACCTTCGCCGCGGCCGAGCCGTCGCCGGTGGACAGCCGGTGAAACTCGCGGACCAGCTTCGGCTCGCCGCGGTCGTTGGCCAGGTAGTAGACGGCCAGCGCCCCGCTGGTGCCCGCGGGTGGGGCGGGTTCCTCGGTGGAGGTGGGCGCGCTGGGCGAGGGTGCGGTGGTGCCCGGCGCGGCCGAGGCCGACGGCGCCGCTGACCCCGTGGGGTCCGGTGAGGGTGTGGTGGGGGTGCACGCCGCCGTGAGCGCGACGAGCGCCACCGACGACAGCACGCGGAACCTCAACGCAGACATACCTCAGGTGTACGACTCCCCCGCCACCTCCACCACCCACCGTTAAGGCGAAAGCAAAGCAAGGGCACCTTCTTGACGAACGTCCGTGTAGAAGGTGCCCTTCCTTGCTTTGCGGTCAGCGGGTGAGGTGGCGGAGGGTGACGGCGGCGTCGAGGGCGGCGACGACCGCGCCCCAGCCCTTGTCCTCGCTGGACTCGGGCAGGCCGGCGCGGTCGCGGGCCTGCTCGACGGTGTCCACCGTGAGGACGCCGTGGGCGACGGGGGTGGACTCGTCGAGCGCGATGCGGGTCAGGCCCTCGGTGACCGAGGAGCTGACGTACTCGAAGTGGGCGGTCTCGCCGCGGATCACCACGCCGAGGGCCACCACCGCGTCGTGCCGGCGGGCCAGGGCCTGGGCCACCACGGGCAGCTCGACCGAGCCCGCGACGTGGGCGACCTGCACGTCGGCCACGCCGCACGCCTTGGCCGCGGCCTGCGCCCGGTCGAGCATCTGCTCGACCAGGTCGGCGTGCCAGCGGGTGGCGACGATGCCGAGGCTGAGCCCGGTCGCGTCCACGGTCGACAGTTCGGGGGCGCCGTGACCGGCCATCAGCTCAGCCCTTCCAGGTCGTCCAGGTCGGACAGGTCCAGCTCGTGGCCCATCCGGTCGCGCTTGGTACGCAGGTAGCGCAGGTTCTCCGGGTGCGGCCGGATCGGCAGCGCCTCTCGGCCCACCACCTTCAGCCCGTACCCGTCCAGCCCGGCGCGCTTGGCCGGGTTGTTGGTGAGCAGGCGCATGGTGCGCACGCCCAGGTCGTAGAGGATCTGCGCGCCGGTGCCGTAGTCGCGGGCGTCGGCGGGCAGGCCCAGGTCCAGGTTCGCGTCGACGGTGTCCCGGCCGGCGTCCTGCAGCTGGTATGCCTGGAGCTTGTGCAGCAGGCCGATGCCGCGGCCCTCGTGCCCGCGCACGTACAGCACCACGCCGCGGCCCTCCTCGGCCACCTTGCGCAGCGCCGCCTGCAACTGCGGGCCGCAGTCGCAGCGCACCGAGCCGAACACGTCGCCGGTCAGGCACTCCGAGTGGACGCGGACCAGCACGTCCTCGCCCTCGCCGATCTCGCCGTAGACCAGCGCCACGTGCTCGGCGTTGTCGTGTGTGGCGTGGTAGCCGACGGCGGTGAAGTCGCCGTACTCGGTGGGCAGGCGGGCCTCGACGACCCGGCTGACCAGCTGCTCGGTGCGGCGGCGGTAGGCGATCAGGTCCGCGATGCTGATCAGCACCAGCTCGTGCTCGGCCGCGAAGCGCTGCAGGTCGGGCAGGCGCATCATGGTGCCGTCGTCGTTGACCATCTCGCACATCGCGGCGGCCGGGTGCAGGCCGGCGAGCTGGGCGAGGTCGACGCCGGACTCGGTGTGCCCGGGGCGGCGCAGCACGCCGCCGGTCTTGGCGCGCAGCGGCACCACGTGGCCGGGCCGGGCCAGGTCGGTGGGCTTGGTGGCGGCCTCGCCGAGCAGGCGCAGGGTGCGGGCGCGGTCGGCGGCGGAGATGCCGGTCGTCACGCCCTCGCGGGCGTCGACGGTCACGCAGTACGCGGTGCCGCGGCGGTCCTGGTTCGTGTAGTACATCGGCGGCAGTTCGAGGCGGTCGGCCTCCTCCTCGGTGATCGCCACGCAGATGTAGCCCGAGGTGTAGCGCACGGTGAAGGCGACCAGCTCCGGCGTCGCCAGCTCCGCGGCGAAGATCAGGTCGCCCTCGTTCTCGCGGTCCTCGTCGTCGACCACGATGACGGGCTTACCCGCCTTGATCGCCGCAATGGCATCTTCGATGGTGTTGAGGCTCATGCCGCCACCTCGCTGCGCTCGCCGGCGACCTGAGCCTCAACCAGGCTGAGCTGCCCGATTCGTTCGCTTCGCTCACTCATGATGTTCACTTCGCTCCCCGCTGCGCTGCGACCAGCTTCTCGACGTATTTGGCGATGACATCGACTTCCAGGTTCACCAGCGCGCCGGGCTGCTTGCGGCCGAGCGTGGTGAGCTCCAGCGTGGTCGGGATCAGGCTCACCGTGAAGGACTCGTCGTCGACCGCGACCACGGTCAGCGAGATGCCGTCCACGGTGATCGACCCCTTCTCCACGATGTACCGGGACATGCCCTCCGGGAGCAGGATCCGGACATCTTCCCAGCCGCCGCCGGGGTTCTTCGAGGCGATCGTGCCCACGCCGTCCACGTGGCCCTGCACGATGTGCCCGCCCAGACGGGTCGCCGCGGTGACCGCGCGCTCCAGGTTCACCCGCTCGCCGGGGGCGATCGAACCGAGCGAACTGCGGTCGAACGTCTCCTTCATGACCTCGGTCTCGAAGGTGTCGCCCGAGGTGGAGATGACGGTCAGGCAGACGCCGTTGACCGCGATCGAGTCGCCGTGCTTGGCGTCGGACACGACCAGCGGGCCGCGTACGGTGACCGTGGCCCCGTCGCCCTCCCAGGCCAGGCTCACGACCTCGCCGAGCTCTTCCACGATGCCGGTGAACACTCGTTCCTCCTCGCGTGCCGGCGACTGGCGTCCGGCCGTGTCACAAAGTGCCGCTGTCCGCGCTCACGCGCGGACGGGCGGTCAGGCGCAGATCTGGCCCGACACGGTCAACATCTAGCACCTCGAGGTCGATGGCGTCCGTGATGGTTGTCACCCCCGCGCCGACGAGTGCGGCCGGGCCGTCACCGAGCAGCTTCGGCGCGACGTACGAGATGATCAGGTCGACGAGGCCCGCGGCCAGGAACGCTCCGGCCAGCCGGGGGCCGCCTTCGAGCAGCACGCTGCGGATGCCGCGGTGGTGCAGTTCACTGAGCACCGCGCGCAGGTCCACCCGGCCCTCGGCGTCGCCGCCGAGCAGCGCGGTGGTGGCGATCAGGGTCGGCGCGGCGCCGTCGCGCACTCGGGCGCCGGCGGGCGTACGCCCCTGCGAGTCGATCACCACGCGCAGCGGCTGCCGGATGGCCAGGCTGCCGGTGCGCAGGTCACGGGTGGTCAGGCGGGGATCGTCGGCGAGCACCGTGCCGACCCCGACCATGATCGCGTCCACGGTGCCGCGCAGCCGGTGCACGTCCATGCGGGCCGCCTCGGAGGTGATCCACATGCTGGTGCCGTCGGCGGCCGCGGAGCGCCCGTCGAGCGTGGCGGCGGTCTTCCAGATCACGTAGGGCCGTCCCCGGCGCACCGAGGTGAGCCACGCGATGTTGCCCTCCTCGGCCTCGGCGGTGCGCACCCCGGTCAGCACCTCGACGCCGGCGTCACGCAGGGTCTGCTCGCCGCCCGCGGCCAGGGGGTTGGGGTCGTCCACGGCGATCACGACGCGGGACACGCCCGCGCGGATCAGCGCCTGGACGCACGGGCCGGTGCGGCCGGTGTGGTTGCAGGGCTCCAGGGTGACCACGGCGGTGCCACCGCGCGCCTTCTCCCCCGCCTGGGCCAGCGCCACGATCTCGGCGTGCGGTCCGCCCGCGTACGCGTGGAAGCCCTCGCCGACGACGTGTCCGGCGGAGTCCAGCAGCACGCAGCCGACAACCGGGTTCGGGCTGGTGGTGCCCAGTCCGCGCGCCGCCAGCTCGATCGCCCGCGCCATGGCCTTGTCCTCGGCCGGGCTCACCGTGGGTAGCTGCCCCATCCGCTCGTACCTCCCTGCAGATGTCGTGCTCGCCTGCAGCCGTGACCGGCCTGGGCCCTCCGCCTCGCTGCGGACGGCGCCGAACGGCTGCTCCAGCAGGCGACGTGTGCCTGACCGGCACGCCAGTGTGTCACGCGTGCGGGCCGGTTTCGGCGGCGGTGTCGCTCTCTGTGACGCGCTGCTGGGGCAGAGCGGGCGAGGGCTCCGCCGCGGGCCGCCGCCGAGGCAGGGGCCCGGCCGGGTCCTGCGGCTCGGCCGGGCGGTCCGAGCGCTGGTCGAGAGCCACCCAGTTGCCGTAGTGCTTCTTGGCCGCGGCCTTCATCTCCGAGGCGACGGCGACCACCTCGCCCGGGTGGCGGAACACCCGGCTCGTCGACACGGCCACCCCGATCGACAGTGTGACGAGGTTGACCTCGAAGACCTTGCCGCGCCGGTCGACCACCTCCAGGTAGCCGCGGGCCGAGTCGACGGGGTCGTAGAGGGCGTCAGCGGCCCGCTGGAAGTCGTAGATGGCGTAGCTGGTGATCTCCTGCACCTGGGAGGGGTGGCAGACCACCACGAAGTCGTCGCCGCCGACGTGGCCCAGGAACGCGGGGGGCAGGCCCACCGACACCGTCGCCCGCCGCATGGACCGGGCCAGCGCGCTGATGAACTGGTCGCCGCGGCCGAAGCCGTACACGTCGTTGACGCTCTTGAACCGGTCGATGTCGACGTAGCAGACCGCGTAGTCGTCGCCCGCCTTCAGCCGGTCGGCGATCTCCCGCAGGATGCGGGTGTTGCCGGCCAGCCCGGTCAGCGGGGAGACCTCCCGTGCCTCCTGGTTGCGCCGCAGCGTCGCGCGCACCCGGGCGATCAACTCCGAGGTGTCGAACGGCTTGACGATGTAGTCGTCCGCGCCCGCCGCCAGGCCGGCCACCTTGTCGGAGGTGAGCGCCTTGGCGGTGAGCACGATGATGGGCAGCGCGGTGACCATCGGGTCGGCGCGCAGCCGCCGGGTGAGCTCCAGGCCGTCCATCTCCGGCATCATCAGGTCGACCAGGGCCAGGTCGGGACGGCGGTGCTCCAGCAGCGCCAGCGCCTCCGGGCCGCTGTGCGCGCTCATCACGTCGAACCCGTGCAGGCGCAGGTTGACCTCGACCACGCGCACGATGTCGGGGTCGTCGTCGACGACCAGGATCACCTCGGCCTGGCCGGCTGCCTGCGGCTCGGTGGTCAAACTGTCGTGCCCCCACTGTCCGATGTGGTCTGACGGGCGACGGCCGCCTGCGCCAGAGCACGCAGTTTACGACAGGCTTCGGCGGGATCGTGGGCTCCGTACACCGCGGTTCCGGCGACGAACGCGTCCGCGCCCGCCAGCGCCGCCGCCTCGATGGTGTCCGCGGCGATGCCGCCGTCGACCTCGATGCGGATGTCCAGGTGGCCGGCGTCGACGTGGCGGCGCGCGGCGCGCACCTTGTCCAGCATCTCCGGCATGAACGCCTGGCCGCCGAAGCCCGCCTTGATGGTCATCACGAGGATCGTGTCGAAGTGCGGCAGCAGTTCCAGGTACGGCTCGATCGGGGTGTCCCGGTCCACCGCCAGCCCGGCCAGGGTGCCGGCCGCGCGCAGGTCCTTGGCCAGCGCCACCGGATCATCGCACGCCTCCGCGTGGAACGTCACGTTGTACGCCCCGAGCTGCGCGTACGCCGGAGCCCAGCGTTTCGGGTCCTCGATCATCAAATGGCAGTCGAAGGGGATGCCGGTGGCCCGGCGCAGGCTCTCCACCACGGGCGGGCCGATGGTCAGGTTCGGCACGAAGTGGTTGTCCATCACGTCGACGTGCAACCAGTCCGCCGCGCCCTCGACCGCTTTCGCCTCGGCGGCGAGGTTCGCGAAGTCCGCGGCGAGGATGCTGGGGGCGATGATGATGTCGGGCGTCACACGATCAGCTTACGGAGCGTGAAGCGGGATTCGCTCGCCGCGTCCCCCTCCCGCCGTCACACGACGGGAGGGGCTTCTCAGGCGTTCGGCCGTTGCGGCGGCGGGCTCTGCGCCCCTGCCGCCGACCGGGTCCGGCCGCGGCCCTCGGGGTCTCGCCGCGGCAGGGCCGGGGCGAGGCTCAGGACTTGCGGCGCAGCAGGGCCAGGAACATCGCGTCGGTGCCGTGCCGATGCGGCCACAGCTGCACCGTCGGCCCGTCGCCCAGGCCGGGCATACCAGCGGGCAGCGACTGGCGGGCGTCCACGAACTCGACGTCCATTCCGGAGCGGCGCACGGCCTCGGTCACGCTGACCTGCGTCTCCACCAGGTGCGGCGAGCAGGTCACGTACGCCACCAGCCCGCCGGGGCGCACCGCCCGCAGGGCTGCGGCGACCAGCTCGCGCTGCAGCTTGGTCAGCGGCGGCAGGTCCGAGGGCTGGCGCCGCCAGCGCGACTCCGGCCGCCGCCGCAGCGAGCCAAGGCCGGTGCACGGCGCGTCGACGAGCACCCGGTCGAAGCCGCCCTCGGGCAGGTCCCGGTCGGAGCCGACGCTGCGCCCGTCGGTGCAGACCACCGTGGCGGGCAGGCCGCGCACCGCGTTGGCGACCATGTTCGCCCGGTGCTCGGTGACCTCGACCGCGGTCAGGTGCGCGCCGCGCTGGGCGGCCAGCGCGGCCAGCAGGCCCGCCTTGCCGCCGGGGCCCGCGCACAGGTCGAGCCAGCGCTCGTCGGAGCCCTCCAGCGGGGCCTCGATCAGCGCGCTCGCGACGAGCTGGCTGCCCTCGTCCTGCACGTGCGCCCGGCCGGTCTTGATCTCGACCAGCTCACCGGGCGAGCCGCCGCCGAGGTAGACCGCGTACGGGGAGAACGCGCCGGGCTGCCCGCCGACGGCGTCGGCCAGCTCGACCGCGTCGGCACGGCCGGGCCGCGCGCACAGGTGCACCTCGGGCCGGTCGTTGTCGGCGCTGAGCAACTGGGCGGTCTCGGCGAGGTCGCCGCCGAGCGCCTCCCGGAACGCCCGCACGATCCACTCCGGATGGTTCTCGACCACCGCGAGGTGGCCGACCGGGTCGTCCTGTTCGGACGGCGCCACCTGGGCCAGCCAGGTGTCCAGGTCGCGCTCGGCGATGCGGCGCATGACCGCGTTGGCGAAGCCGGCCGCGCCGGGCGCGACCGAGTGCACCAGGTCGACCGTGGAGGCGACGGCGGCGTGCGAGGGCACGCGGGTGTGCAGCACCTGATACGCCCCCAGGCGCAGCGCGTCGCGGGCCGGCGGGTCGATGCGCGAGATGTCGCGGTCCGCCGCCACGGCGATGATCTTGTCGAGGGTGCCCCGGGCGCGCAGCGTGCCGTAGGTCAGCTCGGTGGCGAACGCCGCGTCCCGCCCGAACAGGCCGGCCTCGCGCAGCAGCCCCGGCAGCACCAGGTTCGCGTACGCGTCGTCGCGGTGCACCGCCAGCAGCGCCTGGTACGCCGTCATCCGGGACGGGTCGTGGGCGGGCCGCCCCGCCCGTGGCCCGCGCCCGCCCCGGGCGTCGCGGTCGTGCTGGCGCGGCTTGGCCGCACCGGAGCTGCTGCCCCCGCGGAACGATGTCACGAGAAGCTGTCCTCACCCTCGACACGGACCCCGCGGGCCCAGTCCACCGCCGACATGGGCTTCTTGCCCGCGGCACGTACCTCGCCCAGCTCCACCGGGCTCGTCGCGGTGCCGACCAGCACCCGGCGCTTCTCCACCAGCAGGTCGCCGGGCTTGAGCGCGGGGCCGTCGGCCACCGGCAGCACCGGGCCGAGCTTGACCCGCTCACCGCGGAACGTCGTCCACGCGCCGGGCCCCGGCGTGGTGGCGCGCACCCGCCGGTCCACCGCGAACGCCGGCTCGTCCCAGCGCACCTCGGCATCCTCGACGGTGATCTTCGGAGCCAGGGTGATGCCGTCGGCCGGCTGCGCCACGGCCCGCGCCGCGCCCGCGCCGATCGCGTCGAGCACCGTCACCAGCAGCCCCGCGCCGTCCACGGCGAGGCGCTCCAGCAGGTCGCCGGACGTGTCGCGGGGACGGATCGTCTCGGTCAGCGTGCCGAACACCGGCCCGGTGTCCAGGCCCGCCTCCAACTGGAACACCGACGCGCCGGTGAACTCGTCGCCGTGCCAGACCGAGTGCTGCACCGGGGCCGCGCCGCGCCACGCGGGCAGCAGCGAGAAGTGCAGGTTCACCCAGCCGTGTACGGGGATCTCCAGCGCCACCGGGGGCACCAGCGCGCCGTACGCGACGACCGGCACGCAGTCGGGTGCCAGCTCGCGCAGCCGGTCCAGGAACTCGGGCTCACGGGGCCGGGCCGGGGTGAGCACCTCGATGCCGCGCTCGTCGGCCCAGGCGGCCACGTGCGAGCGCACCATCCGCCGCCCGCGGCCCGAGGGCGCGTCGGGGCGGGTGACCACGGCCAGCAGCTCGTGGCCGGACTTCTCGATGGCGTCCAGGGAGGGCAGCGCCACCTCGGGCGTGCCGGCGAAGACCAGGCGCACGGGTTACCTCCCCAGACCGAACGGGCTCGGCGCGGCGTGCGGGGAGACCTTCACGACCGTCCGGCTGGGGTCGTACCAGTCGGCGCGGCGGATGTCGCGCAGCGCGGTCTTGCGCGCCTGCGCGTCCAGCCGCTCGATGAAGATGACGCCGTCGAGGTGGTCGGTCTCGTGCTGGATGCAGCGCGACATCAGGCCGGTGCCGACGATCTGCAGCGCGTCGCCGGACTCGTTGAAGCCCTTGGCGATGACGTTCTTGCGGCGTTTGGTGTCGTAGTACAGCCCCGGCACGGACAGGCAGCCCTCGTCGCCGTCCATCTCCTCCTCGTCGGGGAAGTGCAGCACCGGGTTGATCAGGTGCCCGACGACGTCGTCCACGTCGAAGCTGAACACCCGCAGCCCGACACCGATCTGCGGCGCGGCCAGTCCCACGCCTCCGGCGTCGCGCATGGTCTCGGTCAGGTCGCGCACGAGCCCGCGCAGTTCCTTGTCGAAGGTGACCACCTCGTCGGCGGGGGTGCGCAGCACCGGATCCCCGAAGAGTCGGATGGGCTGGACGGTCACAGGGGTCGTCTCCTCGAGTACGAAGGGCAGTGCTGATCAGTCTACGGAGTGGCCCGTGCCTGCCTGCACGATCGGTCGCGCGGCGGGGCGTTTGTCCGCTTATCGACGCCGCACATCACACCACACGCCGATCGCACGGATGCCGCAGCCGAGTGGCGGGTCAGAGTTCGTGCGGGTCCAGCTGGATGCGGACGGGGTGGGGGGCCTTGCGCAGGCTGCGCACGCCGGCCGCGTCGTGCAGGGCCTTGGCCAGGGCCAGGCCGCCCGCGCGACCGGTGCGCAGCAGCATCCGCTCCTCGTCGTCGCCGACCGGCAGCGGGCCCAGCACCTGCACGCCGTCGGGCAGCCTGGCCAGGTCCAGCAGGTCGTTGACCGCGTCCGCCTGACCGGTCAGCGTGGCCATCCGGGCCGCGGGCGGGAAGCCCAGCTCCCGGCGCTCCCCCAGCTCCCGCTCGGCCAGCCAGGCCGGGTCCCAGCGCACCAGCGCCTGCACCGTGGCCAGGCCGCTGTCGGCCACCACGACCACCTTGCCGCCCCGGCCACCCGGGCGGGCCAGCGCCGCCGCGTTGAACCAGCGCCGGGCCGCCTCCTCGGTGGCCCGCAGGTCGGCCCGGGTCAGCAGCGCCCAGGCGTCCAGCAGCAGCACCGCGCCGTAGCCGCCCTCGGCGACCGGCTCCGCGCCCGGCGTGGCCAGCACCAGGGCCGCCTCTGCGGGCACCGAGGCCAGCACCGCCTCCCGCCCCGAGGTGCGCACCGGCACGCCGGGCAGCGCCCGGCCCAGCTCCTCGGCGGTACGCCGCACGCCGGTCACCGCGGCCCGCAGCCGCCGGCCGCCGCACGCCGGGCAGGTCCAGCCCGCGGCGGGCCGGGCACACCAGCGGCACGTGGCGACCGCGTTGGCGCTGCCCAGCGCCAGCGGACCGGCGCAGTGGACGCAGCGGGCCCGCTCCCGGCACTCCTGGCAGGACACCGCCGGCACGTACCCGCGCCGCGGCACCTGCACCAGCACCGGCGCACCCGCCGCCAGGGCGTCGCGGGCGGCCAGCCAGGCGGCGCTCGGCAGTCGGGCCGAAGCGGCGGCCGGATCACGGGCCAGCTGGTTGTCGTCGGCCGGCTGCACCACCGGCGCGTACCGCCGCAGCTGGTCACGGTTGGCGGCGATCTCCTTCGCCCAGCCGGTGGCCAGCAGCAGCTGCGCCTCGGCGGTCCGGGCGAACCCGCCCACCAGCACCGCCGCGTCCTGCTGCTGGGCGCGGGTGAGCAGCACCTGCCGCGCGTGGGGGTACGGCGAGCGCGGCTCGGCGTGCAGGTCGTCGCCGTCGTCCCAGATCGCCACCAGGCCCAGGTCCGCCACCGGGGCGAACGCGGCCGCCCGGGTGCCGACGACCGCCGCGACCTGGCCGCGCCGGGCCCGCAGGAACCGCCGGTAGCGCTCGGTGGGCCCCAGCGCCGCGGCCAGCGCCACGTGCCGGTCCGGCCCCAACAGGGCGGTCAGCGCGGTGTCCAGGCGCTCCAGGTCGCGGGCGTCGGCCACCACGACCACCGCGCCCCGGCCCGCGTGCAGGGTCGCGGCGACGGCCTCGGCGATCCGGTCCGGCCACTGCTCGCCGGGCAGCGCCGACCACACCGCCCGTGGTGCGCGCCCCGCGCCCAGTGCCCGCAGGAACGCCTCCCCCGCCGGATACCGCTGCCAGCCCTCGTGCGGCGGCTCCGGGACCCGGCCCGTCGGGGCGGCCGGGACCGGTTCAGCCTCGACCTTCGCCTGCCGGGGCGGCACCGCCAGGCGCAGCACGTCGGCGAGGCTGCCCGCGTACCGGTCGGCGACCTCGCGGGCCGCGCGCAGCACCTGCGGGTCGAGCACCGGCTCCGCCGAGACGACCTTCTCCAGCCAGGACAGGCGGCCCTCGTGGGAGGTGTCCTCGACGCGGTCGAGCAGCCAGCCGTCGACGAGCTGGCCGCTGAAGCGCACCTTCACCCGGGTGCCGGGCCACGCCGTGACGTCGAGGTCGGCGGGGACGCGGTAGTCGAACGTGCGGTCGAGATGCGGCAGGGGCACATCCACGCACACCCGCGCGACGGGCAGGCGCTCGGCCGGCTCACGATCACGTTTCGGGCGGGGAGTCACCAGAAAGTCTTAGCAGACCCGTCCGACGCCCGGACCCGCGCTCGCCCCGCCGACGGCGGACGTCGTCCTGGCCGGCCGGCAGCGGCACCAACCGCCACACCCGCCAGAGTTAGGAAGGGCACCTTCCACAACGCATAGCGTTAAGAAGGTGCCCTTCCTTTGCGTGGGGCCGGGTGGGTCAGCTGACGGCGGACTTGAGGTCGGCGACGCGGTCGGTGCGCTCCCAGGTCAGGTCCGGCAGCTCGCGGCCGAAGTGGCCGTACGCGGCGGTCTGCTGGTAGATCGGGCGCAGCAGGTCCAGGTCCCGGATGATCGCGGCCGGACGCAGGTCGAAGACCTCGCCGATCGCCCGCTCGATCCGCTCCACCGACACCGTCTCGGTCCCGAAGGTCTCCACGAACAGGCTCACCGGCTTGGCCTTGCCGATGGCGTACGCCACCTGGACCTCGCAGCGCTCGGCCAGCCCGGCCGCGACGACGTTCTTGGCCACCCAGCGCATCGCGTACGCCGCCGAGCGGTCGACCTTCGACGGGTCCTTGCCGGAGAACGCACCGCCGCCGTGGCGGGCGTAGCCGCCGTACGTGTCGACGATGATCTTGCGGCCGGTCAGGCCCGCGTCGCCCATCGGGCCGCCGATCTCGAAGCGGCCGGTCGGGTTGACCAGCAGCCGGTAGCCCTCGGTGTCCAGGCCCAGGCCGTCGAGCTCGGGCGCGATGACGTGCTCGCGCACGTCCGGCGTGAGCAGCGACTCCAGCGAGATGTCCGGCGCGTGCTGCGACGAGACCACCACGGTGTTGAGCCGGACCGGCTTGAAGCCGTCGTACTCGATGGTGACCTGGGTCTTGCCGTCGGGGCGCAGGTAAGGAATCGCGCCGTCCTTGCGGGCCGCGGTGAGGCGGCGGGCCAGCCGGTGCGCGAGCGCGATCGGCAGCGGCATCAGCTCCGGCGTCTCCGAGCAGGCGAAGCCGAACATCATGCCCTGGTCGCCCGCGCCCTGCGCGTCGAGGGAGTCGGCGCCCTCGCCGGAGCGCTGCTCCAGCGCGCTGTCGACGCCCTGCGCGATGTCGGGCGACTGCGAGCCGATCGACACGCTCACGCCGCAGGAAGCGCCGTCGAAGCCCTTCTTGGAGGAGTCGTAGCCGATGCCGAGGATCGTGTCGCGCACGATGGTCGGGATGTCGGCGTACGCCTGGGTGGTGACCTCGCCGGCGACGTGCACCTGACCGGTGGTGATCAGCGTCTCGACGGCGACGCGGCTGCGCGGGTCCCGGGCGAGCAGCGCGTCCAGGATGCCGTCGCTGATCTGGTCAGCGATCTTGTCCGGGTGACCCTCGGTGACCGACTCCGAGGTGAACAGGCGACGTGCCACTCGATTTCTCCAATACAGCGCTTGATGACGATGGATGGACCGTAAGGCCATCGGCGTCCTGGCGAAAGTCTAGTTCCCTACAACGCCGCAAGGGCGCAAGCCCTGCCCGAGAGTCCGCAGGACGGGACGGCGGTCACAGCAGGGCGACGACCTGATCCCAGACCGCGTCGGCGAGATCGTCCTTGCTCCGCGAGGGCAGTTCGCGCTGCGAACCGTCCGCGCCGAGCACGACCGCCTCGTTGTGGTCGGCCCCGAAGACCAAGCCCTGGCCGACCTCGTTGACCACGATCAGGTCGGCGCGCTTGCGCACCAGCTTGCCGCGGGCGTGCTCCAGCGCGTCGTGGGTCTCGGCGGCGAAGGCCACCAGCACCTGGCCGGGCCGCTTGTTCGCCCCCAGTTCGGCCGCGATGTCCGGGTTCAGGGCCAGCTCGATGACCGGGGCCGCGCCGTCGTCGGTCTTCTTGATCTTCTGGTCGGCGTACGCCGCCGGGCGGAAGTCGGCCGGGGCGGCGGCCATGATCACGGCGTCGGCCTCCTTGGCCGCGCCGACCACGGCGTCGCGCAGCTCGGCCGTGGTGCCGACCCGGATCAGGTCCGCTCCGGCGGGCGCGGGCAGCGACACGTTGGCGGCGACGAGCGTCACCCGGGCGCCCCGGGCGATCGCGGTGCGCGCGAAGGCGTACCCCTGCTTGCCGGAAGATCTGTTGCCCAGGAAACGCACCGGGTCGAGCGGCTCACGGGTGCCGCCGGCGGTGACCACGACGTGGCGGCCGGCCAGGTCGGCCCGCGGGTCCACGCCGCGGGCCAGCACCCGGAGCGCGACCTCGAAGATCTGCGCCGGGTCGGGCAGCCGGCCCTTGCCGGTGTCCTTGCCGGTGAGCCGGCCGACGGCGGGCTCGATGACCAGCGCGCCGCGGCGGCGCAGCGTCGCGACGTTGTCGGCGGTTGCCGGGTGCTCCCACATCTCGGTGTGCATGGCCGGGGCGAACACCACCGGGCACCGTGCGGTGAGCAGGGTGTTGGTGAGCAGGTCGTCGGCCATGCCGTGGGCGGCCTTGGCCAGCAGGTCGGCCGTCGCGGGCACGACGAGCACCAGGTCGGCGCTCTGCCCGAGCTTGACGTGCGGCACCTGCGGCACGTCCGCCCACACCTCGGTGGCGGCCGGCTGGCCGGACAGCGCCTCCCAGGTCGGCGCGCCGACGAAGCGCAGCGCGGAGGCGGTGGGCACGACGCGCACCGAGTGACCGGACTCGGTGAGCAGGCGCAGCAGCTCGCAGGCCTTGTAGGCGGCGATGCCGCCGCCTACACCCAGGACGACGCGAGCCATGTCGGGAGGCTCAGGCCTCGTTGGTCGGTTCGGCGGTGAGCAGCCCGGCGTTGATCTCCCGCATGGAGATGGACAGCGCCTTCTCCTGCGGGGTGGTCTCCACCAGCGGGCCGACGTACTCCAGCAGGCCCTCGCCGAGCTGGCTGTAGTAGGCGTTGATCTGCCGGGCACGCTTGGCCGCGAAGATCACCAGCGAGTACTTCGACGAGGTCTTGTCGAGCAGCTCGTCGATGGGCGGGTTGGTGATGCCTTCGGGTTGGGCGACGGTTCCAGCCACGTTCCAGTCCTTGTCTCAGAGAGTGTGCCGGGCGCTAAACGCGCGGGCGTGCGGCAGCGAGCGCCGGCGAACCGAGTAATCCTACCAACTCGTCTGCGGCGCGCTCGAGGTAGTCGTTCACGACAGTCACGTCGAACTCGGACTCCGCGGCCAGTTCCTCGTCGGCGTGGGCCAGGCGGCGGCGGATGGTCTCCGGGCTCTCGGTGCCCCGGCCGATGAGCCGGCGGCGCAGCTCCTCCCGGCTGGGCGGGGCGAGGAAGACGAGCTGGGCGTCCGGCCAGGTCTCGCGGACCTGGCGGGCGCCCTGCAGGTCGATCTTCAGCAGGGCGGGGATGCCGGCGGAGATCCGGCCCTCGACCGCCGCGCGCGGCGTGCCGTAGAGGTTGCCGGCGAACTCGGCCCACTCCAGCAGCATGCCGGTGTCGGCCAGGCGCTCGAACTCGGTGCGGTTGACGAACGTGTAGTGCTTGCCGTCGATCTCGTAGTCGCGCTTCTTGCGGGTGGTGACCGAGACGGACAGCCATACCCAGGGCGAACGCTTGCGGATGACCTCGATGACGGCATCCTTGCCGACACCGGAGGGACCGGAGAGCACGGTAAGGCGGGCGGGCGCGGCCGCTCTGGCGGCGAGCGGTACGTCGTCTTCCATTCTCAAGTTCTACCCAATCGCGGAGCGGAGGTGGGAGCCGGGCCCCTGTTTGAGCAGTACGTCACCAAGTCTTAACAGGGGGTTCCGGCCCGGATGGGGCCTTCCTGCCCGCATAAACGAACCAGCGGCGCTGCCGTTTCGACAGCGCCGCCGGGCGACGATCTGCGCAACGTCCCGCTCACCCGATGGTGTGAGTGTCACTCACGCCGAAGTGGCAGGTCGTTGCGGTGGGCAGGCGGTGGAGCCTCGGCACACCGCTGCCCGTTCACCGCGGACGGGGCGTCCGCCCGCGGCGCGGAACGTGGCGTGCACCGTGGCGCGCCGCTATGAGCGGCGGCGCGCCGGGACACGCGTTGTTCCGGGGTCTTTCCGCTGACGAGGTTCGTCGGCTCAGGCCGCGAACTCGGCCAGCAGCGCCTTACGCTGCTGGTCGCCCAGCCCGCGCAGGCGGCGGGAGTCGGCGATCTTCAGCTTCTCCATGATCTGCGTGGCCCGGATCTTGCCGATGCCGGGGAGCGCCTGCAGCACGGCCGAAACCTTGAGCTTGCCGACGACATCGTCGCCCTCGGCGCGGTCAAGCACGGCGGCCAGGGTGGTCTTGCCCTGCTTGAGCTGCTCCTTGAGCTCAGCCCGAGCCTTGCGGACCTCCGCGGCCTTCTCCAGCGCGGCAGCGCGCTGCTCTGGGGTCAGTGACGGGAGCGGCACCAGTTCTCCTCAGGTCCTCTTGGTCACGCCGACGGGATCGCCGGCGTGTGGTGCGTCGGGTTCCCCACCGGACTCGGTGGCTAACCTTCGGCACCCGTTGCTGGTGAAAACCCGCGTGACTGGTGGGCCACGCGAGCAGATCAGCCCAGCGCGGGGAAACCTAGCGGTCGACGGCGTTTTCGGCAACGTCACCGCGCATGATCACGGAAAGGTCACGACCGGCCCGGACGTCCCAATGCGTCCCGGCAGGCATCGAGAGTCCGAGATGCCGCCTCCCGCAGCGCGTGCACGTCGGGGCCCGCGCCGAGCACTTCGCGCGACGACGACGGCAGCACCGCGCCGAGGTTCCCGGCGAAGATCCGGCGAAGATCGTCGGCCGTTCCGCCCTGCGCGCCGAGGCCCGGAACGAGGAACGGGCCGTTCACCTGGGAGAGGTCGTGACCGGTTTCGCCGATGGTCGCTCCGACCACGAGTCCGAGGCTGCCGAGCGGCTCCACACCCTTGTTGAGCTGGGAAATCTCGTCGATGATCGCCTGCGCGACGGTACGGCCGTCGATACCCCGAGCGTGCTGCACGGCCGGACCCTCCGGGTTGGACGTGAGAGCCAGAACGAAGACGCCCCCGCCGTGCTCAGCCGCCATGTCGAACATCGGCGCGAGCGATCCGAGTCCCAGGAACGGACTCGCGGTGATCGCATCGACATACATAGGCCTCGATGGGTTCAGATACGCGTCGGCGTACGCGGCGGCCGTCGAACCGATGTCGCCCCGCTTGACGTCGAGGAGCACAAGGGTTCCGGCCTGCCTAAACTGTCGGATAGTTGACTCAAGAATCTCCACCCCGCGGGACCCGAATCGCTCGAAAAACGCCGACTGCGGTTTGACGACGGCGACCCGACCGGCCAGCGCGTCGACCGTGATCCGGCAGAACGCCGCCACTCCGTCGGCGTCGTCGGGCAGGCCCCACGCCCTCAGCAGCGAGCTGTGCGGATCGATCCCGACACACAGCGGGCCGCGCTCATCCATCGCCCGCGCCAGGCGCGCACCGAACGGCTCCATGAAATCTCCTCACTCACTTTCGGATGTGACCGTCGCAGCCGCACGGTCGCGCTCGGCGACCGCTCGGACGGGGTCACGACGAACAGGCCGCCGCGGCCGCGTACATCGCCTTGGTGATCGCCGACACATCCTCATCGGAGCTGACGAACGGCGGCATCGTGTAGATCAGGTCGCGGAACGGGCGCAGCCACACGCCGTGCTCCACCGCGGCGGCCGTGGCGGCCGCCATGTCCACGTCGTGGTCGAGCTGCACCACGCCGATCGCGCCCAGCACCCGCACGTCGGCCACACCGGGCAGCTCGCGCACCGGCGCCAGGCCGGCCCGCAGCCCCGCCTCGATCCGGCGCACCTGCGCCCGCCAGTCACCCGACAGCAGCAGCTCGATGCTGGCGTAGGCGACCGCGCAGGCCAGCGGGTTGCCCATGAACGTGGGCCCGTGCGCGAGCACCGGCACCGCGCCCTCGGAGATGCCCCGGGCCACCTCGGCGGTGCACAGCGCCGCGGCCAGTGTCAGATATCCGCCGGTCAGCGCCTTGCCGACGCACATCACGTCGGGGGTCACCCCGGCGTGGTCGGCGGCGAACAGCTCGCCGGTGCGCCCGAAGCCGGTGGCGATCTCGTCGAACACCAGCAGCACGTCGAACTCGTCGCACAGATCGCGCAGCGCGCGCAGGTAGCGCGGGTCGTGGAAGCGCATGCCGCCCGCGCCCTGCACCACCGGCTCGACGATGACCGCGGCCAGCTCGTGCGCGTACGCCGCCAGCGCCTGCTTGAGCACCGTCACATAGGACTCGTCGTACTGCGCCGGAGGCGCGTCCACGAACACCTGGCGCGGCAGCGCGCCGCCCCAGAGGGAGTGCATGCCGCCCTCGGGATCGCACACGCTCATCGGCTGCCACGTGTCACCGTGATAGCCGCCACGCCACGTCGCCAGCCGCCGCTTGGCCGGCCGGCCCCGCGACACCTGGTACTGCAGGCACATCTTGATCGCGACCTCGACGCTGACCGAGCCCGAATCGGCCAGGAACACGTGCTCCAGCCCGGCCGGGGTGATGTCGACCAGCTTCCTGGCCAGGCGCACCGCCGGTTCGTGAGTGAGCCCGCCGAACATGACGTGACTCATCCGTCCCAGCTGGTCGGTGACCGCGGCGTCGAGCACCGGGTGCCGGTAGCCGTGGATCGCCGCCCACCAGCTCGACATCCCGTCGATCAGCTCGCGCCCGTCGGCCAGCGTCAGCCTCGTGCCCTGTGCGCCGTCCACGACGAGCGGCGTCTGCCGGCCCGGCATGGGGCCGTACGGGTGCCACACGTGTGCCCGGTCCAGCTCCAGCAGCTCGTCCTGGGTGAAAGGAAGGGCACCTTCCCAACGCTCCGCGTTGTGGAAGGTGCCCTTCTTAACCTCGTCGGTCACCGGGTGGCCTCCGGGGCCCGTCGCGCGGCGGCGCGTACGAGCGCCGGGCCGTGGTAGATGAATCCGGTGTAGAGCTGCACCAGGCTCGCGCCCGCGTCGAACATGCGGGCGGTGTCGTCGGCGCTCAGAAGGCCGCCGACGCCGATGATCGGCAGGCGGCCGTTCGTCTCGCCGTGCACGAACGACACGACCTTGTGCGCCCGCTCGGTCAGCGGCGCGCCGGACAGCCCACCCGCCTGCGCCGCCGTGGCCTGGTCGGCCGGTGCGACCCCGTCCCGGCTGAGCGTGGTGTTCGTCGCGATCAGACCGGCCACGCCCCGCGCCAGGCACACTTCGAGCAGCTCGGCGATGGCGTGGTCGGTCAGATCAGGAGCGATCTTCACCAGCACGGGCTTGGCCCGCCCAGCTTCGCCGGTCGCCGCACCGCCGGGCGGCGCCGACTCCGGGGCGCCGGGAGTGCCGGGCCCGCCCGGCGCCGCGGCACGCGGCTCGATCAGGGCGGCCAGGATCGCGTCCAGCTGGTCCCGGTCCTGCAGACTGCGCAGACCCGGAGTGTTCGGCGAGGAGACGTTGACAGCGAAGTAGTCGCCATAGGACTTCAGCGCGTCGTACGACGCCCGGTAGTCCGCGACGGCCTCCTCCAGCGGAGTCACCTTGGACTTGCCCAACGAGATCCCCAACGGCACACCCAGCGGCCCCAACGCGGCCAGCCGCCCCGCGAGCGCGGCAGCCCCCTCGTTGTTGAACCCCATCCGGTTGATGATCGCCCTGCTGTCCGGCAACCGGAACAGCCGCGGCCGGTCATTACCCGGCTGCGCCAGCGCGGTCACCGTGCCGACCTCGACGAACCCGAACCCGAGCGCGGGCCACGCCTTCAGCGCGACCCCGTTCTTGTCCATCCCCGCCGCCAGCCCGACCGCGTTCGGAAACCGCACCCCGAACACGTCCACCGGCCGCTCGACCGCATAACGCCGCCTGAGCAGGCTCAGCACCGCCGGCTGCCGGGAGATCCCGGCCAGCCTCCGCAGCGTCCACTCATGCGCGTGCTCGGCGTCCCCGCCCCCGATCCGGAACAACCGGGGGCGGACCACCTTCTCGAACAGGGTCACGCGGAGAGCTCCGGGCGGATCACGGCGTGGAGGTGTTGGAGGGGGCGGACGGTCATGTCGCCGCGGATCAGGGCTTCGATGCCCATGACGGCCGCCGCGGCGCCGGGGACCGTGGTGCAGCAGGGGATGTCGGCGGCCACGGCTGCGGAGCGGATTTCGTAGCCGTCGGAACGCGCCTTGGCGCCCGAACCTTGCGGGGTGTTGATGACCATCTTGACCTCGCCGGAGGCGATGAGGCTGACGGCGTCGCGGTCGGCGTCGTCGCTGTGCTTGCCGACGACCTCGCAGACGATGCCGTGGCGCCTCAGGACCTCGCCGGTGCCGACGGTGGCGACGATCTCGAAGCCGAGGTCGGCCAGGCGCTTGACCGGGAAGATCATGCCTCGCTTGTCGCGGTTGGCGACCGAGACGAAGATCTTGCCGCTGGTCGGCAGGGTGCCGTACGCGGCGGCCTGGGACTTGGCGAACGAGTGGCCGAACGCCATGTCGATGCCCATGACCTCGCCGGTGGACTTCATCTCCGGCGACAGCAGCGTGTCGACGCCCTTGCCGGCGGGGGTGCGGAAGCGCTTGAACGGCAGCACCGCCTCCTTGACCGCGACCGGGGAGTTCTCCGGCAGCAGGCCGCCGTCACCTTCGGCGAGCAGCATGCCCTCGGCCCTCAGCTCGGCGATCGTCGCGCCGAGCATGATCCGGGCGGCGGCCTTGGCCAGCGGCACCGCGGTCGCCTTGGAGACGAACGGCACGGTACGCGAGGCGCGCGGGTTGGCCTCCAGGACGTAGAGCATGTCGTCCTTGAGGGCATACTGCACGTTGAGCAGGCCCTTCACGCCGACGCCGCGGGCGATCGCCTCGGTGTACTCGCGCACCACGTCCAGGTGGCGGCCGCCGAGCGTGATCGGCGGCAGGGCGCACGCCGAGTCGCCGGAGTGGATGCCGGCCTCCTCGATGTGCTCCATCACGCCGCCGATGTAGACGTTGCCGTCGGCGTCGCAGAGCGCGTCGACGTCGATCTCGATGGCGTCGTCGAGGAACCGGTCCACCAGCACCGGGTGCTCCGGCGAGATGTCGGTGGCCCGGCCGATGTAGTCGCGCAGCGTGGCGTCGTCGTAGACGATCTCCATGCCGCGCCCGCCGAGCACGTACGACGGTCGGACCAGCACCGGGTAGCCGACCTCGTCGGCGATGCGCTTGGCGTCCTCGTACGAGATGGCGGTGCCGTGCGCCGGGGCGCGCAGCCCGGCCTCGGCCAGGACCCGGCCGAACGCGCCGCGCTCCTCGGCGAGGTGGATCGACTCGGGGCTGGTGCCCACGATCGGCACCCCGGCGTTCTTGAGCCGCTGCGCCAGGCCCAGCGGCGTCTGCCCGCCGAGCTGCACGATGACGCCGATGACACCGGGCCCGCCCGCGGCGACACCCGAGCTGTGCTCGGCGTGCACCACTTCGAGGACGTCCTCGAAGGTCAGCGGTTCGAAGTAGAGGCGGTCGGCGGTGTCGTAGTCGGTGGAGACGGTCTCCGGGTTGCAGTTGACCATGACGGTCTCGTAGCGGCCCTGGCCATCCGCCGACGAAACGTCGCGAAGCGCCATCACGGCGTGCACGCACGAGTAGTCGAACTCGATGCCCTGGCCGATGCGGTTCGGGCCGCTGCCCAGGATCAGCACCTTGGGCCGGGCACTCGGGGCGACCTCGGTCTCCTCGTCGTAGGACGAGTAGTGGTACGGCGTGGCGGCGGCGAACTCGGCGGCGCAGGTGTCGACGGTCTTGTAGACCGGCCGCACGCCGAGGCGGTGGCGCAGGGTGCGCACCCCGTCCTCACCCGCGAACTCCGGGCGCAGCGCGGCGAGCTGGCGGTCGGACAGGCCGGCCCGCTTGGCCTTGCGCAGCAGCGCCAGGTCGACCACGGGCGCGTCGAGGATCTCGGCGCGCAGCTCGACCAGGCCGAGGATCTGGTCCACGAACCACGGGTCGATGCCGCCGGAGGCCTCGGTCACCTGGGCGACGGTCGCGCCGTGGCGCAGCGCCTCCTCCACGGCGTACAGGCGGCCGTCGTGCGGGGTGCGCAGCGCGTCGAGCGCCTCCTCGACCGAGCCGAAGCGGTCCGGCGCGGTCCAGAAGCCGCCGGCCTTGGTCTCCATCGAGCGCATCGCCTTGTTCAGCGCCTCGGGGAAGTTGCGGCCCAGGCTCATCGCCTCGCCGACCGACTTCATCGTGGTGGTCAGCTCCGGGTCGGCCCCGGGGAACTTCTCGAACGCGAAGCGCGGGATCTTCACCACGACGTAGTCGAGCGTCGGCTCGAACGCGGCCGGGGTCTTGAGCGTGATGTCGTTCGGGATCTCGTCGAGGGTGTACCCGATGGCCAGCTTCGCCGCGATCTTCGCGATCGGGAAGCCGGTGGCCTTGGACGCCAGCGCCGACGAACGCGACACCCGCGGGTTCATCTCGATGACGACGATGCGCCCGTTCTCCGGGTTGATCGCGAACTGGATGTTGCAGCCGCCGGTGTCGACGCCGACCTCGCGCAGCACGGCGATGCCCAGGTCGCGCATGTCCTGGTACTCGCGGTCGGTGAGGGTCATCGCCGGGGCGACGGTCACCGAGTCGCCGGTGTGCACGCCCATCGGGTCGATGTTCTCGATCGAGCAGATGACCACGACGTTGTCGTGCTTGTCGCGCATCAGCTCCAGCTCGTACTCCTTCCAGCCGAGCACGCTCTCCTCGATGAGCACCTCGGTCACCGGCGAGGCGGCCAGGCCGCTGCCCGCGATCAGGTCGAGCTGCTCCGGGGTGTGCGCCATGCCGGAACCCAGGCCGCCCATGGTGAACGACGGCCGGATGACGACCGGCAGGCCCAGCTCGGCGACGGTGTCGCGGACCTCGGCCATGGAGTGGCAGACCCGGCTGCGCGGCACCAGGTCACCGGTCAGCCCGAGCCGGGCGCCGGCCTTGGCGACGATGTCCTTGAACAGCTGCCGGTCCTCGCCGCGCCGGATCGCCTCGATGTCGGCGCCGATCAGCTCGACGCCGTACTTCTCCAGCACCCCGGACTCGTGCAGGGCGACCGCGGTGTTCAGCGCGGTCTGGCCGCCCAGGGTGGGCAGCAGCGCGTCGGGGCGCTCGGCCGCGATGACCTTCTCCACGAACTCGGGCGTGATCGGCTCGATGTAGGTGGCGTCGGCGAACTCGGGGTCGGTCATGATGGTCGCCGGGTTGGAGTTGACCAGGCTGACCCGCAGGCCCTCGCTGCGCAGCACCTGGCACGCCTGGGTGCCGGAGTAGTCGAACTCGCAGGCCTGGCCGATGACGATCGGCCCGGAGCCGATGACCATCACGTGCTTGAGATCGGTCCGCTTCGGCATCTCACTTGCCTCCGTTGATGAGCTGCTGACGGACCTGGCCGGGGCGTTCCACGAGCTCCACGAACCGGTCGAACAGGTAGTCGGCGTCGTGCGGCCCCGCTGCCGCCTCCGGGTGGTACTGCACGGTGAAGGCGGGCACGTCCAGCGCGCGCAGGCCCTCCACCACGTTGTCGTTCAGGCACACGTGGGACACCTCGACCCGGCCGAAACCGGTGTCGGCCACGCCGTCCAGCGGCGCGTCGACCGCGAAGCCGTGGTTGTGCGAGGTGACCTCGACCTTGCCGGTGCTGCGGTCCATCACCGGCTGGTTGATGCCGCGGTGTCCATAACCCAGCTTGTACGTGCCGAAGCCCAGCGCGCGGCCCAGGATCTGGCTGCCGAAGCAGATGCCGAACAGCGGCAGGCTCCGCTTCATGACCTCCTGCGCCAGCATCACCGCGTGGTCGGCGGTGGCCGGGTCGCCGGGGCCGGGCGAGAAGAACACCGCGTCCGCGCCGACCGACAGCAGGTCGCCGAGCGTGGAGTTCGCGGGCAGCACGTGCGTGGTCACGCCGCGCGCGGCCAGCCGCCGCGGCACGTTGCGCTTGATGCCCAGGTCCAGCGCCGCCACCGTGAAGCGGTGCTCGCCGATCGCGTCGACGGTGTACGCCTCCGGCGTCGTGACCTCGGCGGACAGGTTCGCCCCGGTCATCTGCGGCTGCTGGAGCACCCGGGCGAGCAGCGCCTGCGGGTCGCGCTCGACGCTGGACACGCCGACGCGCATCGCGCCGCGCTCGCGCAGGTGCCGGGTCAGCGCCCGGGTGTCGACGCCGCTGATGCCGACCACGCCGGAGCGGGCCAGCCGGGTGCCGAGGTCCTCGGTGGAGCGCCAGTTCGACGGCGTGCGGGCCGGGTCGCGGACCACGTAGCCGGCGACCCAGATCCGGTCGGACTCGTCGTCCTCGTCGTTCACACCCGTGTTGCCGATGTGCGGCGCGGTCTGCACCACGACCTGGCGGTGGTACGACGGATCGGTGAGGGTCTCCTGGTAGCCGGTCATGCCGGTGGTGAAGACCGCCTCGCCGAAGGTCTCGCCGACGGCCCCGTAGGACTCGCCGCGGAACGTGCGGCCGTCCTCCAGGACCAGAATTGCCTCGGTCACTTCTGCACCTTTCCGTCGAGCACCGTCGGCACACCCCGCAGGAAGGTGGCGACGATCCGGCCGGGCACGGTCATCCCGGCGTACGGCGTGTTGTGGCTGAGACTGGCCAGCCCGGTCGGGTCGACGCTCCACCGCACCGTGGGGTCGACCAGGGTCAGGTTCGCGGGCGCGCCCGCGACCAGGGCGTTGCCGTGCCCGTCCAGGCCCGCGATGCGAGCCGGGGCGTACGACATGCGCTCGGCGATGAGCGGCCAGTCCTCACCCAGCACGTCGAGGACGATCGGCAGCGCGGTCTCCAGGCCGAGCATGCCGGGGCGGGCGTACGCCCACTCGCACTCCTTGTCCTCCGCGGCGTGCGGGGCGTGGTCGGTGGCCACGATGTCGATCGTGCCGTCGCGCAGGCCCTCCCGCAGCGCCTCGACGTCGGCGTCGGTGCGCAGCGGCGGGTTCACCTTGTAGACGGGATCGTAGGACTCCGCCTTCTCGTGGGTGAGCAGCAGGTGGTGCGGTGTGACCTCGGCGGTGACGCGGACGCCCCGGGCCTTGGCCATGCGGATGATCTCGACGCTGCCCGCGGTGGACACGTGGCAGACGTGCAGGCGCGCGCCCACGTGCCCGGCCAGCAGCACGTCCCGCGCGATGATCGACTCCTCGGCGACCGCGGGCCAGCCGGTCAGCCCGAGCCGGGCGGAGACGTCGCCCTCGTGCATCTGCGCGCCCTGGGTGAGCCGGGGCTCCTCGGCGTGCTGGGCGATGACCCCGTCGAACGCCTTGACGTACTCCAGCGCCCGGCGCATCAGCCGGGGGTCGGCGACGCAGAAGCCGTCGTCGGAGAAGACCCGCACCCGCGCCGCCGAGTCGGCCATCGCGCCCAGCTCGGCCAGCCGCTCGCCGGCCAGCCCGACGGTCACCGCGCCGATCGGCTGCACGTCGACCAGCCCGGCCTCCTGACCGAGCCGGTACACCTGCTCGACCACGCCCGCGGTGTCGGCCACCGGCGAGGTGTTCGCCATCGCGCAGACGGCGGTGTAGCCGCCCAGCGCCGCGGCGCGCGAGCCGGTGTACACCGTCTCGGCGTCCTCGCGGCCCGGCTCGCGCAGGTGGGTGTGCAGGTCGACCAGGCCCGGCAGGGCGACCAGGCCGGCGGCGTCGACGACCTCGGCGCCGTCGGCGCTCAGGCCCTGGCCGATCTCGGCGATCACACCGTCGCGCAGCACCAGGTCGGTCGGCTCGCCGCCCAGCACGCGGGCGTTGCGGATCAGGATGTCGGGCACGGGCGTCCTCCGGACGGTCATCGGGCTGCTGGTGGGAGGCTGGGTCATCGCGCGCCTCCGAGCAGGAGATACAGGCAGGCCATACGGACCGACACGCCGTTGGTGACCTGCTCGACGATGGTGGAGCGGGGTGAGTCGGCCACCTCGGGGGTGATCTCCATGCCGCGGTTCATCGGACCGGGGTGCATGACGATCGCGTGCGCGGGCATCCGGCGCAGCCGGGCGCCGTCGAGGCCGTAGCGGCGGGAGTACTCCCGCGCCGAGGGGAAGTAGGAGTCGGTCATGCGCTCGCGCTGCACCCGCAGCATCATCACCACGTCGGCCTGCGGCAGCACCGCGTCGAGGTCGTAGGCGACCTGGACCGAGGCGTTGAGGTCGGTCGGCACCAGGGTCGGCGGCCCGACCAGGGTCACCTTCGCGCCCAGGGTGTTGAGCAGCAGCACGTTGGACCGGGCCACCCGGCTGTGCAGCACGTCACCGACGATCGCCACGTGCAGGCCGTCGATGCGGCCCATCCGCGAGCGCATCGTGTACGCGTCCAGCAGCGCCTGGGTCGGGTGCTCGTGGGTGCCGTCGCCGGCGTTGAGCACGCTGCCGGTGACCCAGTTGGCCAGCCGGTGCGGGGCGCCGGAGGCGGGGTGCCGGATGACGACCGCGTCGGCGCCCATGGCCTGCAGCGTCCAGGCGGTGTCCTTGAGGCTCTCGCCCTTCTCCACGCTGGAGCCCTTGGCCGAGAAGTTGATCACATCGGCGCTCAGCCGCTTGGCGGCGGCCTCGAAGGAGATCCGGGTGCGGGTGGAGTCCTCGTAGAAGAGGTTCACCACGGTGCGGCCGCGCAGCGTGGGCAGCTTCTTGATCTCGCGGCCGGAGACGCTGGCCATCTCGGTGGCGATGTCGAGGATCTCGGTCGCCGTGGCCGCGTCCAGGTCGGCCGTCGACAGCAGGTGCTTCATCGGATGCCGCCCTTCGCACCGGTGGCCAGGACCACCTCGTCGTTCCCGTCGATCTCCACCAGCTTCACTTTGACCTGCTCGGACAGGGCGGTGGGGATGTTCTTGCCGACATAGTCGGCGCGGATCGGCAGCTGCCGGTGGCCGCGGTCGACCAGCACGGCCAACTGCACGGCGGCGGGGCGGCCCAGGTCGGACAGGGCGTCGAGGGCGGCCCGGATGGTGCGGCCGGAGAAGAGCACGTCGTCGACCAGGATGACCTTGCGGCCGTCCACGCCGCCCGCGGGCTCCTCGGTGCGCCCCACCGCACGGACGGAGCTGCTGCGCAGGTCGTCGCGGTAGAGCGTGATGTCGAGGATGCCGACCGGGAGCTGCACGCCCTCGAAGGCGTGGATGCGTTCGGCGAGGCGGCGGGCGATCGGGACGCCGCGGGTGGCGATGCCCATCAGCACCACGTCGGAGGCCCCGGAGGTCTTCTCCAGGATCTGGTGCGCGATGCGGTCCAGCACGCGGGAGACGTCCGCGGCGGAGAGAACGGTCTTCGTGGGAGCCGGCCCGGCCGGCTGCTGGTGCGACTCGTCTGTCATTGGGCGCGCCAAGGCAGACCTCCTTCCCCGCCTCACCGGACGGGTCGTTAAAGGATGTCAAGGTCATGATCGTCGACCGTGGCCGGCGACCGTCTGATCAGTAAACTTAGCAGTGAGGCGGGCGGCCTCGACGCGCGGGGGTGAGTCAATCCGCAGGTCATACCGTTGACACTGGCGGATCAGTTCAGTTGATCAAGCTAGTCGGATGAGGTTGTCTCAACTTGGTGGTCAATGAGCACTTGACCGCGTGTCTTCTGCGCCGTACCGTCACGCTGCGTAGCGATCGTCGGGGAACCCGCCCCGGCAAATAGCTGGGAGTGTCGGAATGCCGTCTGATTACGCCAAGTCCCTCGGTGCGCGACTGCGCTCCATCCGCCAGCAGCAGGGCCTGTCCCTGCAGGGCGTGGAGGAGAAGTCGAACGGGCGTTGGAAGGCTGTGGTCGTCGGCTCGTACGAGCGTGGTGACCGTGCTGTCACGGTGTCCCGACTGGCCGAGCTGGCCGACTTCTACCGGGTGCCCGTGGGCGAGCTGCTGCCCGACGGCCCCGCCCCGCGCCAGGAGGCGACGAGCAAGATCGTCCTCGACCTGGAGCGCCTCTATGACGGCGCCAAGGAGGACCTCGCCTCCGTCGCCCGCTACGCGCGCGCCATCCAGCAGCAGCGCGGCGACTACAACGGCCGGGTGCTCTCCATCCGCGCCGTCGACCTGCAGGCGCTGGCCGTCTTCTACGACTGCACCCCCACCGAGCTGATCGAGCGGCTGGCCGACCACGGCGTGCTCGTCGCCGACCCGCGCGCGTTCTTCGCGAGCTGACACTCTCCCGCACGACGAAAGCGGCCTTTCACCCCCGGCGGGGTGGAAGGCCGCTTTCGCGTGGTGTGGTGCTCAGTGGCGCGGCGCGTAGTCCGCGATACGGCCGAGCAGGCCGTTGAGGAAGCGCGGCGAATCGTCGGTGGAGAGCTCCTTGGCCAGCTCGACGGCCTCGGTGATGGCCACCGGGTCGTCGATCTCGGGCACGTAGAGCAGCTCATACACCGCGATGCGGGCGAGGTTGCGGTCGACCACCGGCATCCGGTCGATCGTCCAGCCCTCGGCGAAGGTGGCGATCGTCTCGTCGATGTCGTCCAGGTGCTCGTTGACGCCCTCAGCGAGCGACACCGCGTACGGCAGGTGCTCCGGGCGCGGCGACTCCATGCGCTCCAGGTATGCCGCCAGCACGGTGCGCACCGGCAGGTCGCGCAAATCCGCCTCGTAAAGCACGTCGAGTGCCCGCTTGCGCGCCTTGCGGCGCGCGGGCATCTGCGACTTCGGTCCCTCAGCCACGAGCAGTCCCCCCGACGGGCACGAAGCCCATCAGGCCCGGCCCAGGTAACGGCCGTCGCGGGTGTCGACCTTGATCTTCTCGTCGGTGACGATGAACAGCGGCACCTGCACGGTCGCGCCGGTCTCGATGGTCGCCGGCTTGTTGCCGCCGGTCGAGCGGTCGCCCTGCAGGCCCGGCTCGGTGTAGGTGACCTTGACGATCACCGAGGTCGGCAGTTCGACGTACAGCGGCACGCCCTCGTGCGTGGCCACGACGACCTCGGCCTCGGGCAGCAGGTAGTTCACGTTGTCGCCGACGGTCTCGCCGCTGACGTGGATCTGGTCGTAGGTGTCCAGGTCCATGAAGACGAAGTCGTCGCCGTCGGCGTACAGGTACTGCATCGTGCGCTTGTCGACGTTCGCGGTCTCGACCTTGGTGCCGGCGTTGAAGGTCTTGTCGACGACCTTGCCCGTGAGCACGTGCTTGAGGGTCGTCCGCACGAAGGCCGGACCCTTGCCGGGCTTCACGTGCTGGAACTCGACGACGGCCCAGAGCTCCTTGTCGAGGTTGAGCACCATGCCGTTCTTGAGGTCGTTCGTGCTAGCCACAGCCAGGCTCCCGTACATGATCAGATACTTGACAAAGAACAGACCTGACTACTTTACCGGCCCGTGATCTCAGGCCGGGCGCGCGGGTGGCCGGGGACACGCTGTGACCGCCGCCGGTCGCGGCGACCCGCTCCCAGCGGCCGCGCTAGCCGGACGAGCATTCTGGTTGCTAGCCTCGCCGCCGTGCGGGTGCTGGTGGTGGAGGATGACCCTGAGGTGCGCGGGGTGGTCGTGACCGCCCTGCGCGCGGTCGGGTTCGCCGTCGACCAGGCGGCCGACTGGAGTCAGGCCGACGTGAACATGAGCGTCAACGACTACGACTGCCTGGTCCTGGACCGCATCCTGCCCGAGGGCGACTCCGCCGGGCAGCTGCGCCGCCGCCGCGAAGCGGGACTGGGCGTGCCCGCCCTCATGCTGACCGCCCTCGACGACGTCACCGACCGCGTCGCCGGCTTCGAAGCCGGCGCCGACGACTACGTCGTCAAACCGTTCGTCGCCGCCGAACTGGTGCTCCGCGTCCGCGCCCTCTGCCGCCGCCGCGGCACCATGCTCCCCCCGGTGATGAGAGCAGGAGACGTCGAGGTCGACACCGCCCGCCGGGAGGTCCGCCGCGACGGCATCCTGCTCACCCTCACCCCGAAGGAGTTCTCCGTCCTGGAGATGCTCCTCGTCCGCCGCCCCGCCGTCGTCACCCGCGCCGACCTCTTCGAACACTGCTGGGACGAACAAGCCGACCCCACCTCGAACGTCGTGGACGTCGTAGTGGGCCAACTCCGCCGCAAACTAGGCGACCCGCCCCTCATCACCACCGTCCGCGGCACCGGCTACCGCGTCGACCTGGCCGGCCGCTGATGAAGGAAGCGGCATGAGGCGGGAGACGAGGCAGCTGCAGACGGCGGAGCGGCTGGCGGGGCTGCGGATGCGGTTGACGGCGCTGCTGCTGGCGCTGAACATCATCGGGCTGGCGGGGATGGGGGCGGTGGCGCTCGTCGTCGATGAGCGGCAGCGGGCCGAGGCGGTCGCGGCTGATCTGCATCGCACGGCCGGGACGGCGGTGGCGCTGCTGTACTACGACTCGGGTGCGCTGCTGCTGGACAAGCTCTATGACAACGCCATAGCGCAGGGGTCCACGGCGGTGTACGTGTACGAGGCCGATCGGACCGATGTCACGCTGGTGTTCGCGCATCCGGCGCGGCTGGCCGTCATCGCGCCGCCGACGCTGCTCGGGCCCGCCAGGCAGGTGCGCTCCGCGGGCGGCGAGCTGAGCGAGGCGGTGCGTGACGAGCGGCAGGAGGTCATACACCTGCTCGCGGTGCCGTTCCGGCACGCCGAGACGGGGGCGATCGCGGGCACCGTCGTCGCGGTCGCCGACCCAGGACCGGGGCAGGCCGCTCACCAGCGCCTGGCCCTCGCGCTGATCGTCGGCGGCACCGCGTTCACGGTGATGACCTGTGTCGGCGGTTACCTGCTGGCCCGCCGCGGCACCCAGCCCATCGCGGACGCCCTCACCCAGCAGGAGCGGTTCGTCGCCGACGCGGCCCATGAGCTGCGTACGCCGCTGACCGTGATCCGGGCGGTGTCGGAGTCGGCGCTGGACTCCCCCGCCCGGCAGCCGGACGCGCTGCGCCGGGTCATCGCGGCCACCGACCGGCTGACCGACGCGGTCGCCGCGCTGCTGACCCGGGCCCGGCTGGTCGCCGGCCTGCGCCACCTGGAGCGCCAGCGCTTCCGGCTGGACCAGCTCGCCGAGGAGGTGCTGGCCGACACGGTGCAGCCGCCGCACACCGCGACGGCGTACACCCGGCCCGCGGTCGCCCTGGGCGACCCCACGCTGGTCCGCATCGCCCTGCGCAACCTGATCCACAACGCGGTGCAGCACGGCCGCGACGGCGAGGCCCCGGCCACCATCACCCTGACGGTCGAACCCGGTTCCGTCGTGATCCGCGACGCCGGTCCCGGCCCCGGCGCCGACCTGCCCGCCACCGGCGGCGAGCGCTTCCGCCCCGGCTCCCCCAACGGCACCGGCCTGGGCCTGGCCATCGCCCGCTGGGTGGCCGACCTCCACGACGGCTCCCTCACCCTGCGCCCCGCCGACGGCGGCGGCACCGAAGCCACCCTCACCCTCCCCACCCCCTGACCCGCCCCAGGACCAGGTTGATCTTGGTCAGGCGGGGGTGGGGCCGGCGCGGGTGCCGATGGGGGTGACGGCATACCAGTGGCCGTTCAGGCCGTGGCCGTTGGTGTCGCCGGGCATGCGGTCGCCGGTGTAGCCGTAGAGGGGCCAGCCGGCGAGGGTCATCTGCTGGGTTCCGTCGGGGCGGGTGAGGGTGCCGATGAGCTGGCGGTCGATGCCTTCGACGCGGATCGGGTCGGCGGCGGGGACCGGGAGCCACTGCTGGGTGCAGGTGCCGGTGCACGCCGACCGGGAGGGGCGGTTGGCGTCCAGTTCGCTGCGGTAGAGGACGTAGCCCTGCTCGTCGATCACTATCCAGCCCAGGGTGTCGGAACTGATGCCGAAGAGGGCAGGTTGCAGGCCCGAGGGGCGGCCAGGGGCGGGCGCCAGGGTGGGCTGGACCGTCACCTGGCCGCTGCTGCAGGCACCCAGTAGGGTCGCGACCAGCACAAACACGGCCGCCACCCGCTTGCGGGCAGTCGGCCACGCCGTTTCCACCGGGTTACTCATGCAATCCTCACGCTCATCCGGGCAGGATAGGCGCACCCTACGTCGAGGAGGTCGGCTGTTGCGAGGGCCGTACGCACGGGTTGTCTCGACGCTGGCGCTGCTCGCGCTGGCGGCGACGCCCGGCTGCGACGCGACAGCGGGCACCGCGGCCCCGCCGGCCCGGCCGTGCGGGTTGAAGATCGCCGTCATCGGCCCGCTCAGCGGGGCCTCGGCGGATCTCGGAACGAACATCCGCTCCGGCGCCGCACTGGCGGTCGAGCAGTACAACGGGCGGCATCCCGACTGCCCGGTGACGCTGCAGGACTTCGACTCGCAGAGCGACCCGAAGCAGGCCACCGCGCTGGCGCAGCAGATCGTGGCCGACCCCGCGATCCTCGGCGTGGTGGGGCCCGCCTTCTCCGGCGAGACCGCGGCCGCCCTGCCGCTGCTCGACCAGGGCCGCGTCACCATCGTCAGCCCGTCGGCGACCCGCACCAACCTGAGCCAGCGCGGCTGGTCGACGTTCCATCGCGTGATCGGCAACGACGCGGCGCAGGGCCCGGCGGCCGCCCGCTACATCGACACCGTGCTGCACGCTCGCAAGGCGTTCGTCATCGACGACACCGGGGCGTACGGCCGCGGCCTGGCCGACGAGGTCGCCGCGACCCTGTCCGGCAGGGTGGTGCAGCGGGCCGCGGTGCCGCCCCGCCAGGTCGACTTCTCCTCGGTGGTCAGCCAGATCCGCTCCGCCGGGGCCGACGTCGTCTTCTACGGCGGCTACTACTCCAGCGGCGGCGCCCTGCTCAAGGCGATGCGCGACGCGGGACTGACCGCCACGTTCGTGGGCGGCGACGGAGTCAAGGACGCCGGCTTCATCCGCGCCGCGGGGGTGCGCGCCGCCGAGGGGGCCGTCATCACCTGCGCCTGCCTGCCGCCCGAGCGCGCGTCCCGGGACTTCCCGGTGCAGTACCGGGCCGGGTTCGGCAAGGACGCCGGCACCTACAGCGCCGAGGGGTACGACGCCGCGTCGATCTTCCTGGCCGGCTTCGAGGCCGGCCGCACCACCCGCCCCGACATGGAGGCCTTCGTGGACAAGTACGCCCACGACGGCGTCACCGGGCGGCTGCAGTTCACCCCGCAGGGTGAGCTCGTGGACAACGCCATCGTGGTCTGGGCCTACCGAGTCGCCGACGGCGCCGTCGTGACCGACCGCGAGATCCCCCGCACCTGACCTGCCTGAGAGGAGACCGTCCCATGTCAGCGACCCTGCTCACGGACCTCCCCCCGCTTGCCGCCCCGGCCGAGGCCGCGCCCGCGGACACCTCCCGGGCCGAGATGGCCCCGCTGGACCGCGCCCTGTCGCAGGCTCCACTGGGGGCGTACCCGCTGCTCGAAGCGGCGTTCGGCTGGCAGGAGATGCGCCCGTCGGGGTGGCACCGCCCTGCGGCGGCGACCGCCATCGCGTCGACCTCCTCGCCCGCCGCGGCGGCCCGGCTGGCCAGCCTGCTCTCCACGTTGACCTGGGCCAACGTGGTCCGCACCGAACGTGACGGGTTGCGGGTGGAGGTGTCGGCCGGGGCGTACAACCGGATCGTGCGGGCCCTGACCGGGGCCTGGCGCAGCCGGACCCAGCTGCTGGCGGCGTCTTCCGCCGTGCCGGAGTCGCGCCAGGCGGCGCTGGGCCTGTGGCGGATGGCGATGCTCACCGGCGGCGTCGACGCACACGCCGGGCAGCTCACCGTCCGGGCCGGCTCGCCCGCCGCGGCCCAGTCCCTGGTCACCGCGGCAGCCATCCTCGGCATGCCCGCCGTGGCCGACCGCCCCCGCGAAGGCGGCCACCCGGTCCGCGTCACCGGCCGCGCCCAGGTCTACCAGCTCCTCACCGAGGCCACCGGCCAGCGCTGACGGAACCGGGTCAGTCGGTGAGGCGGTGGAAGAGGTGTTCCAGGGCCAGGCGGTAGCCGTCGACGCCCAGGCCCGCGATGACGCCGGTGGCGACGGCGGAGACGACCGAGTGGTGGCGGAACTCCTCGCGGGTGTGGATGTTCGAGATGTGGACCTCGATCAGGGGGCCGTTGAGCATCGCGCAGGCGTCGCGGACGGCGTAGGAGTAGTGGCTCCACGCGCCGGGGTTCAGGACCACCGCGGCGTGCTCGTCGGCGGCCTGGTGCAGCCAGCCCACCAGCTCGCCCTCCAGGTCGGTTTGGCGGCACTCGACATCCAGGCCGAGCAGCGCGCCCGTCTTCTCGCACAGCTCCACCAGCGTCGCGTACGTGGTGACGCCGTACACGTCGACCTGGCGGGTGCCGAGCCGGCCGAGGTTGACCCCGTTGAGCACGTACACCTTCATGGCGGTCTCCTTCAGGAGGCGACGGACAGGTAGGCCTCGGCGAGCAGGGCCTCGTCGTCGACGGGCACGGTGACCGGCTCGGCGATGCCGTTGAGCAGCACGAAGCGCAGCGCCTTGCCGCGGGCCTTCTTGTCCACCGACATGGTGGCGCGCAGGTCGTCCCAGGCGTCGGCGGGATAGGACACCGGCAGGTCCAGCGAGCGCAGGACGGCGGCGTGGCGGGCGGCGGTGGCCTCGTCGAGGCGGCCGGTGAGCACGCCCAGGCGGGCGGCGTACACCAGGCCGACGCTGACCGCGTGCCCGTGCGACCAGCGGTAATCCTCCCGGCGCTCGATGGCGTGACCGAGCGTGTGGCCGTAGTTGAGGATCTCGCGCAGCCCGGACTCGCGCAGGTCCTCGCTCACCACCCGGGCCTTCACCGCGATCTTGCGTTCGATCAGCTCGCGCAGCACCGGGCCGGCCGGGTCGACGGCGGCCCGCGGGTCGCGCTCGATCAGGTCGAGGATCACGGGGTCGGCGATGAAGCCGCCTTTGACCACCTCGGCCATGCCCGCGAGCAGCTGCGCGGTGGGCAGCGTGGCCAGCGCCTCGGTGGCGCAGAGCACCCCGGCGGGCGGGTAGAACGCGCCGACCAGGTTCTTGCCGGCGGCCGTGTTCACCCCGGTCTTGCCGCCGACGGCCGCGTCGACCATGCCGTTGATGCTGGTGGAGACCGGCACCCAGCGCACGCCGCGCAGCCAGCAGGCCGCGACGAAACCGGCCAGGTCGGTGACCGCGCCGCCGCCGACGCCGACCACGACGTCGTTGCGGGTGAACGAGGCCCGGCCCAGCTCGTCCCAGCAGCGCTCGGCGACGCCGATGGACTTGCCGGCCTCGGCGTCGGGCACCTCGATCATCACCGGCTGGACACGCGCGTCGACCAGGTGCGCGGCGGCCTGCTCGGCGTACGCGCGCACCGGCGGCGCGTACAGCACCGCGGCCCGGTCGGCGCCGGAGACCAGGGCGGGCAGCTCGGCGAGCACGCCGGGGCCGACCAGCACGTCGTACGGCTGGTCGCCGCCCACGGCGATCCGGGTCAGCTCTGACATCTCAGCCCTTCAGCAGCTCGACCAGCTCGGCGGTGATCTCCTCCGGGGTGCGCCCGTCGGTGACCACGGTGTGCGTCGCGACCTGCTCGTACAGCGGCCGCCGCTGGTCCAGCAGGAAGCGCAGGGTGGCCCGCGGGTTGAAGTTCAGCAGCGGGCGGCCCTGGCCCAGCCCGACCCGGGACACCGCGTCGGACAGGTCCACGCTCAGGTAGACCACGGTGTGCCCGGCCAGCAGCGCCCGGTTGTCCTCGGCGAGCACCGCGCCGCCGCCCAGCGCCAGCACGCCGGAGTGCTCGGCCAGCGCCGCCGCGACCGCGGCCGTCTCCATGGCGCGGAAGTGCGGCTCGCCCTCGTCGATGAAGATCTCCGAGATGGGCTTGCCGGCGGTGGCCTCGACGTCGGCGTCGGTGTCGCGGAACGGCACCCCGTACGCCTGCGCCAGCAGCTGCCCGACGGTCGACTTGCCGGCCCCGGGTGCCCCGACCAGGACACACAACGGCTTGCTCACGGTGTTCCCCTCCCCGGTCCACGGCGCGGACCCGGCGGTCTGTCAGCGGATCAGCAGGTTGTCCAGGTAGCCGGCGAGGTTGCGGCGGATCTCGGTGACCGAGTCGCCGCCGAACTTCTCCGTCGCCGCCTCGGCCAGCACCAGCGCCATCATCGACTCGGCGACGACCGCCGCCGCGGGCACCGCGCACACGTCGGAGCGCTGGTTGATGGCGGTGGCGACCTCGCCGGTGGTCACGTCCACGGTGGACAGCGCCCGGTTCAGCGACGAGATCGGCTTCATCGCGGCGCGCACCCGCAGCGGCTCGCCGGAGGTGATGCCGCCCTCCAGGCCGCCGGCCCGGTCGGTGACCCGCTTCACGCCGTCGGGCGTCGGCACGATCTCGTCGTGCGCCACCGAGCCCCGCGAGCGGGCCTGGGTGAACGCGTCGCCGATCTCGACGCCCTTGATGGCCTGGATGGACATCAGCGCGGTGGCGATGCGGGCGTCGAGCTTGCGGTCCCACTGGGTGTGCGTGCCCAGGCCCGGCGGCACGCCGTAGACGAGGACCTCGACGATGCCGCCGAGGGTGTCGGCGTCGCGCTTGGCCGCGTCGACCTCGGCGACCATGCGCTCGCTGGCCTGCGGATCCAGGCAGCGCAGCGGGTCGGCGTCGATGCGCTCGGTGTCGCCGGGCACCGGCACCAGGCCGGACTTGGCGACCACGGAGCCGAGCTCGACCACGTGGGACAGCACGTCCATGCCCAGCGCCTGCTTGATCAGAGCCTTGGCGACGGTGCCGACGGCGACGCGGGCGGCGGTCTCCCGGGCGCTGGCGCGCTCCAGGATCGGCCGGGCGTCGTCGTGGCCGTACTTCTGCATGCCGGCAAGATCGGCGTGGCCGGGCCGGGGGCGGGTCAGCGGCGCGTTGCGGGCCTGCGCGGCCAGCAGGTCCGGGTCGACCGGGTCCGCCGACATCACGGTCTGCCACTTGGGCCACTCGGAGTTGCCGACCTGGATCGCGACCGGGCTGCCCAGGGTGCGTCCGTGGCGCACACCGCCGAGGATCGTCACCACGTCCCGCTCGAAGGCCATGCGCGCGCCGCGGCCGTAGCCGAGGCGGCGGCGGGCCAGCTCGTGGCCGATCTCGTCACTGGTGATCTCGATTCCGGCGGGCACGCCGTCGAGCACGGCGACCAGCGCCTGCCCGTGCGACTCCCCTGCGGTCAGCCAACGCAACACGATCACCAGTCTGTCACGGCGGCCCGGCAGCCTGCCCGCCACGCCCCGCCGGTGTCACCAGACGGGACGTAGGTCACGTGAGCTGGACGGGTCCGGTTCCACCAGGCGGGCCGGGTCATTTCAGCGTGATCGTCACGGGTTCGCTGCGGTCGCTGCCGACGCGGGCGACGATCTCGTACGTGCCCGCGGCGGGCGAGGCCCCGGCCGGCACCCGGCGGCCCTTCTTCTCGCACGTGTTGCTGGCCTTGCCGTTCCACGTCGCGCTGTAGGCGCGGGACTGGCCCGGCGCGAAGCGGACCACCTGGCTGCCGCGCACCGGCCCGCAGTCGTCGGACGACCAGAGCTTCTCGCCGTCGCGCAGCAACTGCAGCTCCTGCAGATCGGCACCGACGTCGCGCACGCAGGAGCGCTTCGACGTGTTCTGCACCTTCAGGCCGATGGTGAGCGAGGTCTTGCGGGCGACAGTCGTCTTCGCGGGCGCCGCGGTGATCTTCAACTCGTCGTCGGTGCACAGCTTCTTGTCCACCTTGGCGTCCTTGGGCGCCGCACCGGCCGCGTCGGCGTAGCGGACCCGGTAGAGCTTCGCCTTGGCCGCGTACGGGCCGTCCTTGGCGTCGTCGGGGTAGAGCGCGCTGAAGTACAGCCCGTCCGTCCCGGCGGCGATGCCGGCGATGGTCGACTTGCCGTTGCCGTTGTACTCCACCAGCGTCTTCGGACCGGTGACCTTGCCCTTGGCGTCGAAGGCGAACATCACGATGCGCTTGCCGCGCACCTGCGGGCCGGTGGCGTAGGTGGGGCCGCTCTCGGAGATGTACGCGTTGCCGTACAGCTCCTTCGGGAAGCCCGCCCCCTGGTTGTTCTCCTCCTGCACGAAGGTCACCCCGACCGGCGCGTGCGCCACGGTCCAGTTGTAGAGCGCCTTCTTCTTCATCGCGCTGTCGCCGACGTACCACTCGAAGTCCGCGCCCCGGGTGACCCGGGCGAACCGGTCCACCGAGGGTCCGTTCTCCACCGAGTAGTGCTGCCCGTCGGCGGCCCGCCACGCGCCGCCGAACGGGTTGCGCAGGCCCAGGGCATAGACGTAGTCCCTGGCCTTGTCGCCGTTGCCGGCTTTGTAGAACGGGTTGTCGGCGGGGGCGCTGCCGTCCAGGTTCATCCGCAGCACCTTGCCGCGGAAGGAGTCCTTGTCCCGGGCCGTCTTCGGCTCGAACGCGTCCGCGACGTGCACGTACAGCTTGCCGTCCGGCCCGATGGTGAGGTTGGAGATCTGGTGCGAGGCCACCATGTCCTCGCCCTTCATGTCCAGCACCGTGGTGACCTTGGTCGCGCTCATCCCGTCCTCGGAGCTGGTCAGCCGGACCACCTTCGGGTAGAGCTTGCTGCCCGTCTTGTAGACCATGGCGGCGAACAGGTCGCCGGTCTGCGGTTCGACCACGATCCCGCCGAGGCCCATCTCGCCGTCGCCGGGGAACTTGTCGGTCGGGTCGAAGTTCAGCAGATCCTTGGCGTACGTCGCGACGCTGAAGTCGCCGCGGACCACCTTGATCTGCCCGTAGAGCTCGTTGACGTAGAAGCGCGGGGCGTCGGGCGAGGCGGGCGGGGTGGCCGCCATGGCGATGCCGACCGGCAGCGCGAACCCGGACGCGACCTCCTCCACCACGTAGCCGTCCTGCATGGTGCGCCACTGCGGCGCGCCGGGCAGCGGTTCGAGCTGCACGTCGGTGCGGAACGGGCGGACCGAGTACGGGCTCCACTGCGTGCCCGGGTCCGCCGAGGACGACCGGAACCGGGCGCGCACCTCGAACGCGCGGCCCGGCGGCAGCTCGGCCGCCCCGGCCAGCGAGCCGGTGAACTTTCCGTTGCCCAGGTGGGTGTGCAGGCGGGACGCGCCGTGCACGCACTCGGCGGCCCACACCCGCTCGACCGGCTCGGGGGCGGCCGACCAGATCTCCCAGTCGCTGCAGGCGTGCTCGTCGCGCACGTCCGCGTCGGCGAACGGCTGCGCCTCCATGTGCACGTCGGCCCCGTTGAGCAGCTGCCCGTCCGAGGACGGCTCGCTGATCTCCGGGGCGAGCGGCGGGATCGACGCCACCGCGGCCGGGCTCGCCGGGCTCACGAACGACAGCAGCCCCGCGACCGCGATCACCACGATGGCGAGCGCCACCTCACCGGCCATGGCGACCTTGCGCGCGCTCATCCTCGACTCCCGTTCGGCTCCGGTAACGGACAACCGCGCCAGAGTATCGAGGAAAATCGGATATTAAGGACTAAACACGCTGATATCGCTAAGATGCGCACGGCCACCGGGCGCTCGGCGGTCCGGTGGCCGTGCGCCGCCGATCAGGCCCGGTGCAGCGCGCGGGCCAGCACGCCCAGGTCCGGGTTGTCGGTGAAGAAGCCGTCCACACCCGCGGCCAGGTACGCCGCCAGCTCGTCGAGGATCCGGCCGTACTCGGCGGGCACCGCGCCGTTGCGCAGGTTCACCGGCAGGAACTGGTTCTCCGCACGGAAGGTGTACGGGTGCACCTTGAGGCCCTCCCGGTGCGCGTCGGCGACCAGCGACGTCGGCGCGGCCAGCGAGCCGTCGGCCGCCCGCGGGATGACCAGGCCCTTCTCCGGACCGATCCCGTTGATCACACCGGCCAGCTCCCGCAGGCCCGCCGGGCTCAGGTACTCGGCGTACGAGCGCGGGTCGTTGAACGGGCTGCCCGCCCCGGCCAGGAACACCAGCGGCGCCTTGAGCCGGTGGGCCGAGCGCAGCTCGCGCAGGTTCGCCGCCTCGAAGGACTGCACGAACACCGGCGCGTCCCGGCGGTCCAGCCCGAACCGGCGCAGCGTCGCCACCAGCGGCCGCTCCAGCGGCAGCCCGGCGTTCTGGAAGTACGTCGGGTGCTTGGTCTCCGGGTAGACGCCGATCTCCCGGCGCAGCTCCTTGGACAGCCGCTCGCGCAGTTCGAGCACCTCGGTGAAGGTCGGCACCTCGAACAGGCCGTTGTAGACCATGTTGCGCTGGCGCACCGCGGGCAGCCGCTCCACCGCGCGCAGCGTCTTCAGCTCGGCGAGGGTGAAGTCCTCGGTGAACCAGCCGGTCACCGCCACGCCGTCGATCGTCTTGGTCACCCGGCGGGTCGCGAACTCGGGCCGCGCGGACACGTCGGTGGTGCCGGAGATCTCGTTCTCGTGCCGGGCCACCAGCACCCCGTCACGGGTGCTGACCAGGTCGGGCTCGATGAAGTCCGCGCCCATGCGGGCGGCCAGCTCGTACGACGCGAGGGTGTGCTCGGGCCGGTAGCCGCTGGCGCCCCGGTGGCCGACCACCAGCGTCCGGTCACGATCGTGAGCACGCACCGGCTCATTGTCGCGGTCCTCGCCGGACGCCCACGCCGGCACGCCGATCAGGGCGGGGGTCGCCACCGCGGCGCCCAGCGCCCCGGCGATGAAAAGGTCACGTCGGTCCATCGTCTGCTCCTCCATGAGTGCTACGCGGAGGAGTCCAGCGGTCGCGGACGGCCGGTGATCGACGGCGCGGTGACATCGGGGCGAATTCGGCGCGATGTCACCGCACCGCATCCGGTCAATCGCAGGAGTTGCGGGCCAGCTTCTTGTTGCGCACGGCGATGTCGTTGTCCCGGCAGAACTGCTCGTAGTTCGTGGAGAAGGCCGAGTTGCCCTTCTGATCGATCGCGACGAAGAAGTACCAGCCTCCCTTCGCCGGTTTCGCCGCGCCGGCCAGCGCCGCTCGGCCGGGGTTGTTGATCGGCGTGGGCAGCAGCAGCACGTTGTGGTTGTACGGGTTCTTCTTGTCGTTCTGTTCGGCGCTGGTCATCTTCCCCGACCCGATGGGCTCCAGCCCCTTCGTCTCCCGCCAGTAGTTGATGGTCACATCGAACTCCAGGCAGGTGCACACACCCGCCTTCGGCTGGAAGATGCGGTTGTAGGCGACCCGGGCCACCTTCGGCAGGTCGGCCGCGGTGCCCGACTCCGCCTGGGCCAGCGAGGCGACGATCAGCATCTCGTACGGGGCGACCTTCAACCCGCCGCGCACCGATTCGGTGAACTTCAGCTCGCCGGTGACCGCCAGGAACCGCCGCACCATCGTCTCCAGCGCGGACCGCGCGGTGACGTCCGGCGGGAACTCGTAGGTGTCCGGGAACAGGAAGCCCTCGACCGACTTCGTGACCTTTCTGCCGTCGCGGTCGAACCACGACTCCGGGACGCCCAGCTTCACCGGGTCCTTGCCCGCGGCCGCGAAGTCCGCCTCGGGGATGCCCAGCTTCTCCGACAGCAGCTTGTAGATCTTGAACGACGACAGCCCTTCGCGGACGGTCACACCCTTCACGATGCGCCGGGCCGGGTCGAGCAGCATGGTGATCGCATCGGCGGCGCTGAGCCGCAACCGCAGCCGGTAGTGACCCGGCTGGATCGTCGCGGCTTTCGGGTTCTCCTCCCACGCGTCGAGGAAGGCCTGCTCGCTGGCGATCACGTCCTTGGCCTTCAGCACCTCGGCCATCCGCGCCCCGGTCGCCTTCTCCGGAATCTCCAAGGTCACTTCGGCGGTGCCGTCGGCGGAGGTGTAGTCCGGCGTGCCGAACCAGCCCTTGACCCGGTCGAAGCCGAGATACATCGCGGCTCCCGCACCGGCCAGCAGGAACAGGGTGAGCATCCCGGCCAGCACGGCGCGGTTGCGGCGGCGTCTGCGGCGCTTGCGCGGCCCGCGCCCGCCGGCCGGGCGGCGCGGCCTGCGCTGTTCGGGCTCGTCACCGAACGCGATGAAGAACTCTTCCGTCACCGGTCTGCCTCCCCAGGGTCGCACCGACCCGGACAGGCTAGCCGCGACGGGCGTCCCGCAGTGCCCCGCGCATCGCCTCGACCGGCGCGACAACCCCCGTGAACTGCTCGAACTGGCCCAGAGCCTGATTCAGCAGGAGATCCAATCCGGACACGATGCGGTTTCCGGCGCGCTGCGCCGAGGCGGCCAGCGGAGTCGGCCACGGGTCGTAGAGCGCGTCGAACAGCACCGTCTTGGGCCGCCACGGCACCTGCAGGTGGTCGGCGACGCCCTTGGGCACGGTCGAGATGACCACGTCGGCGGCGGCGCACTCCTCCGCCGCCGCCCAGCCCGCGCCGGTCAGCGGCACGCCGAGCGCGTCGGCCACCGGGCGCAGCTCGTCGATCGCCTCGGGACGGCGGGCGTACACGATGAGGGACTCGGCCCCGAGCCGCGCCGCGGCCGCCACCGCGGCCCGTGCGGTGCCGCCCGCGCCGAGCACGGCGACCCGCGCCGCCGTGCTGACCCCGGCTTCGCCCAGCGCGGCGACCATGCCGGGCACGTCCGTGTTGTCCGCGTGCCAACTGCCGTCCGGCTGGTGGACCAGGGTGTTCGCGGCCCCGGTCGCGGCCGCGACCGGGCTGACCGCCGACGCGACGGTCAGCCCCACCTCCTTGAGCGGCATGGTCAGCGACAGCCCCGCCCACTCGGACCCCAGGCCCGCCACGAAGGCGGGCAGGTCGGCCTCGGCGCACTCGATCGCGGTGTACGACCAGCCGGTCAGTCCCGCCGCCGCGTAGCCCGCGTTGTGCAGGACGGGCGACAGCGAGTGGCTGACCGGCTTGCCGAGGACCGCTGCGCGCATCAGCAGGAACTCCGCTCCAGCGCGCCGTTCTTCACCGCCGTCTGGTTGTCCTTGCAGAACTGGGTGTGGGTCGACGAGAAGGCCGAGTGGCCCTCCTTGTCGATGGCCACGAAGTAGATCCAGTCACCCTTCGGTGGATCGGCCGCCCCTTCGAGCGCCTTCTTGCCCGGGTTGTTGATCGGGGTGGGCGGCAGACCCTTGGCGTTGCGGTTGTACGGGTTCTTCGGGTCGGTCAGCTCGGCCTGGGTGAGGTCGCTGGAGTGCACGGCCTTCTTGCCGGCCATCTCCCGCGAGTAGTTGACGGTGACGTCGAACTGCAGGCAGTGGCAGGTGCCGATCTCGGCCACGGCCTTCTCGCTGAAGACGCGGTTGTAGGACACCCGGGCGACCTTGCCGAGGTCGTCGGCGTTGCCCGCCTCGGCCTGGGCCAGCGACGCCACGATCAGCGCCTGGTAAGGCGAGATGTTCAGCGCGGCGGCCTTGTCGGCGTAGCCCATGTCCCCGGTGACCTTCATGAACCGCTCGACCATCATCGACAGGGCCGACTTGGCGGTCACGTTCTTCGGGAACTCGTAGGTGTCCGGGAACAGGAAGCCCTCGATCGAGCGGCTCTCCTTCTTGCCGTCCTCACGCTTGAACCACCAGGCCGGCACGCCGAGCGCGATCGGGTCCTTGGCGGCGGCCTTGAACTCGGCCTCGGGGATGCCCAGCTTCTCCGACAGCACCTTGTAGATCTTGAAGGTGGACAGGCCTTCGGCGATGAGGATGCCGTTGACCAGCCGGTTCTTGGTGTCCAGCAGCATCGTGATCGCGTCGGCGGCGCTGATCTGCACGCGCAGCTTGTACAAGCCGGGCTGGATCTTCTTGGCGTCGGGGTTGTTCTCCCACGCCTCGATGAACGCCTGCTCGCTCTTGATCACGTCGTGCTGCTTGAGCACCTCGGCCATGTCCAGGCCGCGGGACCCCTGCTTGATCTCGACCTCGACCTCGGCGGAGCTGGCCGCGCTGGTGTAGTCGGGGGTGACCAGCAGATTCTTGATCTTGTCATAGCCCAGGTACGCGCCGCCGGCCAGACCGCCGAGCAGGAACAGCGTGAGGAAGAGGGCGAGGAAGGAGCGCCCGCGCTTCTTCTTCTTTTTCTTCTTCTTGTTGTTCCGGCCACGGTTGTTGTCCACCCCGTGCCGACGCCGCTGTTGGCCGCGCTCGGGATGCTCCTCGAACGACAGGAAAAGCTCGTCAGTCATCGGTGCCCTCTCACGTACGGGTCGCCATCGGCGGCTACGTTACACGTGAAGGGTTTTGCACACCCCCGGGCGGACGGTGGGTTTTCAGCCGCCACCCAGGATCTAACGGGCTTATTCGGACAAGACGGGCGGCTCAGCAAGAGCTCTGCTTGAGCACCTTGTTCTTCACGGCCGTCTCGTTGTCCTCGCAGAACTCCTCGAAGGTCTCCGAGAAGGCCGAGTGGCCCTCCTTGTCGGTCGCCACGAAGTAGTACCAGTCCCCCTTCGGCGGCGACATCGCGCCGTCCAGTGCCGCCTTGCCCGGGTTGTTGATCGGCGTGGGGATCATCCCCTCGGCGTTGCGGTTGTAAGGGTTCTTCTCGTCGGTCAGCTCGTCGTGGCTGAGGCCGCTGGACGGCTTGGGGTCCTTGCCCGCCAGCTCGCGCGAGTAGTTCACGGTCACGTCGAACTGGAAGCAGGCGCACGTCAGGTCGGGGATCCGCTTGTACACCCGGTTGTAGGCGACCCGGGCCACCTTGCCGAAGTCGTCGGCGTTGCCCGCCTCCGCCTGGGCCAGCGAGGCCACGATCAGCGCCTCGTACGGCGCGATCCCGCCGAGCTGCGCCGGGACCGTCTCGGCGAAGTTCATGCTGCCGGTGACGGTGAGGAAGCGGTTGACCATGACCCGCAGCATGCTCTCGGCGGTGGCGTTGGGCGCGAACTCGTAGGTGTCGGGGAACAGGAAGCCCTCGATCGACGGCGCGACCTTCTTGTCGTCGGTGCGGTTGAACCACCAGTCGGGGACTCCGAGTGCGATCGGGTCCTTCGCGGCGGCCTTGAATTCGGCCTCGGGAATGCCGGTCTTGGCCGACAGCAGCTTGAACACCCGGAACGAGCTGAGCCCCTCCGGGATCGTGATCCCGTTGACGATGCGGTTGCGCAGGTCCAGCAGGCGCAGCACCGCGTCCTTGGCGCTCATGTGGGTGCGCATCTTGTAGAAGCCGGGCTGGATGCGCAGCGCGTCCGGATTGCGCTCGCCGGCCTCGATGAAGGCCTTCTCGCTGGCGATCACGCCCGCCGCCTTCAGCGTGCGGGCGATCTCGGCCTGCGTGTCGCCGCTCTTGATCTCGATCTGCACCTCGGCGCCGTCGGCCGAGGTCTCCCAGTCCGAGGTGCCCAGCGCCCCGCTGATCTTCTGGTACACCACCATGGCGCCGATGCCGAGCGCCCCGAGCAGCACCAGGGCCAGGCCCATGGCCAGCACGGACCGCATCCAACCGAACCGCCTGCGTTGACGACTGGCCTCACCCGGCGGCAGTTGCTGCCGGGGATCTTCGTCGTGGTCGTCGTCGAAAGCACGGTCCAGTTCGTCGATCATCCTGCTCGCCTTCGCTGCGCGTCGAGCCAACCCTGCAGGATCTCCACAGCGGCCGCCTGGTCGACGACGGCACGCTGCCGCTTGCCCCGGACACCGCGGTCGGCGAGCCGCCGGGTGGCCGTGACGGTGGACATCCTCTCGTCAGCGAGCACCACCGGCACCGGCACGATCAGACCGGCCAGGGCGTCGGCGTATGCCCTCACGTGCTTGGCGGCCGGCCCCTCGACCCCGGCGAGGTTGATGGGCAGTCCCACCACCACCTCCACCGTGCCATGGTCGGCCACCAGGCGCGCGATCTCCACCATATCAGCCGAAATGTCAGAGTCGTCCGCTTTGGCCTGGCGAGCCACGGTGACCAGCGGAGTTGCCAGGATTCCGTCCGGATCGCACACCGCCACCCCGATCCGCACCGTGCCCACGTCGATCCCCAGCCGAACCCCACGGGTCCACGTCATCGCCGTCACTCCTTTCGATCAGCAAACCAAAACACCGAGGGCACCCCCGCCGACGCTGCGCGTCGCGAAGGTGCCCTCGCCGGATGTCCGTCACCGCCGCCTCCGGCGGTTAGGAAGGGCACCTTCTACATCGAAAAACGATAAGAAGGTGCCCTTCCTTCGCCTTAGCGGGTTTGTACTGCGTTCTGGACCGAGGCCAGCAGGTGGGGGGCCTGGTCGGCGGGTAGGCCGCCGCCCTGGGCCAGGTCGGCGTTGCCGCCGCCGCGGCCCGACAGGGCACCCTTGACCAGGTCCTGCGCGGACAGGCCGCGGGACTTGGCCGCGTCGTTGACCGCCACGATCAGCGACGCCTTGCCGTTGGCCCGCGACGCCACCGCGACGACCGCGGGACGGTCCGCCGGGAAGCGGCCGCGCACCTCCTGCGCCAGTGTGCGCACGTCGTTGACCGCCGCGCCCTCCGGCGCCTCGGTGCCCACGTACGCCACGCCGCCCAGGTCGAGCGCGCCCTCGGCCAGCGCCGCGGCCCCGCCGAGCACCAGCTGCGCGCGCATCTTCTCCAGCTCACGCTCGGCGTCGCGCAGCTGCGACACGGTCTGCTCGACCCGGTCGCCGACCTCCTCGCGCGGCACCCGGTACAGCTCGGCCAGGCGCGACACCAGCAGGTGCTCCTTGGCCAGGTGGCGGAACGCGTCCATGCCGACCAGCGCGTCGACCCGGCGCACGCCGGAGCCGATCGACGCCTCCGACAGGATCTTCACCAGGCCCAGCTGGCCCGAGCGGGCAGCGTGGGTGCCGCCGCACAGCTCACGGGCGTACTCGCCGACCTCGACGACACGCACGTACTCGCCGTACTTCTCGCCGAACAGCGCCATCGCGCCCAGCCGCTTGGCCTCGGCCTGCGAGGTGACGAACGCCCGCACCTCCAGGTCGCTCATCAGCACCTCGTTGACCTGCTGCTCGACGTCGATCAGCACGCTGGCCGGCACCGCGCCCGGCGTGTTGAAGTCGAACCGGAGCCGGCCCGGCGCGTTCAGCGAACCCGCCTGGGTCGCCGACTCACCGAGGAAGTTGCGCATCGTCTGGTGCACCAGGTGCGTCGCGGTGTGCGCGCGGGAGATCGCCCGGCGGCGCTCCACGTCGATCTGGGCGTAGCCGGCCTCGCCGGAGCGGACCTCGCCCTCGACGACCCGCGCCTTGTGCACGATCAGGCCCGGCAGCGGCTGCTGCACGTCGAGCACCTCGACCTTGCCGCCGCCGACCGTGATCAGACCCAGGTCGGGCAGCTGGCCGCCGCCCTCGGCGTAGAACGGGGTGACGTCGAGCACGACCTCGACCAGCTCACCCTCGCCCGCCGACGTGATCAGGCCGCCGCTGCCGATCAGCGCGCGCACCTTCGACTCCCGCGACACCTCGGCGTAGCCGGTGAACTCCACCGCCCCGCCCACGTCGAGCGCGCCCCGGTACGCCGACAGGTCGGCGTGACCCGTCTTGCGCGCCTGCGCGTCGGCCTTCGCCGCCGCCTTCTGGTCGGCCATCAGCCGCTTGAAGCCGTCGACGTCGACCGTCAGACCCTGCTCCGCCGCGATCTCCAAGGTGAGGTCGATCGGGAAGCCGTACGTGTCGTGCAGCTTGAACGCCTTGTCGCCCGCCAGGGTCTTGCCGCCGGACTTCTTGGTGTCGGCGACCGCCACGTCCAGGATCGTGGTGCCCGCGCGCAGCGTGCTACGGAACGCCTCCTCCTCCGCGTACGCGTACTGCGAGATGCGGCCGAAGTCGGTCGCGATCTCCGGGTACGACGGCGACATGCTGTCGCGCGCCACCGGCAGCAGCTCCGGCAGCGCCGGGTCCTCGTAGCCGAGCAGGCGCATCGCCCGGATCGCCCGGCGCATGATACGGCGCAGCACGTAGCCGCGGCCCTCGTTGGACGGGGTCACGCCGTCGCCGATCAGCATCAGCGAGGTGCGCACGTGGTCGGCGATGACGCGCAGGCGCACGTCGTCGGGGTGCGACTCGGCGGCGGTGGTGGTGTGGCTGACGTTGTAGCGCTTGCCGGTCAGCTCGCACGCCTTGTCGATCAGCGGGCGGACCTCGTCGATCTCGTAGAGGTTGTCGACGCCCTGCATGATCGACGCCATGCGCTCCAGGCCCATGCCGGTGTCGATGTTCTGCGCCGGCAGCTCGCCCAGGATCGGGTAGTTCTCCTTGTCGGTGCCCGGACCCCGCTCGTACTGCATGAAGACGTTGTTCCAGATCTCCATGTAGCGGTCCTCGTCGACCTCCGGACCGCCCTCGCGGCCGTACGCCGGCCCGCGGTCGACGTAGATCTCCGAGCACGGGCCGCACGGCCCCGGGATGCCCATGGACCAGAAGTTGTCCGCCTTGCCGCGGCGCACGATGCGCTCCGCGGGCAGGCCGACCGCGCGCCAGAACCCGATCGACTCGTCGTCGTCGAGATACACCGTCGCCCAGATCTTGTCCTGGTCGATGCCGAAACCACCGGCCTCGATCGGCTTGGTGATCAGGTCCCAGGAGAGGCGGATCGCCTCCTCCTTGAAATAGTCACCGAAGGAGAAATTGCCGTTCATCTGGAAGAACGTGCCGTGCCGGGACGTCTTGCCGACCTCGTCGATGTCCGGCGTCCGGATGCACTTCTGCACGCTGACCGCGCGCCGGAACGGCGGGGTCTGCTGGCCCAGGAAGTAGGGCACGAACTGCACCATGCCGGCATTGACGAACAGCAGGTTCGGATCGTCGATGGCCGGCAGTGGAGCGCTCGGAACCACGGTGTGCCCGTTGGCCTCGAAGTGCGCCAGAAACCGTCGCTTGACTTCCGCGGTCCTCATCGCTGCTGCTCGCCTTCCTGCTGCTGCTTGAACTGATAGAACTTGCTGCCGACCCCGTGCGCCCAGGGCAGGTCGACGGGCTCGATCGACACGCCGTCCTCGAAGGCGGCGAAGAGCTGGTCCTCGCGGTCGGCCATGCCGTCGCGGACGTCGTCCATAAAGCTTCGCACCGAGCCCGCGGCGTGACCAATGGATTCCTGGGCGGTCCCGGCCAGCCCGGCCGGGGTGAACTTGCGTGCCTGGCGGGTCACCAGGCGCACCACCACGACACCGACGCCGATGCCCACACCGAGCCACAGCAACCTGCGGATCATGGCTCAGCCCCGCCGGGTGCGCTTGCGCGCCTTGAGCTCGTCGCGCACCGACTTCGCCTCGTCGGCCTCCTTGCGGGCCGCCGTGGCGCGCCGTACGCCGTACGTGAACGCGGCCGCCTTCACCAGCGGGCTGGCCGCGGTCGCCGTGACGACGCTCACCAGGTTCGACACGTTAGCCGTGGTCGCCGCCAGGTGCTGGGTCATCACGTCGACCTTCGCCAGCTGCACGTTCACCCCGTCCAGCGTGACCTGCGTCTGGCCGAGCGCCGTGTTGACGTTGTCGACGGTCAGGTTCACGTTGTCCAGGATCGGGCCCGTACGCTGGCTGACCTGCCGCAACGTCACCGTGGCGGCGTCGACGGTGTGCCGCAGCCGCAGGATCGGCACGGCAAGCACCAGCACCAGCATCGCGAACGCACCCGCCGCGATCAGCGCCGCGATCTCGCCTCCAGACATGCCACATCCTCCGCACGTCGCACTTTGTCCTGACGTGCAGACCCTACCGCCCGCCGGGACGGCGCTCGCAGCAGCCGGGCTCAGCTCGCCGACGGTGTCGGGGCAGGACTCTCCTCACCGGTCTCCTCGTCCCCGCCGGCGCCCTGCTCGCCGTTCGGATCCGCGGTGAACCGGATGCGGTCGTCGGCGACCGTGTTCAGCACCTTGATCGTCACCGCGGAGCCCTTGCAGGCGTCCGGATCACCGGCCGGCGCGGCCGACGGGGCCGCCGACGGATCGGCGCTCGGCTGCGCCGGCTCCTGGCTCGGGCCGACGGTCGGCCGGTTGCGCAGCAGGTCCGTGCACTCCGGGGTGGTGATCGGACGGACCCACAGGTCCAGCGTGAACTCGTCGCGCCGCCAGCACGAGAACTTGCCCTCGGTGCCCTCGTCCAGCACGCAGCTGGCCACGTTCCACCGGGACCAGCCCGCGTCGGTGAGCGCCTTGGTGTACGCCTCGGTGGTCTCGTCGATCCCCCGCTGCGACTCCAGCGAGCGCTCGCGGTAGCGGCACTCGATCAGACACCAGCGACTGCCGTAGATGTTGTCCTCGGTCTTGCCCGAGGTGACCGCCCACGACGGCACGTCCAGCGCGTCCAGCGTGGTCAGCACCGGGTCACGGGTCGCAGCGCGCAGCACGAAGTAGAACGGCAGCGCGCCCACGACGACGGCCACCAGCGCGATCAGCGTCCACATGCGCAGCCGCTGCTGCTCGCGCAGCTGCTTGCGCACCTCCGACCGGGCGCCGCGGATGGCGTCGACACCCGCGGCCAGTCCGGCGCGGCGGTCGCCGGCCGGCGGCACCACGGCGTTCGGGTCCGGCGGGCGCACCGCGATCGGCTCGGGGCGGCCCGGCGGACGGCCGCCACCGGCGGGACCGGGGCCCGCGGCGGGACCGCCCGGCTTGGGGCCCGGACCCGCGTGCGGGCCGGGCATCGGACCGGCGGGAGCTGGTCCGGCGTGCGGGCCGGGCATCGGACCGGCGGGAACTGGTCCGGCGTGCGGGGCGGCAGGTCCAGGGCCCGCGTGGGGACCGGCCTGCGACGGCATGCCGCCGAGCGGAGCGGGGCCGCCCTGCGGCGGCGGACCGGCCGGCGGCACGGGCACGCCACCGCGGTTCGGGCGGGCCGGGGAGACCGGCGCGACGGCAGGGAAGCCCGCACGCTGCGGTTCCGGGCGGGCGGGCGGCGTCACGGGCTTGCCCGCCGGGCCGGCAGGCATGCCGGGGCGGCCGCGACCGCCGTCCGCGGCCGGCGGGTTCCCGACGGCGCGCGGCATCTCACCGGTACGGGTGGGGTCCATCTCGCGGCGGCGCACCACCGGCGGCTCCCCGCCGGGCTTGCGCAGCGCCTGCTCCGGGCGGCCACGGCCCGGCGGCGGCTCGACCGGCGCGGGCTCGGGACGGCCCCGGCGCGGCTCCTCCGGCTGGGCGGCACGACGGCCGGCCGGCTCGTCGGCCACGTGGCGGCGGCTGCCGGTGTCGTCGGCGGCGACCCGGCGACCCGGCGGCTCCTCCGCGGCCCGGCGGCCGACCGGCTCTTCTGCGGCCCGGCGGCCGACCGGCTCCTCCGCGGCCCGGCGGTGACCGCCGGTGGGCTCCTCCTCGGCGCGGCGGCGGCCGGTCTGGGTGTCCTCACCGGCACGGCGGCGGCCCGCGGCGGTGTCGTCATCGGCTCGGCGGCGGCCCGCGGGCTCTTCCTCGGCGCGGCGGCGGCCGCTCAGCGTGTCCTCACCGGCGGGGCGGAACCCGCCCGTCGGGTCCTCACCGGCACGACGGCGACCGGCCGGCTCGTCGTCGGCGCGGCGGCGACCCGAAGACGGCTCCTCCGGGGTGCGCCTGCGGCCGCCCTGGGTGTCCTCGACGGGACGGCGGACGCCCGCGGGCTCCTCGGCGGCACGGCGGCCACCGCCCGTGGGCTCCTCGACGGGACGGCGGATGCCACCCGTGGGCTCCTCGGCGGCACGGCGACCACCGGCGGTGTCCTCGTCCCGGCGGCGGCCCGCGGGGGCGTCGCCGCCACGCGGGCGGCGACCGGCGTCCGCGGGCGCCTGGGGGGCGCCACGGCCAGCGGGGGCGTCGTCGCTCAGCGCGCTCAGCTTGTCCCAGCGGCTGCTGCCGCCGTCGGTGAAGTCGCTGTCGTCGAACTGGTCCTTGGCCTGCTTCGCGCCGCGCAGGTCGTCGAGCCAGCCGGTCTCCTCCTGCGGGACCTCCTCGGCCTCGCCGCGGCCCTTCTTCCGGCCCCGCCCGTCGGTCGCATCGGCCCTGCTCATCAGTTCTCCTCGCTTCGCTCGGATTTGCCCGTCCCCCGCACGACGGCGCGCAACTTCGGCAGGCGTTCGGCGATGTGCCGTTCGCCACCGTGTCCGGTGGGACGGTAGTAGTCCACTCCCACCAGATCGTCGGGCGGGTACTGCTGACCCACCACACCTCGGGTGTCGTCGTGCGGGTAGCGGTAGCCGGTGCCGTGGCCCAGGCCTCGCGCGCCCGCGTAATGGGCGTCGCGCAGGTGCGACGGGACCGCACCGGCCTTGCCCGCCCGCACGTCGGCGAGCGCCGCCGAGATGGCGGTGGTGACCGCGTTGGATTTGGGCGCGGTGGCCAGGTGCGCCACCGCCTGGGCCAGGTTGAGCTGCGCCTCGGGCAGGCCGACATGCTGCACCGCGTACGAGGCGTTGACCGCCGCGGTCAGCGCCGTCGGGTCCGCCAGGCCCACGTCCTCGCTGGCGAAGATGATCAGGCGGCGGGCGATGAAGCGCGGGTCCTCCCCCGCGGTCAGCATCCGCGCCAGGTAGTGCATCGCCGCGTCCACGTCCGAACCGCGCATGCTCTTGATGAACGCGCTGATCACGTCGTAGTGGGCGTCGCCCGCGCGGTCGTAGCGCAGCGCCGCCACGTCGACCGCGCGCTCGGCGGTGGCCACGTCGATCTCGGGCACGCCGTCCCCGTCGTGGATCGCCAGCGCGGAGCCGGCGGCGGCCTCCAGCGCGGTGAGCGCCTTGCGCACGTCACCGCCGGCCAGCCGGACCAGGTGGTCCTCCGCCTCGGGGTGGAGGGTGACCGTGCCGCCCAGGCCGCGCGGGTCGGCCACGGCGCGGTGCACCAGGCCGCGCACCGCCTCGTCGTCCAAGGGCTTGAGGGTGAGCAGCACGCACCGCGACAGCAGCGGCGAGATGATCGAGAAGTACGGGTTCTCCGTGGTCGCCGCGAGCAGCGTCACCGTGCGGTCCTCGACCGCGGCCAGCAGCGAGTCCTGCTGGGTCTTGGTGAACCGGTGCACCTCGTCGATGAACAGCACGGTCGGCGCGCCGCCCGCCCGACGCCGCCGGCGCGCGGTGTCGATGACCTCGCGCACCTCCTTGACCCCGGCGGTCAGCGCGGACATCGCGACGAAGTGCCGGTCGTCGGCCTCGGCGACGAGGTGGGCGATGGTGGTCTTGCCGCAGCCGGGCGGCCCCCACAGGATCACCGACATGGGCGCGCCGCCCGCGACCAGGCGGCGCAGCGGCGCGCCCGGTGCCAGCAGGTGGTCCTGGCCGACCAGTTCGTCGAGCCCGGACGGGCGCAGCCGGACGGCCAGCGGGGCGTCCGCGGACGGCGCCTCGAACCCCGGCGAGCTGATCCGTCGATCAGCCGGCGAGGGCTCCAGGGAGAAGAGGCCGTCGGTCTGCATCACGCAGACGATACCCGGCACCGTCTCCGGCCGCCTCGGCCGATCTTCCCCCACCTGGCCGGTAAGGTGGCGCCGTGGCTCTCACCCCTGACTTCCTCGGCCGTGAAGACCTGCTCGCGAAGGTCGGCGACCACCCCTACGCGCGCCTGACCGCCGGCGGCGACGACGTGCGGGGCTACCTGCTGGACGGCGCGCTGGCGTGGACCTCGCTCGGTCCGTGGGGACCGGTGGCGGCCTCGCTCGGCGACCCGGCCCCGGTCGCCGCGCTGTTCGCACGGCTCGCCGCCGACGGCGCGCTGGCCGCGGGCACCTGGCTGCACCTGCCCCGGCTCTCCCGCGCCGAGACGGCCGCGGCGCTGCCCGCCGACGTGCACGACGACTGGGACTTCCTGTGGACCACCGCCGCGCCCGCGCCGCACCCTGGTGAGTCCGCGGTGGTCGCGCTGGACGAGACCGACCACGACGGCATCGCCGCGGTGCTCGACGACGCGCTGCCGCACAGCACCAGCCGCCCCGGCGACCCGCGCATCCGGTGCTGGTACGGCATCCGTGAGGGCGGCCGGGTGGTGGCCGTCGCGGGCGACCGCAGCCCGAACGGCGTCGGCTTCCTGGCCGGCATCGCCGTCACCTCGACCGCGCAGGGCCGCGGCCACGGGGCGGCCTTGACCACCGCGCTGACCCGCCGCCTGATCGCCGAGTTCGGCATCAGCTCGCTGGGCGTGATGTCCGACAACACCCGCGCCCTGGCCCTCTACCGCCGCCTCGGCTACACCGAGTCCATCCTGCGCACCTCACTGCGCCTGTCCTGAGGCGTGGGGTCACCGAGGCAGGGCGGTGTCCGGCAGCAGGTCGAGCAGGTATGCCCCTGCCAGCACGGAGCCCACGGTCCAGAGCAGGAACACGAAGACCCAGAACCCGCCCGGCAGCCGGGTGATGCCCGCGAGCTGGTCAGGGTCGGACCGCATCCCGCTGCCCCGCCGCCGGTGCAGCTGCACCTCCACCACCGGCCGCACGCCGCCGATGAGCAGGAACCACACTCCCGTGTACGCGAACAGCGCCTGCCACGGCGCGGTGGCGTACCAGGACACGGCGAACACGGCCGCGCCGGTGGCCAGGATCAGCAGCAGCCCGTAGAAGTTGCGGATCATGATGAGGATCGGCACCAGCAGCACGATGGTGATCCACAGCAGCAGCCGGATGTGACCCCGGTCGAGCAGCGCCGCGCCCGCGATGCCCAGCAGCGACGGGGTCGCGTAGCCGGCGAGCAGGGTCACCGCCATGCCGATCCCGGTCGGCTTGCCCTTCATGATCGTGAGCCCGGACGTGTCCGAGTGCAGCCGGATGCCCCGCAGCCGCCGCCCGGTCAGCACCGCGGCGGCCGCGTGCCCGCCCTCGTGCGCGATGGTGATGGCGTTGCGCACGACCCGCCAGGTCGTGTTGACGACTACCAGCGCCAGCGCGATGAGCGCCGCCCCGGCCACGACGCCGAACGGGGGCTGCGCCTGCGCGCCGAGGATGTCACCGAGGGAGAACGGCATCAGCGCACCTTACCCGCGCCCCATCACCCACACGATCCCCCGCCCGCTTTCGATGCGATAGGCCGACGTCGTTTTGCACGAAGCGGTCGGCGAAGGTGTCCCGTGCGCGGCTTACATCTTTTTCGATGTGCTCACACGAAAAAGATGTGACCGCTCGGACTCGTATGTTCGCTCACGCCCCCGGTCAGGACAGGATCTCGGTGACGCCGCGTAGGCGCGTGCGCAGGACGGACGCGGCGAGGGTGGGGTCGAGGCGGACCTCGGCCGGGGAGACGAAGCCGCGTTCGAGGGCGGAGCCGGCCGGCACCCGGTCGGCGGGGATGCCGTGCTTGGCGGCGATGCGCACGCCCAGCTCGTGGCGGCTGATCGCCTCGGGGCCGGCCACGTTGAGGATGCCCCGGAAGTCGCCCTCAGCCAGTTCCAGCAGGGCCGCGGCGAGGTCGTCGACCGCGACCGGGCACCGGATGTGGTCGGTGAACAGCACGCCGTCCACCCGTCCGGCCGCCATGTCCAGCGCGAGCTGGTGCTGCTTCGAGGCGTCGTCCCCGATGATGAGCGAGGTGCGCGCGACGGCGGCGTCAGGGTGCACGGCGAGCACCGCGGTCTCCGCCGCCGCCTTGGCCGCGCCGTACGGGTACACCGGCTCCGGCAGGTCGGCCTCGATGTACGCGGTCGGGCGACCTTTGAAGATCGCGTCCGAGGACACGTGCACCAGCCGCGCCCCGGTACGCGCCGCGGCCGCCGCGACGTGCGCCGCGCCCAGCGCGGTGACCGCCCAGTCCGACTGGACGTAGCTGGTGTGCACCACGGCGTCGGGCCGCAGCTCGTCGAGGAGCAGGTCGACGGCCGACCGGTCCCGGACGTCGAGCGGCACCAGCCCTTCCACACGAGTGGAGTGGCTGGTGCCGGTCACGTCGTGCCCCGCCGCGCGGGCGAGGGCGACCAGGCGGCCACCGGTGTATCCCGAACCTCCGGTGACCAGGATCCGCATTACTTCGCGGCGGCCTTGGCCTTGGCTGCGTCCTCGCCCGGGGCCTTCGGCTTGGCGTCGACGCCCGCCTCCAGGCGCTGCTGCGCCGTGATCGGGGTGGGCGCGCCGGTCAGCGGGTCGAAGCCACCGCCGGACTTCGGGAACGCGATGACGTCGCGGATCGAGTCGACACCGGCCAGCAGCATGCAGACCCGGTCCCAGCCCAGCGCGATGCCGCCGTGCGGCGGCGGGCCGTACGCGAACGCGTCGAGCAGGAAGCCGAACTTGTCCTTGGCCTCCTCGTCGGTGATGCCGAGCAGGGTGAACACCCGCTTCTGCACGTCGCCGCGGTGGATACGGATCGAGCCGCCGCCGATCTCGTTGCCGTTGCAGACGATGTCGTACGCGTATGCCAGCGCCTTGTCCGGGGCCGACTCGAAGTTGTCGATCCAGTCCTCGTTCGGCGAGGTGAACGGGTGGTGCACCGCGGTCCAGGCGCCCTCGACGACGCCCTCGCCCGGGATGTCGACCGGCTCGAACATCGGCGCGTCGACGACCCAGCAGAACGCCCACGCCGACTCGTCGATCAGGTTCGCCCGCTTGGCGATCTCGATGCGGGCCGCGCCGAGCAGCTCCTGCGAGTGGCGGCGGGTGCCGGCCGCGAAGAACACGGCGTCGCCGGGCTTCGCGCCGACGGCGTCGGCCAGGCCGTTCAGGTGCGCCTCGGACAGGTTCTTGGCGACGGGGCCGCGGGCCTCGCCGGTCTCCGCGTCGAGCACCACGTACGCCAGGCCGCGGGCGCCGCGCGCCTTGGCCCAGTCCTGCCAGCCGTCGAGCTCCTTGCGGGTCTGCGCCGCGCCGCCGGGCATGACGACCGCGCCGACGTACTCGGCCTGGAACACCCGGAACTCGGTGCCCGCGAAGTACTCGGTCAGCTCGGTCAGCTCGACCTGGTAGCGCAGGTCGGGCTTGTCGGAGCCGTAGCGGTTCATCGCGTCGTGGTAGGTGATGCGCGGGATCGGCGTCGGGATCTCGTGGTCGGCCAGCTCGCGCCACAGCGAGCCGACGATCTCCTCGCCGAGCTCGATGACGTCGTCCTGGGTCACGAACGACATCTCGATGTCGAGCTGGGTGAACTCGGGCTGCCGGTCGGCCCGGAAGTCCTCGTCGCGGTAACAGCGCGCGATCTGGTAGTAGCGCTCCATGCCGGCGACCATCAGCAGCTGCTTGAACAGCTGCGGCGACTGCGGCAGCGCGTACCACGCGCCGGGCTGCAGCCGGACCGGGACCAGGAAGTCGCGCGCGCCCTCGGGCGTGGACCGGGTCAGCGTCGGGGTCTCGATCTCCAGGAAGTCGCGCGCGCCCAGCACCTCGCGGGCGATGGCGTTGGCCCGCGAGCGCAGCCGGATCGCCTTGGCCTGGTTGGCGCGGCGCAGGTCCAGGTAGCGGTGGCGCAGGCGCGCCTCCTCGCCGACGGTGACGTGCTCGTCGATCGGGAACGGCAGCGGCGCGGCCTCCGACAGCACGGTCAGGTCGGTGACGGTGACCTCGATCGCGCCGGTCGGCAGCTCGGGGTTCTCGTTGCCCTCGGGCCGCTGCCCCACGGTGCCGGTGACCTTGACGCAGTACTCGTTGCGCAGCGCGTGCGCCTGGGCCTCGTCACGGAACACGATCTGCACGATGCCCGAGGCGTCGCGCAGGTCGATGAAGGTCACTCCGCCGTGATCACGTCGCCGGGCCACCCAGCCGGCGAGGGTGACGCTCTGGCCGGCGTGCTCGGCACGCAGACTGCCAGCGGTGTGGGTACGGATCACGATGCTCTCCTCGGACTGCGGAAACACGCCGCCATGAGTACGGGCGACGCCAGAGGTCATTCTCGCATGTGCCCGGGTCCGCCCCGTCGTGAGCGCTGCCTACCTGAAATCAGCCTCAAACGCAGCCCAAGAAGGGCTTAGCGAGCTTTGTCCCCGGCCCGGTCGATCCGAGGCTCGTTCACATGACGTCCGCGCTCCGTGCCCCCGTCCGGCGTGCCGCCTCTCACGCGGCACGCCGCGGGGGCCGGGACGCGCCGTCACCGGACGGTGGTGACCTCCGAGTACGGCCGCCCCTCCCACCAGATCGCGTCGACGATGATCTGGTCGGCGGCGCGGTGGAACTGCACCACGACCCGCTCCGGATCCGGCTGCGAGGTGGCGACCTGGTAGTCGCCGCGCGGCGTGGCCGACACGAGGTAGACCCGCTCGTTCGCCATCCGGATCACCGCGGTGCCGCCCGCGGTCGGGAAGCTGCGCAGGTAGGACCGCGAGCCGTCGGACTCGGTGAACACCTGCCAGCCGTCGACCGTCATGGCCGGTGACGGCTGCGCCGGCGGCTTGGCCGCCGGGGTCGGCGACGTGCGCGCCGGAGCGGGCGAGGCCAAGGTCGCCGGTGGGGGCGGGGACGACGACGGCACGGGGGGCAGCGTCACCGTGGGCACCGGTCGCGACGGCGTGACCAGCGGCTCGGGCAGTTGCGGGGGCAGCGCCTCCAGGCGCAGCGGCACCGGCTCGGGCACCGCGGTGGCCAGCACGGGGCCCAGCCCCACCCACACCACGGCGGCCGACGCGGCGGTCAGCACGAACCAGCCGCCGACGTACGCCAACGACCTCGCGCGAAACGGCCACCCCGAACCCATCCCGCTATCTAACAGCTTCCGATACGGTGCCAGCCATGCCCCTCGTACTCGTCGTGGAGGACGACCCCGCCATTCGCGACGCGCTCGGCAACGCCCTGACCGTCGCCGGATACGCCGTGCAGACGGTCGGCACGGCGCTGCAAGGACTGAAGTCGCTCACCAGCGAACGCAGCGAGCGACCCGACCTGGTCATCCTCGACCTCGGACTGCCCGATCTGGACGGAGCCGACGCCCTGCGCATGATGCGGGCCGTCAGTGACGTGCCGGTCATCGTCGCCACCGCCCGCCGCGGCGAGCACGACGCGATCCGGCTGCTCAACTCCGGCGCCGACGACTACATGACCAAGCCGTTCTCCGCCGCGCACGTGACCGCCCGGGTGGCCGCGGTGCTGCGCCGGACCCAGCCGCGGTTCGAAGCCTCGGACACGGTGGTCGAGATCGGGCCGCTGCGCATGGACGAGAGCACCCGCGTGGTGACCCTGGACGGCTCCCCGCTCACCCTGACCCGCAAGGAGTACGACGTGCTGGCATACCTCGCGGCCCGGGTGGGCCGGGTGGTGACCCGCCGCGAGCTGTTCACGGAGGTGTGGCAGCAGCCCTTCGTCGGCGCCGACCAGACCCTGGACGTGCACCTGTCCTGGCTGCGGCGCAAGCTCGGCGAGACCGCGGCCCAGCCGCGCATGCTGCGTACCATCCGCGGCGTCGGCGTCATGCTGGTGCCGCCGTCATGAGGGCGATGCTGGCCCGTGGCGCGCTGGCCGTCACGTCGATGGTGGCGCTGGCCTTCCTTGTGCCGCTGGCGCTGGTCACCAAGCAGATCGCCGAGGACCGCGCGCTGCTCGACGCCCGCCAGCAGGCCGCCGCGGTGGTCACCGCACTGGCCGTGTCGAGCGACCCGGCGGTGCTGAGCCGGGCCATGGCGGCCACCGCCGACGGCCCGCGCCAGCGGCTGGCCGTGCACCTGTCCAGCGGGGTGTCGCTGGGCGCGAGCCGGGCCGAGATGGCCGACGTCAAGCTCGCCGCCGACCGGGGCGGCTCGATGACCGCGCCGGTCGCGGACGGGCTGGTGTACCTGCAGCCGGCCGCGCTCGACGGCGGCCGCAACGCCGTGGTCGAGGTGTTCGTGCCCGAGGCCGACCTGTCCCGGGGCGTGGCCACCGCGTGGTGGTCCATGGGCGCGCTGGCGGCGCTGCTGGTCGCGGTGTCGGTGGCGCTGGCCGACCGGCTCGGCTGGCGGGTGGTCGGTGCGACCCGGCAACTGGCCCGCGCCTCCCGCGCGGTCGGCTCCGGCGACCTGACCGTACGCGTGCACCCGGCCGGCCCGCCCGACCTGGTCGAGGTCGGCGAGGCCTTCAACGCCATGGCCGACCGGCTCAACGCGGTCATCGACGCCGAACGCGAGCGCGCCGCCGACCTGTCGCACCGGCTGCGCACGCCGCTGACCGCGCTGCGCCTGGACACCGACGCGCTGCCGCCCGGCCCGGAGAGCGACCGTATGCGCCAGGCTGTCGAAGCCCTCGACGCCGAGATCGACGCGATCATCGCCGGGGCCCGGCGCACCGCCGCCGAACGCGCCGCCGAGGAGACCGACCTCGTCGACGTCGTCGCCGACCGCCTCGCGTTCTGGGCCGTGCTCGCCGAGGACCACGGCCGCCCCTGGGAGGTCGTCGGCGCGGACGAGCCGGTCTGGCTGCCGGTCCCCCGATCCGACGCCATCGGCGCGGTCGACGCCCTGATCGGCAACATCTTCCGGCACACCCCGCACGGCACCGCGTTCCGCGTCACCGTCACCCCCGACGCGATGGTGGTCGAGGACGCGGGTCCCGGCATCGCCGACGCCGACGCGGCCCTGCAGCGCGGCGTCAGCGGCGGCGGCTCCACCGGCCTGGGCCTGGACATCGTCTGCCAGCTCGCCCGCCAAGCCGGCGGCAGCGTCGCCGTCGACCACGGCGACCTGGGCGGCGCCCGCATCACCGTCACCCTGACCTCGCTGGCCCCCACCTCCCCCGCCCCCGCCCACGCCGCCGCCGTCCGCTTCCGCCGCGGCCAACAAGCCTGACCCCACCCCACACAGCAAAAGCACCCTTCCCAAAGGAAGGGCACCTTCACATCGCTATTCGTAGAGGAAGGGCACCTTCTTAACTTCAGAGGGTGCCTGGGCTGGGATGACGTCAGCGCGATCCGGCGAGGGCCTCCGCGGCGGCCTGGCCGCACACGGCGGCTGCGCCGTACGTCGCCAGGTGCACCGCTCCGATCGGCTCCCCCGCCGCCACACCCATCTCGACCACGACCGTCTCCGGACGCGCCGCCACGACGGCCTCGATCAGGCGTGCCAGCCACGGGTGCCGGTGCGGGTCACGGCAGACCAGCACGGGGACGCGCCCGTCGGCTCCGGCCAGCACGTCGGCGACCGTCGCCCGCTCGTCCAGCCGCACGACCGTCGTGTCGGGCCGCAGCTCCTTCAGCGGCGCGCCCACGCCCCACGGCGTACGCGCCTCGATGGCCAGGTTGGTGGCCACCCCGAACTCGACCACGTGCGCGGGACCGGCCAGCGGCAACGTGCCCGCGCCGGTGACGCGCAGCGCGCGCCGGGCCGCGGCCAGGCCGACCTCGGGCCGGTCGGCGGCGTGCCACTGGGCGGCCGCGGCGGCGCGGGCACCGCGCAGGGCCGCGCTCTCGGCGGCGAACGTCGCGACCCGGGAGGCCGCTTCGGCCAGCCGGCTCTCCGGCAGCTCACCGCTGACGACCGCGTCGACGATGCTGGTGCGCAGCAGTTCCACGACGGCCTCGTCGGCGCTCTCGCCGCCGACGCAGATGGCGTCCGCGCCGCCGGCGATGGCCAGCGCGGCCGCCCCGCCCAGGCCGTAGCGCTGGGACACCGAGGCCATCTCGATGCCGTCGGTGACCACCAGGCCCTTGAAGCCGAGCTGCTCGCGGAGCAGGTCGATGAGCACCGAGCGGCTCATGGTCGCCGGGCGCTCCGGGTCCAGCGCGGGCACCAGCAGGTGCGCGGTCATGATGGAGCGCACTCCGGCGTCGATCGCCGCGGTGAACGGCGGCAGCTCGACCTGGCCGAGCCGGGCGGCGTCGACCTCGATGATCGGCAGGCCGTGGTGGGAGTCGACGCCGGTGTCGCCGTGGCCGGGGAAGTGCTTGGCGCAGGCGGCCACGCCGGTGGACTGCAGGCCCCGGATCCAGGCCGCGGTGTGCCGGGCCACCAGGTCCGGGTCGCCGCCGAAGGAGCGTACGCCGATGACCGGGTTGGCCGGGTTGTTGTTCACGTCCGCGGCGGGCGCGTAGTCCAGGGTGATCCCGGCCGCGGCGAGCTGCGCGCCGATGTCGGCGGCGACGGCCTCGGTCAGCGCCGGGTCGTCCACGGCGCCGAGGGCGTGGTTGCCGGGTCGGCGGCTGCCGTGCTCCACGTCGAGGCGGGTGACGTCACCGGACTCCTCGTCGACGGCGATGATCACGTCGGGGTTCTCCGCGACCAGGGCCGCGTTCAGCGCCGCGACCTGGTCGAGGTCGACGATGTTGCGGGCGAACAGCACGACGCCGCCCAGGCCGTCGTTGAGGCGGCGGCGCAGCCAGTCGGGTGGCACGGTGCCGACGAAGCCGGGTTGCAGCACCGCGTCGGCCAGCCGGAGCAGACCACGATCGTGCAGGTGGGGCCGCTGTCCCGGCGCTGTGGTGGTGCCCAGCGCCGGGGACGTGCGGTGGTCTGTCGTGGTCATGCGCGTACGGCCCCCGTTTCAGAGTCGAGGACCACACACTATTACTTAAGTTTCCTAATTAAAAGTCCCCTCCACCACCGGGATGAGATCCTCCGCCGGAGGTGTCCAGTTTCCGGCCGACGCCTCGACCTGATCGCCCGAACGGATGTCCTTCACGGTGTCCGCCGCGCCCTCGGCCCCGGGGAACCAGACGTACGGGATACCCCGCCGGTCGGCGAACTTGATCTGCTTGCCGAACTTGGCCGCGCTCGGCGACACCTCGGTCGCGATGCCCCGCGCGCGCAGCTGCGCCGCGATCCGGTCACAGGACCGGCGGTCCTCCTCGGCCCCCACCGCGACCAGCACCGCGGTCGGCACCGAGCGGCTGGCCGACAGCGCGTTCTCGCCGAACAGCACCCCCAGCAGTCGGCTGACCCCGATGGACAGGCCGACGCCCGGGAACCGGTCGTTGCCCGAGCTGGCCAGGTTGTCGTAGCGCCCGCCGGAGCACACCGAGCCGTAGCGCTCCAGCCCGGCCAGCGTCGTCTCGTACACGGTGCCGGTGTAGTAGTCCAGCCCGCGCGCGATCTTCAGCTCGGCCCGGCACAGCCCCGGCGAGTGCGCCGCGGCCGCCTCCACGACGGCGGCCAGCTCGGCCAGGCCCTCGTCCAGCAGCGGGTCGCTGACGCCGAGCTTGCGCACGTCGTCGACGAACGAGGCGTCGTCGGCGGAGATCTCCGCCAGCCCGAGCACCAGCCGCGCCTGCGACTCGGTCACCCCGAGCGGGGCCAGCTCCGCGGTCACCCCGGCCGGGCCGATCTTGTCGAGCTTGTCGACCACCCGCATCACCGCCTCCGGGTCCACCAGGTCCAGGCCCTGGTAGAAGCCCTGCAGCACCTTGCGGTTGTTGACCATCACGATCGGCTTGGGGATGGGCAGCCCGGCCAGCGCGTCACCGATGACCAGCGGCAGCTCGGCCTCGTAGTGCGCGGGCAGCGTGTCCCGGTCCACGATGTCGATGTCGGCCTGCAGGAACTCGCGGTAGCGGCCCACCTGCGGCCGCTCACCCCGCCAGGCCTTCTGGATCTGGTATCGCCGGAACGGGAAGTGCAGCTTGCCGGCGTTCTCCAGCACGAAGCGGGCGAACGGCACGGTCAGGTCGAAGTGCAGGCCGAGGCTCGCGTCGGAGGCGTCGCTGCTGTCGGCCTGCAGGCGGCGCAGCACGTACACCTCCTTGGAGGTCTCGCCCTTGCGCAGCAGCTGGTCGAGCGGCTCGACGGCGCGCGTCTCCAGTGACGCGAAGCCGTACAGCTCGAAGGTGCGGCGGATGTGGTCGAGGAAACGCTGCTCGATGATGCGCTGCGCGGGCAGCCACTCCGGGAAGCCGGACAGCGGCGTGGGCTTGCTCATGGGTAGATCACTCCAGGAAGGAAGAAGTCTGGATCAGAAGCCCCGGCGGGGCGCGTCGCCGACGCTCAGCAGCTCGCGCAGGAACGGGTTGCGCGCGCGCTCGCGGCCGATGGTCGTCGACGGCCCGTGACCGGGGAGCACCACGGTCTCGTCGGCCAGGGTCAGCACCTTGTCGCGCAGGCTCTCGGTCATGCGCGCCATGCTGCCGCCCGGCAGGTCGGTGCGGCCGATGCTGTCGCGGAAGAGCACGTCGCCGGTGAAACAGAGCGGCTCGCCCTCCTGTCCAGGCATCCGGAACATCACCGACCCGCCGGTATGGCCCGGCGCATGGTCCACGGTGATCTCCAGCCCGGCGAGGCTGAGCACGGCTCCGTCGGTCAGCTCGGCGACGTCGTCGGGCTCGGCGTACGGCAGCCGCCCGCCGAACATGGCGCTCAGGTCCACCGACAGCGCCTTGGCCGGGTCGGCCAGCAGTTCCCGGTCGGCCGGGTGGATCCAGGCGGTGATGCCCCGGGCTCCGCACACGGGCGTGACGGAGAAGGTGTGGTCCAGATGCCCGTGGGTGAGCACGACGGCGGCCGGCCGCAGCCGGTGCTCGGCCAGCACGGCGTCGAGGTGGTCCATGACCCCGATACCCGGGTCGATCACCACGCACTGCTCGCCGGGAGCGCCGGCGACCACGTAACAGTTGGTCCCGAACGCCTGCGCCGGAAAGCCCACCACAAGCACGACAAAACCCCTCTCCGCAGACTTCAGCGCCCAGCCTAGTGCTCGCGTGCGCATCGACGGCCCACGGCACGGACGTCACCGAAGGCGATCATCCATCACAGAACCAGGACGGGCATACGTGTTTCTCAGCGTTTACCCGTACACTCGCTCGGACGTGTGGCGCGGCCCACGCCCGGCCGAAAGGGCGGGCGCGGCGCGTGATGCGACACCAAACCCCTAACGTGATAAAGGTGACACAGCGGACATGCTTCGCTGCGGTCAATGGTGACAGGAGGAGCTCGGGTGGCTTCCAGCAATACCCGACAGCGCAAGCTGGCCCGCGCCAAGGTCGACCGGCAGATGGTGCGCCGGGCCGACCAGGAGCGCCGCTCGCGCCAGCTCAAGGCGGTCTTCGGCGGTGTGTTCGCGCTCGTTCTCGTCGGCGTGCTCGGGGCGTGGAGCCTCGGCGCCTTCGACGCGAAGCCGACCGAGACGGTCGCCGAGACCTGCGCCTGGAGCCCGCTCGACCTGGCGGGCAACCCGTCCCTCAAGGACGCGGGCAAGCCGGCCACGAACGGCATGCCGACCTCGGGCACGTCCGCGATGACCATCGCGTTCGCCGGCGGCAACGTCGTGGCCGACCTCGACCGCACCGCATCCCCGTGCGGCGCGGCCAGCCTCAAGTACCTCGCCGACAGCGGCTTCTACAACGACACCAAGTGCCACGCGCTGACCCACGCCGAGGGCGACTTCGCGCTGGCCTGCGGTGACCCGTCGGGCACCGGCAACGGCGGCGCGGCGTACTCCTGGTGGATGGAGAACCCGCCGGCCGTCGAGGCGCCGAGCGCGGCCCCGTCGACCACCAGCAGCGCCGCGGCCGACGCGTCGCCGAGCCCCGCCGCCGCGACCGCGGTCCGCTACCCGGCCGGCACCGTGGCCATGACGCCGAACCTCAACGGCAGCCAGTTCGTGATCTTCTACCAGGACTCGACCACCGAGACCGCGTACTCGATCGTCGGCAAGGTGACCGGTGCCGGCCTCGACGTCATCAAGAAGATCGCGCAGGCGGGCACCACCGCGAACGAGGCGGGCGAGGACGTCAAGCCCAAGCAGGACGTCGTCATCAAGACGCTGACGGTGGTCGACAACACCACCCCGGCTTCGCCGGCCAGCCCGTCCGCTCCGGCCAGCCCGGCTCCGTCCGGCGCGGCCACCTCTCCCAAGCCGTCGGCCTCGACCGCCAGTTGATCAGTAGTTAGCAGGAGGACAGACCCGTGAGTTCCACGATCCAGCGCCAGCGCGCGGCAGCCCGCGCGCGGCTCGAGCGCCAGATGGGCGAGCGGCTGGAAGAGGCCCGCAAGCGCAAGCAGCGCAACGCCGTGCTCGGCGCGGCGGTGGCCCTGCTGCTCGTCATCGGCGGCACGATCTGGCTGATGCGGACCGTCGGCGGCGACGACCCCCAGACGCCGGCCGCCGCCGCCCCGCTGCCCGAGGGCCAGGTGTGCACCTGGACGCCCGAGGACGCCAAGGCCAACCCGAACCTGAAGGACGTCGGCACGCCGCCGACCGAGGCCTCCAGCAAGGGCACGCAGACCATGACGATCACCACCAACTCCGGCGTGATCGAGGTCGCCGTGAACACGGCCAAGGCCCCGTGCACCGCCGCCGCGTTCACCTACCTGGCGGGCAAGAACTTCTTCGACAACACCAAGTGCCACCGCCTCACCACCGAGGGCATCAAGGTGCTGCAGTGCGGCGACCCGTCCGCCACCGGCATGGGCGGCCCCAGCTTCAAGATGGCCGAGGAGAACCTGCCCAACGTCACCGACCAGGCCACCGCCTACCCGGCCGGCACGGTCGCCATCGCCAACACCGGCCAGCCGGGCAGCAGCGGCAGCCAGTTCTTCCTGGTCTACGGCCCGACGACGCTGGACTCGAACTACACGGTGCTCGGCAAGATCACCAAGGGCCTCGACGTCGTGGAGAAGATCGGTGCCGCCGGCGCGGTCGACAAGGACGGCAAGGCCACCCCCGACGGTGCGCCGAAGAAGCCGGTCACCATCACCTCGTTGAAGCTGACCCCGGCCGAGAGCTGATCGCAGGTACGGCAGAACGCAGCGGGGCGGGACCTGAGGGTCCCGCCCCGCTCCGCTTCCCTTGTCCATCGCTTGTGGACACTGCGCGCCCGCCACCGGGTGCACCGCTCACCGTCACGGGTTACGCTGCGGTTCCACCTGTGACAGGAGCATCGTGACCACTTCCCCCTGGACCCCCGACAGCGGCCCGCACCAAGCACCCGCGGCGCAACGCCGCGGCACCAGCGGCTGGCTGATCGCGGCCGTGGTCACCGCCATCGTGGTGGTGCTGGTCTGCGCCGTCGTGGCCGTCACCGTGTTCGTGCTGCGCCTGCGCGACGGCGCCGCCACCGGCAGCGGACCCGCGGACACCACCGCGGGCGCCGCGGCCGGCGGCACGTGCCGGTGGCTGCCCGTCGAGGCGGCGTCGAATGTGAACGTCAAGGACGTCGGCACCCCACCGCAGAAGGTCCCGACGAACGGTGTCCAGCAGCTCACGATGACCACGAACCGCGGCGTGATCACGATCCAGGTGGATACCGGCAAGGCCCCGTGCGCGGCGGCCAGCATCACCCACCTGGCCGGCCGGCGGTTCTTCGACGGCACGAGCTGCCACCGCCTGGTCACCGAAGGCATCCAGGTGCTGCAATGCGGCGACCCGTCGGGCACCGGCATGGGCGGTCCCGCGTACCGGTTCGCCGAGGAGAACCTGCCCAACGCCACCGACCCGGCCCTCGCCTACCCCGCCGGCACGCTCGCCATGGCCAAGACCCAGGAGCCCCACACCACCGGCAGCCAGTTCTTCATCGTGTACGGCCCGACCCCGATCGCCTCCGAGTACACGGTGCTGGGCACGGTGACCGCGGGCCTGGACGTGGTGACCGCGATCGGCAAGGGCGGCGCGGTCGACCCCGCCGGCAACACCGCCACCGACGGCGCCCCCAAGTCCCCCGTCACCATCACCACCCTCACCGTCACCCCGGCCGCGCGCTGACCCCTTCGCCCGACTCTTGAAGACTCGCGCCCCAGGGGATGATAACTGTGGGGGGGTGGTTTTTGTTTTTGTGGGGGGGGAGGCGCGC
>NZ_JBEZDT010000038.1:0-92599 GCF_040648455.1 Catellatospora sp. NPDC049133
GCCGCGACCGGGCTCCGGGCGTGTTCGCCGAACCGGTCGCGGCCGCGAGGGCGTGCGCTGGTCAGAGGTGCTGTTTGTCGTCGCGGTCGATCGCCGAGCTGTCCCGTACCTGCAGGTAGGGCTCGCTGTCGGCGGGGTGGCCTGCGGCGATGGCGCGCTGGCGTTCGAGTTCGGCGTCGAGTTCGGCTCCGAACAGGATCGCCAGATTCGAGATCCACAGCCAGACCAGGAACACGATGATGCCGCCGAGGCTGCCGTAGGTCTCGGCGTACGAGCCGAAGTGGGTCACGTAGAAGCCGAAGCCCACCGACGCGGCGATCCACAGCACGACGGCGACCAGGCCGCCGGGGCTGATCCACCGGAAGCCGCCCTGCCGCGCGTTGGGCGACGCCCAGTACAGGATCGCGAACAGCAGCGCGATGAGCGCGACCAGCAGCGGCCACTTGCCGATCTGCCAGGCCGTCACCATCGGCCCGGACAGGCCGAGCACCCGGCCGAGAGCCTCGGCCAGCCGCCCGCTCACCACGACTATGAGCACGCTCGCGACCAGCAGCACCCCCGTCGCCAGGGTCACCGCGAGCCGGATCGGCAGCCGCTTCCACAGCGGCCGGCCCTCGGGCACGTCGTAGATCGCGTTGGACGCCTGCATGAACGCGTCCACGTAACCCGATGCCGACCACATGGCCACCACCAGGCCGATGATCGCGGCCACCCCCGCCTTGCTGTCGTCGGCCTGCACGTTGTCCAGCGCGGCGGTGAAGACCTCGCGCACCGCGGTCGGCATGATCGGTGTGACGTCGTCGAGCACGTCGTCGACCAGCCGGTCGTCGAACAGGCCGACGGCCGCGGCCAGCACCAGGATGCCGGGGAACAGCGACAGCACCCCGTAGTAGGTCAGGGCGGCGGCCCACACCTGCAGGCTGTCGGTGTCGAACTCCTTGGCGGTCCGGCGCAGCACCTGCCACCAGGCCCGCAGGCTGAGCTGGGTGGGACTGCGCGGGCCGGCGTCCGGCGGTGGCGCGGGCACGGCGTTCGCCGGGTGGGGATCTTCGGAGGTCATGCCCCTGCCATACCGCCGCCGGCGCCGCCGCTAACGCGCCCGCGGCGCGCCCGACGCGGGTGTGGGCGGCTCGGGTCGTCGTCGTTTGCCGCGCGGTCGGCCGGGTACCCGACTCACGAAATCCCACCCTGCCGAACCGCCCCGCGGCAACGGCCCCCACCGGGCTGCGCGTGGCGGCTCGACAGGTGTCGCCACAGGAGGAAACGCCATGCGGATGAGGCAGTCGGACCCGGTCGTCGCCGAGCGGGTGCACCCGTGAGCGGGGCGGCGTCGCCGTCGGGCGAGGACATGCCGGTGCGCAGCCGCTGGCGGCCGAGCCGGCTGCTGGAGTACTACGCGATCTCGGTGGTGTGGCTGCGGTGGGTCGTGGTGGCGCTGTGGATCGCCGCCGTGGCGGCGTCGGTGCTGTACCTGCCCGCCATCGGTCACGGCGGCAGCGATCTGGGGCAGCTCGTGGCCACCGACAACGCCGCCGTGCGCAGCGAGGTCCGCTCCTTCGAGAAGTTCGGGTTCCCACTACTGAGCCGGGTCTCCGTGGTGCAGCGCAACCCCGACGGCCTGCCGCTGGCGGTCCAGGCCGAAGCCGTCGCCCGCGCCCGCGCCGTGACCCAGGGCGAATACCCCGACGCCGCGCCCATCCTCGGCGCGGTGCCGGTGACCAACACGCTGCAGCTGATGCCGGGCTCGCAGGAGAACGGCACCACCGTCATCACCATGCTGTTCACCGCGCCCGACGTCAGCTTCGCCGGCCAGCTGGCCGCCGCCGAGAAGTTCGTCGCCGCCCACTACGACGCCGACGACGCCGTCGTCGGGATCACCGGCTCGGTCCCGGCCCGGGTGGAGCAGGGTGACCTCGTCCTGTCGACGCTGCCCTGGCTGGAGGCCGTCACCGTCGCCGCGGTGTTCATCATCGTCGCGATCGCGTTCCGGTCGCTGATCGCGCCGCTGCTGGCGCTGGGCGTGGCCGGGGTCGCGATCCTGCTGACCCTGCACGTCGGCGGCGCGCTCGCCGACCGGCTGGGCGTGCCCGTGCCGCAGGAGACCCAGCCGCTGCTGGTGGCGCTGCTGCTCGGCGTGGTCACCGACTACGTCGTGTTCTACCTGGCCGCGGCGCGCACCCAGCTCGCCGCTGGCGCGCATCGGCTGGAGGCGGCCGAGACCGCGACCGCCCGGTTCACCCCGATCATCGCCACCGCCGGGGCGACCGCCGCGGCCGGTACCGGTGCGCTGGTGGTGGCCGGTTCGGCGGCGTTCCGGGCGTTCGGGCCGGGCATGGCGCTGGCGGTGCTGATCGGCATGCTGGTGTCGGTCACCCTGGTGCCCGCGCTGCTGGCCATCCTGGGCCGGGCGGTGCTGTGGTCGCCGCGCCGCGGCCGGGCCGCCGCGCCGAGCACCCCGGAGCCCGAGGTCGGCAGCGGACGCTGGTCGCGGTTGCTGACCCGTCCCTGGGTCGCCGCGCCGGTGCTGCTGCTGTGCGTCGCAGGGCTGGTCACGGCCGCGCTTCCGGTACGCGACCTCGCGCTCGGGGTGTCGTTCGTGGAGGCGCTGCCCGCCGACCATCCGACCCGCCAGGCTGCCGCACAGGCGCAGCAGGGCTTCGCCGAGGGCATCCTGTCGCCGACCGAGGTGCTCCTGGAAGGCCAGGGGGTGGGCTCCCGGACCAAGGAGCTCGCCGGCCTGCAGGACGCGCTGCGCGAGGTACCCGGGGTCGCCGCCGTGCTCGGCCCCGCCGACGACGCGATCCCGCAGGATCTGCACGTGTTCCGCACGGCCGACGGCACCGCGGCGCGTTTCCTGGTGGTCCTGGCCGACGAGCCCCTGGGCGCCCGCGCCGTGCAGACCCTGTCCCGGCTGCAGCAGGACCTGCCCGGCCTGGTGCGGGCCGCCGGGCTGACCGACGTGCGGACGAGCCTCGGCGGCGACACCGCCATCGCGCAGCTCATCGTCGACCAGACCAAGCAGGACCTGGGCCGGATCGCGCTCGCGGCGCTCGCGGCCAACCTGCTGTTCCTGGTGCTGTTCCTGCGCGCGCTGGTGGCTCCCATCGGCCTGCTCGCCTGCAGCGTGCTGGCCATCGGGGCCACGCTCGGCTTGACCACCTGGCTGTTCCAGGACGTGCTGCACGCCGACGGCCTGACCTTCTACGTCCCGTTCGCCGCCGCGGTGCTGCTGGTCGCGCTGGGTTCGGACTACAACATCTTCGGCATCGGCCCCGCCTGGAAGGAGGCCCGGGGACGTCCCCTGCGCGAGGCGCTCGCGATCACGCTGCCGCAGTCGGCGCACGCGATCCGCATCGCCGCGTTCACCCTGGCGGTCAGCTTCGGCCTGCTCGCCATGGTGCCGCTGCGCCCGTTCCGGGAACTCGCGTTCGCGCTGGCGATCGGCATCCTCATCGACGCGTTCATCGTCCGGTCGATCCTCGCCCCGGCGCTGCTGACCGTGCTCGGATCGGCCAGCGAATGGCCGGGTCGGCGGCTGTTCGGCCGCCTCTCGCAGCCGCACGGGCGGCCTTCCGAGCCGGTCCCGGGCGATGCGCCGGCCACGACCGAGCCGGTGGCGGGCGATGCGCCGGCCACGACCGAGCCGGTGGCGGACGACGCGCCGGTCAGGACCGAGCCGGTGGCGCGTGACGCGTCGGCCAAGGCCGCGGCCGATTGATCGCTGTGGCATACGCCGCGGGCGAGCGGGTATCGGCCTGCCAACACCACACACCACTTGGGGAGATGACATGCCAAGCAAGGACGACGCCATCGCCGGCGCGCAGGACGCGCTGAACACGGCCGGGGCGGTCGTGGTCGAAAAGGCGGCCGAGGCCAAGCAGGCCGCGATCGACACCGGTCACGCCCTGGCCGCGGGCGCGGGCGAGCTCAAGGCCAACGTCGCCCACACCGCCGTGGTGGCCAAGGACGCGGCCGCCGAGGCCCTCACCGCGGTCAACGACCGCCTGCCGCACACCGCCGACGAGTGGGAGGCCGCAGGGCGGAGCCTGCTGGACAACATCCGCCGCAACCCCACCCCGTGGGCGACCGGTGCGGCGGTGTTCCTCGTGGGCTGGCTGCTGGGTCGCAGTTCGGCCGGGTCGAAGAAGTAACCGCCGATGTCAGGTACGGAGATCGCGGCGCTGGTCGCCTCGGGAGCCTTCGCGATGCTGGTGCTGGTGCTCGCCGTGCCGATCCTGCGGCTGCGGCGCACCGTCGACGCGACCACCGACATGATCCGTGAGGTGACCGCCAAGACCGGCCCGCTGCTGGAGAACGTCAACAACACCGTCGGCGAGGTGAACACCACCGTCGGGCAGGTGCAGACCACGCTGGACGGCATCAACGTCCAGCTCGTCCGGGTCGACGCGGTCACCGGGCCGCTGTCGTCGGCGGCGGCGAACATCGCCAAGGTCGCCGACGCCATCACCGGCGCGTCGACGACGCCGGTCGGCAAGGCCGCCACGCTGGCCTTCGGTATCCGCCGCGCGCTTGCCGCGCGCAACCACCGGCAGTGACGTGCAGCCGGTGACGTGAACGGCCGGGCCCGGCACTCGGGCCCGGCCACGTCTCGTTCGCGGGTCAGCCGGTCTGCGAGGGCGTGCCCCGCCGCCTGCCCGATTCTTCGAGATGGGCTCGCAGCGTGGCGGCGAGGTCGCCGGCCGCGACGATCTGATCACGGCTGAGCGCGTCCACGAACAGCTCGCGTACTGCGGTCAGGTGCGGCACCGTCGACTGCCGGAACGACCGCAGGCCGGTGGCCGTCAGCACGATCTCCGCGCCCCGGCTGTCGGCGGCGCACTCCTCCCGGCGGATCAGGTCGCGCCGCTCCATCCGGCCCAGGTGGTGGGAGAGGCGGCTGCGTTCCCAGTCGATGTGCGCCGCCAGTTCGGAGGAGCGCATGCGGTGCCCCTCGGCCTCGCTGAGGGCGAGCAGGACCGCGTAGTCGCCCGACGACAGCGACGACTCGCTCTGCAGCCGCGCGGTGAGCGCGGACCGCAGGACCTCCGCGGTCTCGATGAAGTCGCGCCAGATCCGCAGCTCCTCGGTGGTCGGCAGCCGGCGTGCCCGGCGTGGCCGAGGTGTGTCCTGGGTCATCCCACCTCCAATTGACATGTCAATCATACCGGGGCTACTAATTGACATGTCAATCAGCCGTGCGCGGCGCGGTGCGGAGGGGGAGACCATGACGACCGAACGCTTCGAACTGGGCCTCAACTCGTTCGGAGAGGTGGCCACCGACGGCGACCGGGTGCTGAGCGACGCGGAGACCCTGCGGCTCATCGTCGAGGAGGCGCAGCTCGCCGACGCGGTCGGGCTCGACGTGTTCAGTGTCGGCGAGCACTACCGGGAGGGCTTCACCGACTCGGCGACGCCGGTGCTGCTGGCCGCGATCGCGCGGGCCACCGAGCGGATCCGGCTCGGCACCTCGGTCACCGTGCTGAGCACGAATGACCCCGTCCGGCTGTACCACGAGTTCTCGACGCTGGACGCGGTGTCCGGCGGCCGCGCCCAGCTCGTGCTCGGCCGCGCCTCGGCGACCGAGTCGTTCCCGCTGTTCGGCTACGAACTGGCCGACTACGAGCGCCTGTTCGAGGAGAAGCTCGACCTGTTCATGCGGCTTCAGCGCGAGGACACGGTCACCTGGTCGGGCACCGTGCGCACCCCGCTGACCGGGCAGCGGCTGCACCCGCGGATGCCCGAGGGCGGCATCCCCACCTGGATCGGCGTCGGCGGCAGCCCGAACTCGGTGCTGCGCGCCGCTCGCTACGGGCTGCCGCTCATGATGGCGATCATCGGCGGCCGGCCGCAGCGCTTCGCCGGCAACGTCGAGCTGTACCTGCGCGCGCTGGAGCAGTTCGGGCACGCCCCGCTGCCCATCGCGCAGCACTCGCTCGGCCTGGTCGCCGACACCGACGAAGAGGCCGTGGAGACCTGGTGGCGCTACTGGCAGCCGGTCGTCACCGACCTCGCCCGCGAGCGCGGCTTCTACGCCCCGACGCGCCAGCGCTACGAAGCCGAACTCGACGGCGGCGCCCTGTTCGTCGGCTCCCCCGAGACCGTCGCCCGCAAGATCGCGACGATGGCACGTGACCTGCGGCTCAGCCGCTTCGACCTCAAGTACGACATCATGCGCCTGCCCCGAGCGGCCCGCGCCCGCAGCATCGAGCTGTTCGGCCGCGAGGTCGCCCCGCGGGTGCGCGAACTGCTCGCGAAGGAGCCCACCCATGTCTGATCTCGTGTTCGGCCTCGACACCTTCGGCGACGTGCCGGACGACGACACCGGCCACCCCGTCTCCTACGCCGCCGCGATCCGGCAGGTCGTCGACGAGGCCGTGATCGCCGACGACCTCGGCGTCGACGCCCTGGCCGTCGGGGAGCACCACCGGCCGGAGTACTCGGTCTCGACGCCGGAGACCGTGCTGGCCGGGATCGCGACCCGCACCAAGCGCATCCGCCTCGGCTCCGGCGTCACCGTGCTCAGCTCCGACGACCCGGTAAGGGTGTTCCAGCGCTTCGCCACGGTCGACGCGCTGTCGCACGGGCGCGCCGAGGTCATCCTCGGCCGTGGCTCCTTCACCGAGTCGTTCCCGCTGTTCGGCTACGACCTGGCCGACTACGAGGTGCTTTTCGAGGAGAAGATCGACCTGTTCGTGAAGCTGCTCGACGAGCAGCCGGTGACCTGGAGCGGCACGGTCCGCGCCCCGCTGCGGGGCGCCGACGTGTTCCCGAAGACCGAGTCCGGGCGATTGAGCACCTGGGTCGGTGTCGGCGGCTCGCCGCAGTCGGTGGTGCGCACCGCCCGCTACGGGCTGCCGCTCATGCTCGCGATCATCGGCGGGCAGCCCGGCCGCTTCGCGCCCTACATCGAGTTGTATCGCCGCGCCGCCGAGCAGCTCGGCACGACCGCGCTGCCGGTCGGCATGCACTCGCCGGGCTTCGTCGCCGACACCGACGAGCAGGCCAAGGAGATCTTCTGGCCGCACTACCGGGTCATCCGGGACCGGATCGGCGCGCTGCGCGGCTGGCCGCCGATCCGCCGCGCCGAGTTCGACGCCGAGGTCGAGCACGGATCGCTGTACATCGGCTCGCCCGACACCGTCGCGCGCAAGATCGCCAACACGGTCCGCACGCTCGGTGTCGGCCGGTTCGACCTCATCTACACGGCCGGCGCGCAACCGGTGAGCGCCCGACTGCGCGCCGTCGAGCTGTACGGCGCGAAGGTGATCCCGATGGTCCGCGACCTGCTCGCCTGATTCCCGCATCGACCCTGAAGGGCACGACATGAACGACACCGCTCAGGACGGTCCCCGGACCCTCGGCATCCTCGGCGCGGGCAAGCTGGGCACCGTCCTCGGGCGGCTCGCCGTGGCCGCCGGATACCGGGTGCTCATCGCCGGTTCCGGCGACCCGGCCAAGATCGCGCTCACCGTCGAGGTACTCGTCCCCGGCGCGGTCGCCACCACCGCCCGCGACGCCGCGGCCCGCGCCGACATCGTCGTGCTGGCACTTCCGCTCGGCAAGTACCGCGGCGTCGACCCGGACCCGCTGCGCGGCAAGCTCGTCGTCGACGCCATGAACTACTGGTGGGAGGTCGACGGCATCCGGGAGGACCTCACCGACCCGCGCACGTCCTCCAGCGAGACCGTGCAGGCCCACCTGGCCGGGGCCCGCGTCGTGAAGGCGTTCAACCACGTCGGCTACCACGACATCGAGGACCAGGCCCGTCCCGCCGGGCAGGCCGGTCGCACCGCCGTCGCGATCGCCGGAGACGGCCCCGCCGATGTCGCCGCGGTCGCCGCGCTGGTCGACGCGCTCGGCTTCGACCCGGTGGTGGCCGGCCCGCTGGCCGAGGGCATCCGTTTCGAACCGGGCACCGAACTCTTCGGCGCGGACGTCGACGCCGCCGAGGTGCGGGCCCGCCTCGACCGCTTCCCGGATTCGGCACGCGGCCGCGCCGTCGCCCGGGCACGGGGGCAGCTGCTCCGCACCGAACAGGGGTTCTGAAACCGGGCAGCCGGGGCGGTGCCGAGGCGGCTAGGGTCACCCGGTGCTGCCGCAAGAACATCTGATCGCCCGCGTTCGGGAACTCTGCCAGGCCGATGAACACCTCGTCGCCGCGCTCACGTACGGCTCGTTCGCCCAAGGCGAGGCCGACGCGCACAGCGATGTCGAGTTCTGGCTGTTCTTCGGCGCGAACCACGCCCGAGCGCTCGACCACCGCGCCTGGCTCGACCGGGTCGGCCCCGTTCGTCACGTGGTGGTGAACGAGTTCGGCTCGCACGTCGTGTTCTTTCCGAACCTGATCCGCGGCGAGTTCCACTTCGCGACGGCCGACGACATCGCCTCCGTCGCCGGGTGGCCGGCTCGCAGCGCGCCTGTCGACCGCATGATCGTGCTCGACCGCACCGGCGCGCTGCGGCAGGCCCTGGACGCGCTGCCCGCCCGTCCACACCTGCCGACCAGCACGAAAGAGGTCGACGAGCTGTGCGGACGCTTCGCCAACTGGCTCGTCCTGGCCCACCACGTGGCGCAGCGCGGCGAGCTGCTGCGCGCCGTCGACGCCCTGTCGCATGCCCAGCGCCACCTGCTCTGGATGGCGCGCCTGACCGAGGGCAGGACCGGACACTGGCTGACGCCGTCCCGCCGGGCGGAGGCCGATCTCGGCACGGAGCTGGTCGAACCGCTCCGCCGGACCGTGACCGCAGCCGAAGCCGGTGCCGTCGGTGAGGCCATCGCCACCGCATGGGCCTGCGGCCGCCGGTTCTGGGTCGCGCTCGCCGAGCGTCACGGCGGTGAGGTTCCCCGGGAGCTGTTCACCGATCTTGACGCGGTGATCCTGCCGGAGTCGCGGCCAGCGTGAGGCAGGTGGCCGCGACGGCACATGCGGCGCTGACCACGGCCAGGACCGGGGTGTATGTGCCGACGGCGAGGTACAGGCCGGCGGCGGCCAGCGGCGCGCCCGCCTTGGCGACGGTGGTCGGCACGGTCAGGGCGGCGGCGATGGTCGCATAGCCGGTGGTGCCGTACCGCTGCGCCAGCAGCGCGGGGCGGGCGATGGTGCCGACGCCGAAACCGGTGCCGAACAGCACGACGCAGCAGACCGCGCCGGGACGGGTGTGGCCGAGCACGGGCAGCGCGGCGGCGGCCGCCGCCTGGATGCCGAACACGGCCGCCGTCACGGCGGCCGTGGAGCGGCGGCGGGTCAGGCCCGTGGTGACGATCCGCCCGGTGACGGACATGACCCCGAGCAGCCCGGCGACGGCAGCGGCGAAAGCGGCAGGGTGGCCGAGGCCGATCAGGTAGCTGATCAGGTGTACGGACACGACGGAGACGGCGCTGCCGTGCACGACGAACGCGGCGGTCAGCAGCCAGAACCCGCGGTGGCGCAGCGCGTCGCGGACCGCGGCCCGCCGCGCCGCGTGGTCGACCGCCGCTGCGGCCGGATGCCCACGGGGTCGTGCCGGGACGGCCAGGAAGTGCAGCGGGACGGCGATCACGGCGTAGGCCAGCGCGAGGACCACCAGCGCGGTCCGCCAGCCGTGGTGCTCCTGCAGCGCGGCGGCCGTGGGCAGGAAGACCGTGCTGGCGAATCCGGCCACCACGGTGATCGTCAGCAGTGCGCCCGCCCGCTGCGCCGCGGTGCTCGTGGCGACGACGACCGCGAACGCCGCCTCGTAGAGGACCATCGCCGAGGCGACGCCCAGCACCGTGAACACCGCGTACAGCTGTCTGACGTCGGTGACCCGCGACCAGGCGAGGACCGCGCCGGTGCCGAGGACCGACCCGAAGGTCATCAGGCCGCGGCCGCCGTGGTGGTCCAGCCACCGTCCGATCGGGACGGCGGCCGCCGCGGTGGCGAGCACGCTGACGGTCAGCGCGCCGGTGACCGCCGCCGTGGTGGTGTGCAGGTCGGCGGCCATGGGCACGAGGAAGACGCTGAACACGTAGTACAGCACGCCGTACCCGATGGTCTGGGTGACGGCGAGCGCGGCCACGACCGGTCGCAGGCGACGTGGGCCGCCGGCCTCCGTGGTGGAGGCCGGCGTGGGGAACGTCAGCCGCAGCATCCGCCGGTCTCGGTCTCGCCCGGGGCGGCCTGGACCACCGGCAGGGTCAGCAGCCCACCGGCGACACCGGTGGCCAGGCCGCGGGGCGCGGCGGCTGGTTCGGGAGTGCCGCAGCACGCGGCGGCGTCGTCGTCGGCGCTGAGTGCCGCCGACGAGGAGCAGACCCCGGTCTCGGGCAGTTCCAGCCGTACGTCACGGGCGGCGTCCCAGTCCCCGGCCAGGGCGGCGACCACCGAGCGGACCTGCTCGTAGCCGGTGGCCATGAGGAAGGTGGGCGCGCGGCCGTAGGACTTCGCGCCGACGGCGTAGTAGCCGGTCTCGGGCTGGGCGAGCTCGTCGACCCCGTGCGGCGGGACGGTGCCGCAGGAGTGCTGGTTCGGGTCGATCAACGGGGCCAGGGCGCGGGTCGAGCCGAGGACCGGGTCGAGGTCCAGGCGCAGCTCCGAGGCGATCGTGTGGTCGGGCCGGAAGCCGGTGGCCGACACGATCCGGTCCGCGGTGACGCTCGCGCCGCCGCGGGAGGTCACGGTCACCGAGCCGCCGTCGACTGACACGGCCCGCACCGAGAACCCGGCGTGCAGGGTGATCGCGCCGGATTCGACCAGTGCCCGCACCCGGGTGCCGAGCGCCCCGCGGGCGGGCAGGGCGTCGGCGTCGCCCCCGCCGTACGTGCGGGTGGCCGCGCCGGTGCGGACGGCCCAGCTCACCGTGGTGCCCGGTGCCTCGGTGGCGAGTTGCGCCAGGGCGAGCAGCGTGTTGGCGGCGGAGTGGCCCGCGCCGACGACGAGGGTGTGCCGTCCGGCGAAGCGGTCGCGATCCGCGCCGAGCACGTCGGGCAGGGCGCTGTCGACGTACGCCGCGGCCTCGGGCTCGCCGTGCGCGGGCAGGCCGGAGCCGCCGAGCACGTTGGGGGTGGGCCAGGTGCCGGAGGCGTCGATCACCGCTCGGGCGGTGAGCTCCTCGCCGGTGGCGAGGCGGATCAGGAACGGGGTGTCCGCGCGCCCGGTGGTGCGGACCCGGTCGAGCCCGTCGCGGCTGATCGCGACCACCTTCGCGCCGTAGCGGACCCGGCCCGCGAGCGCGGGCAGCTTGGTCAGCGGCTCCAGGTAGTCGGTGACGATCTGCGCGCCCAGCGGCAGCTCGGCCAGGTCTGGCGTGATCCAGCCGTCGGCCTCCAGCAGGCGGCGGGCCGCGTGGTCGAGGTTGAACCGCCACGGGCTGAACACCCGTACGTGCCCCCAGCTCGCCATGGCCGCGGCAGGACCGTCACCGGCCTCCAGGACGAGAAAGTCCAGGCCGCGCTCGGCCAGGTGCGCGGCGGCGGCGAGGCCGACCGGGCCCGCGCCCACCACCACGATCGGGAGGCTGTCCTGTGTGCTCATCGTCGTTCTCCTCTGAATCAGTTCGGATCTGCGCTGCAGGGCGGGGGTCACAAGCGGATGCCGGTGGCGGTGAAGTGCTGGTAGCCGCGCGTGCGGGCGGCTTCGGCTCGGCAGGCGGCGACTCCTTGTTTCGAAGTTTCTCTAAGCGATGTGTTTAGAGTGCCGTCTACTTAGAGATCTGTCAACTCAGCACCGCGTCGGCGTCGCGGTCGGTCATGGGCCGGATGGTCAGCACGGTGTCTCTCCCGGTGCGGCGACCGGTCGGCCCATGACCACATCGGCGGCGGTGGGAAAGCACTCCAGGCAGTTCTCGTTGATTCGGTACAGGTTCGCGTTGCCCGACGCCTCGACCAGCACGAAGCGCACTTCGGCCAGGATCTTCAGGTGCTGGGAGATCGTCGACTGGGCCAGTCCCACCGCGGCGGTGATCTGCCCGACGCTCATCGGCTCGCGCCGGCGGGCGAGCAGTTCTGCGATCTGCACCCGGGTCGGATCGGCAAGAGCTCGAAACCAGGACGCATACCGCTGGGCGACCTCGCGGTCGAGCAGGTTCTCCACCGCATCCTCCAACATCATCGTACATCGCCGATGAACGATGATAAGCTGAGGGAGCGAGTTGCGACAACTTGCGTTGCCGTCTGCTTCGAAAGCTGTCAACCTAGGGGAATGTCGAAGCAGTTGACGGTTCTTGAGTCGGAGGTGTGCTGCGCACCCCTGGCCGCTGCCACCGTTCCCGCCGAGGCGGCCGCGGACCTCGCGGCCGCGTTCAAGGCCCTCGGTGACCCGGTGCGTCTGCAGTTGCTGTCGATGATCGCTTCCGCCGACGGGGGAGAGGCCTGCGTCTGCGATCTGACCCCCGCGTTCGACCTGACGGGACCCACGATCTCGCACCACCTGAAGGTGCTCCGGGAGGCCGGTCTGGTCGAGTCCGACCGCCGCGGCACCTGGGTCTGGTACCGGGCGAACCGCTCGCGCATGGCCGCCCTGTCCGCCGTACTGGACATCGCTACCACCGCCTGAACCGGGCGCGGATCGGGTGAACAGCCCGCGTCATCCAATGTTCATGATCGCGAAGTTGCGGCCCTGACCGGCAGGGCTGTTTGATTACCGCGTGGTGATATCAGTTTCCGGTGATGCCCCGGCGGAGGTGGTGCGGCTGCTGTCCGACCCGGCCCGAGCTGCCATCGTCGACGCCCTCGCCGCAGGCCCCGCCTGCACCTGCCATCTCGTCGAGGACCTCGGCCTGTCGCAGCCGAACGTGTCCAATCACCTGCGCGCACTGCGCCACGCGGGTGTGGTCAAGGCCGAACCGTACGGCCGCTACACCTACTACCACCTCAACGCCGACGCTCTCGACGCCGCCGCGGCACACCTCTCCGAACTGGCCGAGCGGGCGCGGGCCACCTCCGACAACCGCAGGGAGTGCTGATGCCCGCCACCCTGCCCCGCCGCCTGCTCGGCGAACTGCTCGGCACCATGCTGCTGGTCACCACGGTCGTCGGCTCCGGCATCATGGCCACCCGGCTGTCACCGGAGGACACCGGCCTGCAGTTGCTGGAGAACTCCACAGCGACCGTGTTCGCGCTCGCCGTGCTGATCCTGATCCTCGGCCCGGTGTCCGGCGCGCACTTCAACCCCGTGGTGACCGTCGCCGCGTGGTGGTCTGACCGCCATGACCCGGCGGGTCTTTCCGCACGGGACATCGCGCCCTACATCGCGGCCCAGACGCTGGGCGCGATCGCGGGATCGGTCCTCGCGAACGCGATGTTCGGGGTCGCGCAGGGCCTGTCGGCGACCGTGCGCGACAAGCCGCAGCTCTGGCTGGGCGAGGTCGTTGCGACGGCCGGCCTGGTGCTGCTCATTTTCGCGCTCGTCCGTACAGGCCGCGCGGCGCTGGCGGCGCCTGCGGTCGGGGCGTACATCGGTGCGGCGTACTGGTTCACCAGTTCCACCAGCTTCGCCAATCCCGCCGTCACCGTCGGCCGCGCGTTCACCGACACCTTCGCCGGGATCACACCCTTTTCCGTGCCCGGGTACATCGCCGCGCAGGTCCTCGGCGCCCTGATCGGCGTCGGCCTGGTCGCCGCGCTGTTCCCGGCGGTGCGGGCCACCCGCGACGACATCGACGTCCGAGCGGGACGACCTGTCGAACAAGTGACCGTAGGAGAGAAGCGATGACCGACACCAAGCCGAGCGTGCTGTTCGTGTGCGTGCACAACGCCGGCCGCTCCCAGATGGCCGCCGGATGGCTGCGCCACCTCGCCGGTGACGCCGTCGAGGTCCGCTCCGCGGGCTCCGCGCCGGCGGATCAGATCAACCCCGTCGCCGTGGAGGCGATGCGCGAGGTCGGCATCGACATCACCGGCCAGACCCCGAAGATCCTCACCCCGGAGGCGTCCGAGGCGTCCAGCGTGGTCATCACGATGGGCTGCGGTGACGTGTGCCCGTACTTCCCGGGCCAGCGCCACGAGGACTGGAAGCTCGACGACCCTGCCGGGCAGGGCATCGAGGCGGTACGCCCGATCCGCGACGAGATCCGGGACCGGGTCCAGGTCCTGCTCGACGACCTGATGGCCGCCGAACGCTGAAGCGCTCCGGGGCCGCGACGGCCCGGCGCGGCTCACGGTGGGGACGGTCGGAGCAGCGACTACACTTCGCCGGACGCTGCCAGCGACGCCACCGCGCCACCGACCCCGGGTGCCGTGGCGTCGACCACCGCCGAGGAGCATCCGGTGAGCCGAGCCCACGACCACGACACCGCCGACGGCCACGCCGGGCACGCGCACTCCCACGCCCCGGTCCCGGTCTCCCGGCGGGCCACCCGGCTGACCCTGGCCGCGCTGATCCCCGCCGCCGTGCTCACCCTGGTCGGGCTGTTCCTGCTGTGGCCCGGCGACCTCAAGACCGAGCCGTGGACCGGGGCCGTCAACCACGACGGCGTCGTGGCGTCCGTACGGATCATCGACTGTGCCGACGCCGCCGAGCCGCCCGTGCAGACCCCCGAGCAGAAAGCGCCGCCGGTATGCGGTGACGTCGTGGTGCGGCTCGCCGACGGCAAGGTGGTCACCACCGCGATCCCGTCGGGACCGGGCGCGCCCGAGGTCGAGGCCGGCGACAAGGTCGTGGTGATGGAGACCGAGTCGTTCGAGCAGGACGGCGTCATCAAGTACGACATCGCCGACCACGACCGCACCGACGGGCTGTGGGCGCTGGTGCTGGCGTTCGTCGGCGCGGTGATCGCGTTCGGCCGCTGGCGCGGCGTGTCGGCGCTGGCCGGGCTGGCGTTCACCTTCGCCGTGCTGCTGATGTTCGTGGTCCCCGCCATCCTGCAGGGCAGCTCGCCGCTGCTGGTCGCGATCGTCGGCTCGTCGTTGATCATGTTGGTGGTGCTCTACCTGACCCACGGCTTCAACGCGCCCACGTCGATGGCCGTGCTGGGCACGTTGACCGCCCTGGCGCTGACCGGCGGCCTGTCGGCGCTGTCCGTGTCGCTGCTGCACCTGACCGGCATGGCCAGCGAGGAGTCGCTGTACGTCACGTTCGTCAACGCCGACATCAACATGCCGGGCCTGCTGCTGGCGGGCATCCTCATCGGCGCGCTCGGCGTGCTCGACGACGTCACCGTCACGCAGGCCTACACGGTCGCCGAACTCGCCAACGCCAATCCGAACCTGGGCTTCGGCGGCCTGTACCGGGCGGCGTCGCGGGTCGGGCGCGCGCACATCACCTCGGTGATCAACACCATCGTGCTGGCGTACGCCGGCGCGTCGTTGCCGACGCTGCTGCTGCTCACCGCGGGCGGCGCGCCGCTGGGGGAGATGCTGACCAACGAGTTCCTGGCGCAGGAGATCGTGCGCTCGGTGGTCGGCACGATCGGGTTGATCTCCGCGGTGCCGATCACGACGGCGCTGGCGGCCCTCGTCAGCAGCCGCGGCGACGGCAAGCTCGCGACGCCGCGCCGCACCCGGCCACGTCAGGCCGACGCGCTGGAGCAGGCCTGGGGCCTGCCGCCGGAGGCGGACGCGTTCCGGCACCCGGCACCGGCCCGGCACGACCACGGCTGACCTGCGATCGGCGGGGTTCGGGCGCTACCGCTGCGAGGCGGTGCCGCAGCGTGTCGGCATTCGGACGTGTCGATGGCAGCGCCGGTGGTGGCGTATGCGGTCCCCGCGCTGCCGAACAGGTGCCTGTTTCGGGCAGGAATCAGGCACGCCCGATCTGTGGCTGCCGGCGGTCGGTCAGCCGCAGGCCGACGCCCCGCACCGCGTCGATCGTGGCGCCGGTGCCGAGCCGGCGCAGCTTGTGGCGGACCCGCTTGACCACGGACTGGACGTCGGCCTTGCCTTCGAGGGCCTCGTCGCGCCATACCATGCGGTGCAGTTCGGCGTAGCTCCAGATCCGGACGGGCTCGCTGGTCAGGCAGGTCAGCAGGTCGAGTTCCAGCCGGGTCAGGTCGACCTCGCGGCTGCGGCAGCGCGCCGTGGACCTCGCCGAGTCGATGACCAGGGAGCTGTCGCCTATGGCGGGGGCCGTCTCGGCCCGCGGCTGGGGAGCCGCGATCAGCCGGCGCAGCTCGTCGAGGTCGGCCACCAGCAGCAGCGGGGCGATGCCGTCCAGGCGTTCGGCGAGCCGGATCCGCTCGGCGGCCGATGGAGCGACCGCTATCAGCAAGGGGAACGGCTCGGTGTCCGGATCGGACACCTGCGATGCGCTTTTCTGGTCCTCGATCACGGCTACCGCCCGAATGTGGTGAACATGCTGACCAGCTCTCGTCGGGGTCCTGACAGTGATTGGCAAATTCACCGCCAACCTGGCAACCGCTAGCGACAAGTTGCTCACGTCAAGTTATTGATCGTCCTTTCTGCTCGATCATAGTGTCCAAACGGGCAACCGGCGTGACCCGCGCGGTGTATGGGGGTGTCACTGAGGGAGTCGTCGGCTCGGCTCCATCGAACCGGGACGCCCCCGCACCCTCACTTTGGCTCGTTTCAATCGGGGTCGTTCTGAGGGAGGCAGCACCGATGTTCAGACGTCCACAATGGAGAACCAGTGCCACCAGATCGCTGGTGAGCGCCGGAGCGGCAGTTCTGCTCGCCGCGACCGGACTGGTCGGCACCGGCTCGACCGCACAGGCGGCGCAGGCCGCAGCCGACAAGATCCGGCCCGAGCTGGCCAGACAGCTCGCGGCCAAGAGTGAGGGAGACTTCTGGATCCGGTTCACCGACCGGGCCGACCTCAGCAAGGCCAAGGCCGTCAAGGAATGGGCAGAACGCGGCACCGCGGTCGCCCAGGCCCTGCGCAAGACCGCCGCCGAGAGTCAGAAGAAGGTCCGCGCCGACCTCGACGCCGCGGGCGTGAAATACCAGACGTTCTGGGCGACCAACGCCATCAAGGTGAGCAGCGGCTCCCTGGCCATGGCGCAGAAGTACGCCGCCCACGCCGAGGTCGAGGGCCTCTACGCCCCGGTCGTCTACCAGGTGCCCGAGACCACCAAGGGCACCGACGAGCAGACCGTGAACGCCCTGGAGTGGGGCATCGCGAACATCAACGCCGACGACGTCTGGGCGCAGTACGGTGTCAAGGGCGAGGGCATCACCATCGCCAACATCGACACCGGGGTCCAGTTCGACCACCCGGCGCTGGTCGCCTCCTACCGGGGCAACAACGGCGACGGCACGTTCGACCACGACTACAACTGGTTCAACGCGGCCGGCACCTGTGACACGCCGTGCGACGACGACGGCCACGGCACGCACACCATGGGCACCATGGCGGGAGCCGACGGCGCGAACCAGATCGGCGTGGCGCCGGGCGTGAAGTGGATCGCCGCGAACGGCTGCTGCCCCAGCGACGCCGCGCTGATCACCTCCGGCGAGTGGATGCTGGAGCCGACCGACCTCGACGGCCAGAACCCCGACGCGAGCAAGCGGCCCAACATCATCAACAACTCGTGGGGCACCGAGCTGCCGTCCAACGACCCGTTCATGGAGGACGTGACGCTGGCCTGGGCCGCCTCGGGCATCTTCGGCACCTGGTCCAACGGCAACAACGGCTCCGGCTGCCAGACCAGCGGCTCGCCGGGCAGCCTGGTCAGCAACTACTCGACCGGCGCGTACGACGTGAACAACAACATCGCCGGCTTCTCCTCCCGCGGCGCGGGGCAGAACGGCGAGATCAAGCCGAACATCTCCGCCCCCGGCGTGAACGTGCGGTCCAGCGTGCCGGGCGACGGATACGCCAGCATCAGCGGCACCTCGATGGCCGCCCCGCACCTCGCGGGCGCGATCGCGCTGCTGTGGTCGGCGGCCCCGGCGCTGGTCGGTGACATCGACGCGACCCGCGCGCTGCTCAACGGCGCGGCGATCGACAAGGCCGACGCCCAGTGCGGCGGCACCACCGCCGACAACAACGTCTACGGCGAGGGTCGCCTGGACGCGCTGGTGCTGCTCAACTCCGCGCCGATCGGCGACACCGGCACGCTGGCCGGCACCGTCACCGACGCCACCACCGGCAGCCCGCTGGCGGGCGCGACGGTGACCATCACCGGCTCGGTCGACCGCGAGGTGACCACCGGGGCCGACGGCAGGTTCTCCACCCTGCTGCCGGTCGGCGACTACCAGGTCGCCGTGGCACTGTTCGGGTACACCGCGGCGACGCGCACTGCCACCGTCACCGACGGCGCGACCACCACGGTCGACGTCGCGCTGAGCCCTGTCCCCAGCGTCGACGTCACCGGCTCGGTCACCGACGGCTCCGGGCACGGCTGGCCGCTGTACGCGAAGGTCACCGTGGAAGGCCCGTCGGGCGTCTACGACCACACCACGCCGGTCAACGGGCGCTACGCCCTGCGGCTGCCGGCCGGGGCGACGTACAGCCTGAAGGTCGAGCCGCAGTACCCGGGCTACCAGACGGTGACCAAGCAGGTCGTCGTCGGCACAGGCAACGTCGTGGCGAACGTCGCCGTGCCGGTGAAGGCCGACAGCTGCACCGCCGCGCCCGGCTACGCCTACGGCTCCGACGGCGAGTACGAGACCTTCGACGGCACGACCGTGCCGCCGGGCTGGTCCGTGGTCGACAACAAGGGCAACGGCCAGGTCTGGAAGTTCACCGACGACGGCAACCGGGGCAACCTCACCGGCGGCACCGGCGGCTTCGCGATCATCGACAGCGACGACTACGGGCTCGGCGGCGCGCAGGACAGCTCGCTGGTCAGCCCGGTGGTCAACCTGACCGCGGTCACCGCCCCGGTCATCCGGTTCAACCAGGACTTCAACCAGCTCGGCTCCGACCGGGCCGACGTCGACCTCAGCCTCGACGGCGGCGCGACCTGGACGAACCTGCTGCGCCAGGCCGCCGACTTCCGCGGTCCGCGGACCACCGAGATCCCGATCCCGCAGGCCGCGGGCCAGTCGCAGGTCCAGGTGCGTTTCCACTACTACGACGCCTCGTACGAGTGGTGGTGGTCGGTCGACAACGTGCTGATCGGCAGCCAGGTCACCTGCGCCCCGGTCCCCGGCGGGCTGGTGCTCGGGCACGTGCGCGACAAGAACGACAACTCCTACATCAACGGCGCGACGGTCACCAGCGACGACAAGCCGGCCGAGAAGGCCACCACCGTGGCGACCCCGGACGACCCGGAACTGCCCGACGGCTTCTACTGGATGTACTCCTCGCTGACCGGCGCGCACAAGTTCACCGCGCGGGCCGGCAACTACGTCAGCCTGAGCAAGTCGGTCACCGTGCAGACCGATTGGGCGACCGCGGCGAACTTCGTGCTGGCGGCGGGCAAGCTCACGGTCAATCCGGCCGCGGTGAACGCGACCGTGCAGATGCCGACCGGCAAGGCGAGCAAGACGTTCACGGTGACCAACACCGGCGGCGCGCCGGTGCAGGTCGAGTTCAGTGAGCGCGAGGGCGGCTTCGAACTGCTGCGGGCCGACGGCTCGCGGCTGACCAGGCAGGAGGTCCTCGGCAGTGCCGGCGCGCCGGAGCAGCGGCTCAACACGCCGACGTCGTTCGCGGCGAAGGCGGCGGCCGGCAAGTCGGCCAATGCGGCTTCGCCCGCGGTAGGCCCGCAGGCCGAGCCGTGGACCGACATCGCCGACTACCCGGCCAACGTGATGGACAACCGGGTCGTCAGCCTCGACGGCAAGGTGTACTCCATCGCGGGCGGCGACGGCACGGACTCCTCGACGAAGAACTTCGTCTACGACCCCGTCGCGCAGACCTGGACGGCGATCGCCGACCTGCCCGGGGCCCGCAACGCGATGACCGTGGGCGTCATCGGTGGGAAGATCATCGCCACCGGCGGCTGGGGCGACTCCGGTCCCGACGGCAGCACCTGGTCGTACGACCCGGCGGCCAACACCTGGACGGAGAAGGCCGACAACCCCGCGCCGCGCGCCGCGGCCGGGCAGGCGGTCGTCGACGGCAAGCTCTACGCCATCGGCGGCTGCACCACCGCCAGCTGCACCCCGATGTCGAACGACGTGGTCCGCTACGACCCCGCCACGAACACCTGGGCGGCGGTCGCCGACTACCCGAAGTCGGTGGCGTTCGCCTCCTGCGGCGGGATCGACGGCACGGTCTACTGCACCGGCGGCAACGACGGGAGCGCCGCGCAGAAGGCCGGCTACGCCTACGACCCGGGCGCGGACACGTGGACGGCGATCGCCGACGCGCCGACCGACAACTGGGCCAGCTCGTTCGCCGTCGCGAGCGGCAAGCTGCTCGTCGTCGGCGGCTCGCTGGGCGGGGCCATCAGCAACGCCGGTTTCGCGTACGACCCGGCCACCAACTCGTGGTCGAACCTGCCCAACGCCAACACCGCCCGGTACCGCGGCGGCGCGGCGTGCGGCTTCTACAAGATCGGCGGATCGTCGGGCAACTTCAGCGCGATGCCGGACAGCGAGGTGCTGCCGGGTCTGGAGGGCTGCGCCGAAGCGGCCGCCGACGTCAGCTGGCTGACGATCGACAAGGCCGCCGTCACGCTGGCGCCGGGGGCGAAGGTCACCGTCACCGTCGGCATGTCGGCCAACGTGGACCAGCCGGGCACGTACACCGCCTCGGTCGGGATCAAGGAGAACACGCCGTACACGGTGGCTCCGGTGGCCGTCACGATGAATGTGACGCCGCCGAAGACCTGGGGCAAGCTGCTGGGCACCGTCACCGGGACCAGTTGCCAGGGCGTGGGCGCACCGATCGTCGGCGCGGTGGTCCAGGTCGACTCGTGGGCGAACTCGTGGACGTTCGCGACCGACGCCCAGGGCAAGTACGCCTACTGGATGGACCGCCGCAACAACCCGCTGCAGCTGATCGTCGCCAAGGACGGCTGGAAGCCCCAGACCCGTCAGACGAGGATCAACACCAGCACACCCACGGTGGAGGACTTCGCACTGTCTCCCATCCGGTGTTGACGGCTGACCGCTAGCTGATCCGGCTCGCCTGGTCCTCCGACCGGGCGGGCCGGATCATTGTCCGGGGCGGGTGGTCAGACCGGGGCGAGCCGGAAGCCGACGCCGCGTACCGCGTGGACGGTGACCGCCGCGTTCAGCCGGGCGAGTTTGCGGCGCAGCCGCCGCACCACCGAGTGCATGTCGGAGCCGCGGCCCAGGTGCTTGTTGCCCCACACCTCCAGGTGCAGCCGCTCGTAGGTCCAGACCTGACCGGGGACGTCGGCCAGGCAGAGCAGGAAGTCGTGCTCCAGGCGGGTGAGGGCGACCTCCCGGTCGTGCCAGCGCAGCACCCGCCGGTCGGAGTCGACGGCCAGGTCGGAAGGAGGTGGCAGCGGACGTTCGGGAACCCGGGCGGTCGCAGCCGGGAGCGGGGGAGTGGCCGGGGCGGTGGGCGGCGTTCCGGCGACGCCCAGGAATTCCCGGGCCTGCTCGACGCTCGACACGATCAGCAGGGCGGCGCTGCCGCCGAGCAGGCGGGCCAGGTGGCAGCGCTCGGCCGGCGAGGACGCGATGCCGATGACCAGGGAGGCGGCCGGGATTCCCCGCATCTCCCGACACCTCCGGTTGCCTATGGTCTGGACGGTTTCCGCAGAGCCGACCGATAGATCCGCAATCGGCGCACTGACCCTAACCGACGAACGGCCTCGATGGGGATAAATATCTGCCGGTACGAGTATCGTGGCATGCTCCGCCGCGCTCGCCGGAAACAGCGACGGGAGGTGAACCAAGCCCTCGCTTGTCCCTCCCGCGGTTCCAGTCTAACCGGTGCCACCCCTGTGGCGAATCGGCCCGAATGACGATCTTTGTGCGCTCAGCCGCACATATGCTCGTGAACTCCACCCCAGCCGCCACTCCAGGGGAGCACTGTGCCTGACGTCAGAACGCAGGAGATCGCCGCCGAGCAGCAGCTCGTCGACCGGGTCTACGACCGGACCGAGGCCATGCGCGCCCAGGCCCGGCAACTGGTCCGCGAGGGCCACGGTCGCGCCGCCGCCGGGCCCGCGGGCGGACTCGTGGAACGCGACGCGATGGTCCACCACGCGGCGGGCAAGCTGCGGGCGCTGGACGCCGAAGCCGAAGGGCTCGTGTTCGGCCGCCTCGACTTCGACGACGGCGAGACCTACCACATCGGCCGCCTCGGTGTCCGCGACGAGGACCGAGAGCCGCTGCTCATCGACTGGCGGGCCCCTGCCGCGGCGGCCTTCTACCGGGCCACACCCGGCGAACCGCTCGGCGTCGTCCGCCGCCGCGTCATCATCAGCCGCGGCCGCGAGGTCGTCGACCTCGACGACGACCTGCTGACCCCGGACGACGCCGGAGAACTGCGAGTATTGGGCGAGGGATCGCTGCTCGCCGCCCTGCAGCGGGCCCGCGGGCCGCAGATGCGTGACATCGTCACCACCATCCAGCGCGAGCAGGACGAGGCGATCCGCGCGCCCGCCCGCGGCGTCACCCTCATCAGCGGCGGGCCCGGCACCGGCAAGACGCAGGTCGCGCTGCACCGCGCGGCGTACCTGCTCTACACCGACCGGGGCCGGTTCGCCGACGGCCGGGTCCTGGTCGTCGGGCCCTCCACCGTCTTCACCAACTACATCAGCCGGGTGCTGCCCGCGCTCGGCGAGGACAGCATCCAGCTTCGTGCCCTCGGCGAGCTGGTCGAGGGCGTCAGCGCTGTCCGCCGCGACCCCGCGCCGGTCGCCGAGATCAAGGGCAGCACCCGGCTCATGGACGCGGTGCTGGGCGAGCTGATCTGGCAGACCCCGCCGACCGCACCGGACCAGCTGAAACTGGTGTACGCGGGCCAGGTCCTGAAGCTCGGCCCCGCTGAACTGTCCGCGGTGCGCGAGCGAGTCCGCGCCGCGGCCGCCGCCACCGGGACCCTGCCCAACAGCGCCCGGCCCCTCGCCGCGAAAGCGCTGCTGGAGGCGTCGTGGACCGAGGTCGACGGCGACCACCTGGACCGGGATCTGTTCGTCGAGGACGTCGGCGACCGCCCGGAGTTCCGGGCTTTCCTCTTCGCCTGGTGGCCCCGGCTCAGCCCGCCGGACGTGCTGGCGTGGCTCGCCGACGCCGACCGAACGCGCGGCGTGCTCGGCGATGACGCGGCCGAGATCGTCGCCGCCTCCTACCGTGGCGGCGCGGACTGGTCGATCGACGACGTGCCGCTGCTCGACGAGCTGTCCGAGCTGCTCGGCGAGCCGCCGGCCGCCCCGGCGGTCCGCGTCGAACCCGCCCGGCTGCGTGAACTGACCATGGGCCCGCAGCTGGTGGACACGTTCGTGCTCAGCCTCGGCCTGCACGACGGCTGGAGCCTGTACGCCCCCGGACTGCCCACTCCGATGGCCGTCGCCGGGCAGTCGATCGACAACGACGCGATCGCCGCCGCGCAGCGCTGGGCCGCCGCGATCATCCTGCGCGAAGGTCACCAGGTCGTCAGCTGGATCGACGGGCACGACCCGTACGGCGAGGACGGCTACGTGCCCGTGCTGGCCGAGCCGCTGCCGGTGGCCGAGCCGGAGGAGGATTCGGCCACCTGGGACGACTACGCCCACGTGATCCTCGACGAGGCGCAGGACCTGTCGCCGATGGAGTGCCGGATGATCGCGCGCCGGGCCGCGTACGCGTCGATGACGATCGTCGGCGACCTCGGCCAGGCCACCCATCCGCTGGCCGCCGCGTCGTGGAAGGACCTGCTCGCCCGGCTCGACCGGCGGGAGGCGCGGATGCTCGACCTGCGCACCGGATACCGGGTGCCGCAGACCCTCGCCGACTACGCGGCGCGGATGCTCGCCCCGGGCATCGCGCCGACCCATTCGTACCGGCCCGGGGGCGAGCTGTCGGTGCGGCAGGTCGACGACCTGGCCGCCGCCGTGCGGGACGCGGCCCGCAACGCGCCGCGTGACGGCAGCGTCGCGGTCGTCGCCGCCGACCACATGATCGGGGCGCTCGGCCCGCTGGCCGACGCGGCGCACGTCGCCCTGGTCCCGGCGGGCCTGGTCAAGGGCCTCGAATACGACCACGTGATCGTCGTGGAGCCCGCCGAGATCGTGGACGCCGAACCCCGCGGACAGCAGCGGCTCTATGTCGTGCTGACCCGCGCGGTCGCCCGTCTGGAGGTCGTGCACCGGTTGCCACTGCCGCCCGATCTGGTGTGCTGAGCCGGCCCGGTCCGCGTAGGGGGTGTCGGGCCGCGCGAAGGTCGGCTCGACGGCGGCTACATCTTTTTTGATGTGCCCACATCAAAAAAGATGTAGCCGCGCACACCATCGTGTCCCGATGCTGTGCGGCGATGGCTGCGCTGGTGACGGCGCGGTCCGCCGAGGCGACGGAGGCTGTCAGTTCGCCGCCACGCCCGCCCTGGTCAAAGCCGGTCTGATGTTAGGAAGGGCACCTTCTGTAACGCGGAGCGATAAGAAGGTGCCCTTCCTTTGTCCGGGGCGTCAGTCGGTGCCGGATTCCATGGCGGCGTTGTCGAGCAGTTCGTCGTCGCCGGGGGCGTGGCCTCGGGAGGCGATCGTGTCGGCGCCGCCCTCGGGGAGGGCTCCGATGAGCTGGTGCGGGCCGGGCGGGACGGCGGCGGTGACCTGCAGGTGCGGGCCGCCGCCGACGATGCCGAGCTGGGCGTACTGCTCCAGCTTGGCGCGCGAGTCGGCGATGTCGAGGTTGCGCATGGTCAGCTGGCCGATGCGGTCGACGGGGCCGAACGCGGAGTCCTCGGTGCGCTCCATGGACAGCTTGTCCGGGTGGTAGCTCAGCGTGGGGCCGGTGGTGTCGAGGACCGAGTAGTCCTCGCCGCGCCGCAGCCGCAGGGTGACCTGGCCGGTGATCGCCGAGCCGACCCAGCGCTGCAGGGCCTCGCGCAGCATCAGCGACTGCGGGTCCAGCCAGCGGCCCTCGTACAGCAGCCGGCCCAGGCGGCGGCCGTCGTTGTGGTACGCCGCGACCGTGTCCTCGTTGTGGATCGCGTTGACCAGCCGCTCGTACGCCGCGTGCAGCAGCGCCATGCCGGGGGCCTCGTAGATGCCCCGGCTCTTGGCCTCGATGATCCGGTTCTCGATCTGGTCGGACATGCCCAGGCCGTGCCGGCCGCCGATGGCGTTGGCCTCCATCACCAGGTCGACGGCGGAGCCGAACTCCTTGCCGTTGATGGTGACCGGCCGGCCCTGCTGGAAGCCGATGGTGACGTCCTCGGGCTCGATCTGCACCGAGCTGTCCCAGAACCGCACGCCCATGATCGGCTCGACGATCTCGATGCCGGTGTCGAGCCGCTCGAGGGACTTGGCCTCGTGGGTCGCGCCCCAGATGTTGGCGTCGGTGGAGTACGCCTTCTCGGTGCTGTCCCGGTAGGGCAGGTCACGGGCGAGCAGCCACTCGGACATCTCCTTGCGGCCGCCGAGCTCGGTGACGAACTGGGCGTCCAGCCACGGCTTGTATATCCGCAGCGACGGGTTGGCCAGCAGGCCGTAGCGGTAGAACCGCTCGATGTCGTTGCCCTTGAAGGTGGAGCCGTCGCCCCAGACCTGCACGCCGTCCTCCAGCATGGCCCGCACCAGCAGGGTGCCGGTCACGGCGCGGCCGAGCGGGGTGGTGTTGAAGTAGGCGCGGCCGCCGGAGCGGATGTGGAACGCGCCGCAGGCCAGGGCGGCCAGGCCCTCTTCGACGAGAGCCGCGCGGCAGTCGACCAGCCGAGCGATCTGCGCGCCGTACGCGTGGGCACGACCGGGAACCGACGCGATGTCCGGTTCATCATATTGGCCGATGTCTGCGGTATAGGTGCACGGAATGGCACCTTTTTCGCGCATCCACGCGACAGCAACGGAGGTGTCGAGCCCGCCGGAGAAGGCGATGCCGACGTGTTCACCGACAGGAAGGGACGTTAGGACCTTGGACACCTGCAAAGTATATGCACACGGCCGTATGACTATGCAAGTTGCGCGGGTGAGTGAGTCGCGGCACTCACCCATCCGGTTGACCTGGCCGGGAGCACACCCGGGCCGGTCTAGCCTGTGGTGGTGGCGATGTCGCAGGAACGGCTGACACTGCTCGACGGCAGCACCTTCTTCACCACGAACGGCCTCGGCGACACCGGCGGGCCCGACGACGGCCTCTACTTCGCCGACACCCGCCACCTGTCCACCTGGCGGCTGACCCTGAACGGCGCTGAGCTGCGCCTGCTCAGCTTCGACACGCCCCAGTACTACTCGGCGCGCGTCCACACGACCCTGCCCAGCGCGAGCGTCGGGGTCAACCCGGCGCTGTCCGTCCGGCGCGACCGCATCGTGTCCACCGGCGTGCACGAGGACGTCATCGTGCAGAACTACGGCGACGAGGTGTGCGAACTGGTCCTCGAACTGTCGCTGGACGCCGACTTCGCCGACATCTTCGAGGTCAAGGACGCGAAGATCGGCCCCCGGCAGGTGAACGCCACCGTCGCGGGCGACACGGTGACCTTCGCGTACCGCAATGGCGGCTTCACCCGGGCGACGACCGTCGTCTTCAGCGAGCCGGGCGAGCTGCGGCCGACGCGCATGCGGTGGGCGGTGCGGCTGCCCGCCCACGGCGAGTGGATGACGTGCATCGACGTGACCTGCTCCGACAACGACGGCGAGCACCCGCTGCGGGTCGGGCACGGCGGCTTCGGGCAGCTGGAGCCGGACATGCCGCAGACCATGCAGCAGTGGCTGGACGCCGCCCCCGTCCTGCACACCACGTTCGACCCCGCCCGGCACGCGTACCGGCACGCCCTGATGGACCTGGCCGCGCTGCGCTTCCGCCCGCTGAAGGGCAGCGCGCACTCGGTCCCGGCGGCCGGCGCGCCCTGGTTCATGGCGCTGTTCGGCCGGGACAGCCTGATCACCGCGTACCAGGCGCTGCCGTTCCATCCCCGGCTGGCCCGCACGACCCTGCAGGCGCTGTCCATGGTCCAGGCCAAGGAGAGTGACGACTTCCGCGACGCCGACCCGGGCAAGATCCCGCACGAGCTGCGCCACGGCGAGCTGACCTTCACCGGCCGCACCCCGCACAGCCCGTACTACGGCACCCACGACGCGACGCTGCTGTTCCTCATCCTGCTCGACGAGTACGAGCGGTGGACCGCCGACACCACCCTGGTCCGGCAGCTCGAACCGGCGGCTCGCGCGGCGGTGGGCTGGATGCGCGGCCCGGCCGACCCCGACGGCGACGGCTACCTGGAGTACCGGACGCGGTCCCCGCAGGGCCTGGTCAACCAGTGCTGGAAGGACTCCTGGAACTCGATCATGTTCGCCGACGGGCGGATCGCGACCCCGCCCATCGCCACCTGCGAGATCCAGGGGTACGCCTACGACGCCCGGATCCGCACCGCGCGCCTGGCCCGGGAACTGTGGCACGACCCCGACCTGGCCGAGCAGCTCGAAAAGGAGGCGGCCGCGCTGCGGCAGCGGTTCAACAACGACTTCTGGCACGCCGAGCGTGGCCACTTCGTGCTGGCCCTCGACGGCGACAAGCGCCAGGTCGACGCGGCCACCTCGAACATCGGGCACCTGTTGTGGAGCGGCATCGTCGACGACGAGCACGCCGAAGCGACCGTCGCGCTGCTGCTCGATCCGCGGATGTCGTCGGGCTGGGGCGTGCGGACCATGTCCAGCGCCGACCACGGCTACAACCCGATCGAGTACCACGACGGCACCGTCTGGCCGCACGACACCGCGATCATCGCCGAGGGCCTGCGCCGGTACGGCCGCCGCCAGGAGGCCGTCGAACTCGCGGTCAAACTGCTCGAAGCCGCGGCCGCGTTCGGATACCGGCTGCCCGAGGTCTTCGCGGGTTTCGACCGTGAGGGCAACAAGCCGGTGGAGTACCCGACACCCTCCTCGCCGCAGGCCTGGTCGGCGGGCTCGGTGCTGCTGGTGCTGCGCACCCTGTTCGGCCTCGACGTGCAGGACGGCACCCTGCGCTGGGCCGAGCGCCCCGCCGCCTTCGACGGCCCCATGCGCCTGGACAACGTCCTGGTCCGTGGCCACCGCCACACCATCGACCTATGACGCCCCGCCGGTCGGCCATGGGCCGGTGAGGTCGGTGGCGACGTCGTGGAGCAGGTGGAGGAAGGTCGCGACCATGGGGGTGGCGGTGTGGTCGGACAGGGTCACGGTGTACAGGTCGCGGGCCAGGCCCGGCGAGGCGAGTTCGCGGTGCGCGGTGCCCGGAAGGCGGGTCAGGGCCAGGCGCGACACCAGGGCGACGCCGACGCCGGTCGCCACGAACGCCTGGGCGACGTCGTACGACTCGGTCTCGAACCGGATGCGGGGCGTGAACCCCGCCGCCGCGGCGGCCCGGTCGAACTGGGCGCGTGCCGCGTGACCCGCCCGGATGGTCACCCAGGCCTCGTCGCGCAGCCCGCCCAGCTCGATGGCGGCGTCCGTCTCCCGAGCCAGCGCGTGGTCGTCCGGCAGCACGATCACCATCGGGTCCGTCAGCAGCGGATGCAGCCGGACGTGCTCAGGCGGCACCGGCGGCCGGTCCCACGCCGCGATGACCGCCACGTCCAGCTCGCCCGCGGCGACCGCGGGCACGCCCCGGTCGGAGGTGATGTCCATGATCGACAGATCGGTGGCCGGATTCCGGTGCCGCAGCGCCGTGAGCGCGGGCGGAAGGACGTGCAGCGCGGCGGCCTGGAACGCGCCGATGCGCAGCCGCAGCGACAGCCGCCCGAGCAGGCCGTCCAGTTCGTGCGCGGCCGCCGCGGTCTGCTCGTCGATGACGCGGCCGTGCCCGGCCAGTGCCTGCCCGGCCTCGGTCAGCGAGGCACCCCGCGCCCCGCGGCGCACCAGCGCCGTACGGCAGTCCCGCTCCGCCCTGGCGACCTGCTGCGTCACCGCGGCCGGGGTGATGCCGAGCGCGTGCGCCGCCGCCGCGAGCGACCCGTGCCGCTCGATCAAGGCGAGGAGCCGCAGAGCCTCCGGACCCAGGAGCATTCACTGATCTTAAGCCAGCACACCTGATCTTTAACTTCTCTGCATGTCGGTTCGCGGCCATCCTGGAGCCATGCCCACCAACGTCGCCCTGTTCGTCGGCACCACCTGGCTGCTGGCCATGCTGCCCGGCGCCGGACAGGCGCTCATGCTGCGCCAGACCCTGCACGGTGGACCGCGCCTGGCCTGGGCCAGCATCGCGGGCACCTGCACCGGCCTGCTCGTCTGGACGGTCGCCGCCGCGGCGGGGCTGTCGGCCGTCCTGCTCGCCAACCCCGACGCGTACACCCTGCTACGGCTCGCGGGCGGCGTCGTGCTCGCCCTGCTCGGCATCGGCACTCTGCTCTCCCTGCGCCGTCGGCCGACCGATCTCGGGTCGCCGCCGGAGCGGGGCTCGCGCGGCCGCTGGGGCGCGTACACCGCCGGGCTGGCCACCAACCTCGGCAACCCGAAGGCGGGCGTCTTCGCCATCTCGCTGCTGCCGCAGTTCGTCACCCAGGACGGCCCGGTGTTCGCCTCCAGCGTCGCGCTCGGCGCGCTCTGGGCCCTGGTCACCGCCGCCTGGTACGTGCTGTTCACCTGGGCGGTGAACCGCGGCCGCACGCTGGTGTCCCAGCCCGCCGTCCACCGCAGACTGCAGTTGCTCACCGGCGGCACCCTCGTCTGCCTCGGCGCCGCCGTGGCCCTGGGCTGGTGAACCCGGCGGCAGGGTGAGCCGCGCCGGGAACGCGGACGTGCGCCACGCCTAAGATCACCTGATGTTCCAGCCGACGTACCCGCTGCGCACCGCACGGCTCACGCTGCGCCCGATGGTGCCGGGCGACCTCGACGACGTGTACGCCTGGCAGAGCCGGCCCGATGTCGTGCGCTGGATGCTCGGCGCGGGACCGCGCACCCGGGAGCAGTCCCGAGCGTCGGTGACCGCGATGGTGGCCGAGGACGCGCTGCGCGCCGAGGGCGACTGCCTGACCCTGGCCGTCGTCGCCGAGGCCAGGGTGATCGGAACCGTGGAACTGGTCTGGCGCAGCCAGGCTGACCGCACGGCCGAACTCGGCTACGTCTTCCACCCCGACCACGGGGGCCGCGGGCTGGCCACCGAAGCCGCCCGAGCGCTGCTGGACTGGGCGTTCGGCGAGTTCGGTCTGCACCGGGTCTACGCCCGCTGCCACGCCCGCAACGAGGCGTCGGCCCGGTTGATGGCGCGGCTCGGCATGCGCCAGGAGGCGCGCCACGTCGAGAGTTACCTGTTCCGCGGCGAGTGGGCCGACCAGCTCGTCTTCGCCGTCCTGGACCGCGAGTGGCGGTCGGCCGAGGGCTGACCTCCGCCGTCCGGGTGGCGTGCCTGTCGGAATGGCGTCGAGCCGTTGGCGGGCGCTTCGCGCCGGTGCCACAGTGCGTTGGCCCGCGGCGGTGTTCGCCCCGGGTGTCGCGGCACGGTGGAGGACAAGTGAGTTTGACCAAGGACGACGGTCCGGCGCCCGCCGGGTTCACCGCCGCGCTGGAGGCGGGCGGGTACGGGCTGCCCGACCCGTCGACGGCCGGGCACGGGCACGCGCACGGCGTCGACGGGGTGTCGACGTCGGTGCGCACGGCGGTGCACCGGGGGCGGGAGATCCGCATCGAGACCACATACAAGATCACTATTGACGGCAAGCCGCTGGAGGGCGGGCTGGAGGTCCTCGACAACGGCGCGGTGCACTACCACGGGCTGCCGCAGTACGCGCTGCCGTCGGCGATCGACATGTGCAAGCGGGTGCTGGACTACTTCGGCACCGAGCCGCCGGCCGTCGACGAGCTCGGCTGCCTGACCGGCGAGCACGGCGAGCACTGCGGCAACGGCACCACCTGCTGCGTGCCCGACCAGGACCACCAGCACGGCACGGACCACGAGCACGGGACGAGCCACCAGCACGGTGAGCACCAGCACGGTGAGCCCGAGGCGCCGCGGCCGGTCCCCGCGCAGCCGCAACCGCACGACCACGACCAGCACCAGCACCACGGGGAGGGGCACCGGTGACCGCCGTCCGCGCCGACATCCAGACCTCCGACGCCGCCCGTGAACGATTCCTGGCCGGTGTCGTCGCCCTCAACGCCGAACAGTCGGGCTACACGACCGCGCAGCTCAACCAGCTCTTGTCACCGTCCCTGCCGGGCTTCCGGCTGTACGGCGTGGACCAACAGCTGACGACCTGGGACCTGTTCGTGCTGTGGCACTTCGTGGCGATGCAGATGCCGAGCAGCCCGCAGCGCCCGATGCGCAACCTGGCCCACGGCGGCCCGATCTTCCTGCCCTGGCACCGTCTGTTCCTGCTGCGCCTGGAGCAGCAGATCCAGCGGGTCACCGGCGACCCCGAGGCCGGCCTGCCGTACTGGGACTGGACCGTTGACGGCGGCCTGCCCACCGACCAGCAGCACACCAGCTCGCTGTGGGGCGCGGCGGCGCTGGGCGACGCGCGCGGCGACGTGGTCAGCGGCCCCCTGGCGGCGATGCGCGTGCGCCTGATGGGCTACGGCACGCAGTTGTGGTCGGTCGCGCCGCGCCCGCTGCAGCGCAACGCGGGCACCGACACCGACGTGCCGGGCCTGCCGACGGCCGAGGACGCCAAGTGGGCGCTGGAAGAGGGGCTCGGCTACGACAGCGCGCCCTGGGACGTCAGCTCCGACGGCTTCCGCAACCGGGTGGAGGGCTGGATCGACCCGCGCCGGATCGGCCAGGCCGGCAGCCCGCAGATGCACAACCGGGTGCACGTGTGGGTCGGCGGTGACATGGGTCCGGGCAGCTCGCCCAACGACCCGCTGTTCTACCTCAACCACTGCAACGTGGACCGGCTGTGGGAGGCGTGGCTCACCCGCGGCGGGCGCTCCTACTCCCCGGGTGCGGGCGACGACCAGCGCCCCACCGGGCAGGGCCCCGACGACATCATGGTCACGCTGCTCGGCGAGCCGCTGACCCCGTCCCAGGTGCTCGACCCGTCCGCCTGGTACAGCTACGACCGGGTCGGATGACCGTGAACAGCGCGACGGCGCGGCCGGATCGGCCGCGCCGTCGCACGTCGTCGGCTCAGGCGAAGGAGAACAGGGGCGGGAACACCAGCACCACGATCCAGGCCCAGGCCGCGTACACCACCAGGTAGCGGGTCTGCCAGCGCTCCAGCCGGCCGAACGGCAGCCGGCCGCGCACGAAGCCCAGGAACAGCCACGCCGACCAGGACAGGTTCGCCAGCAGGACGAGGTTCTCGCCCAGCGCGGCGGTCTTGTTGGCGGTGAAGCCGAACTCGGTGATCCGGCCCGTGATCGCGGCCAGCACCAGCACGTCGATGACGAGCGCGGTGACCACCAGCGCGAGCTGCACCTTGTCGAAGACGCCGGCCGGGGCGGCCGGGTCGCGGGCCGAGATCGCGTACAGCAGCAGGCCCAGCACGACGACCAGCAGCAGGTCGAAGATGATGAGCACGTCGCGCTCGACGTCGATGCCGCTGCTCGACCAGACGATCGCGCCGAGCAGCACCACCAGGGTGACCGTGAACAGCGGGGTGAACACCCGGGTCAGCACGGGCGCCATGTTCTCGATGACGCTCTGCTTGGCCTCCACCAGCCAGGCCGCGACCACGACTGCGGCCATCGCGCCGCACGGCACCAGCCAGGTGCCGACGAACGTCTCGGCGTCCAGGCCGATGGCCGAGAACGTGCCGACGGTGAACGCGGTCAGCACGCCGCCGCCGAGGGCGATCAGCACGAAGTAGATGAACCACTCGCCGGTGAACCGGATGAAGTCCATCCGCCGCCGGTCGTTGCGCCAGTCGCCGCCGGTGTAGGCGACCCCCACCACGAGCCACAGCGCGATCGGCAGGTGGATCGCACTGAGCACGATGGTCTGCGAGTCCTCCGCCATCGGGAACGCGTTGGCCGCGACCGCGCCGACGGCGAACAGCGCCGCCAGCACGCCGATCACAGCAGGTGCCAGCCGCCGCCGCCAGGCGAAGTAGGCCGCGAGCGGGGCGAGCGCGAACAGGCCGAGGTTGCGGGCGTAGAAGGTGCTGGGGCCCTCCATGCTCACCCCGAACAGCGCGGGCGCCTTGATGCCGAGTGCCGCCACGGCCGCGAACGCGATCATGATGACCAGCTCGCGCCGGTTGCCGCTGCTGGGTGCGGCGGCGGCGTCGCCGGTCAGCACGAGCTGCTTCCACAGCCGCTCGGAGTGCTCCCGGGCGAACTCCCGGGACAGCTCGTCGAGGCTGCCCATGCGCTTGACGGCGATGAGGAACGCCTCGTCGGGGTGCAGGCCCGCCTCGGTCAGTTCGGTGATCCGGTCGCGGAGGTGGTCCTCCAGCTCCTCGGCGTCGGTGGAGTGCAGTTCCCGCCGGCGGCGCATGTAAGCCCGCCACTCGGCGATCTGCTGTTCGAGTTCGTTGCCGCTGTCCACCGTCATCCGGCCACGCCCCAGGCCGGGGCGGGGATGGGGCGCAGCGACGCACCGGCGTTCCAGACGCCCCGCAGGGTGTCCACGACCGCGGCCCACTGGCGGCGCTGCTCCGCCAGCTCCTTCAGGCCCTGGTCGGTGATGCGGTAGTACTTGCGCCGCCGCCCCTCGATCGGGGTGTGCCAGGTCGCCTCGACGTGGCCGAGCCGCTCCAGCCGGTGCAGCAGCGGGTAGAGCAGGCCGTCGGTCCATTCGAGCTGTCCGCCGGACAGCTCGTTGACCTGTTTGAGGATCGCGTAGCCGTAGCTCTCGCCCTCTGCCAGGATGCCCAGCACGAGGGGGGTTGCCGAGGCCGCGACGAGATCTTTCGTGATGTGCACGAGGACACCGCCTATACCTTGAACTGCTATGCATCTTAGTTCTAGGTATAGGCGCGGCGCAACGTCGCCCGGCAGCCCGTGATCATGGTGTGGCAGGCTGGGCGGGTGCAGCAGGATCCACTCACCTCGGCCCAGCGGCTGGCGAACCTCGGCGACCACGCGGGCGCGCTCCGCTTCGCCCGCGAGCTGGAGACGCTGTACGCGCGCGAAGGCGACGACGGCGCGACCATGCTCGTCTGGGTCCGCCTGTGCATGGCCCGCTGGCTGGCCGTGCAGGAGGAGCCGGACCGGCCCGCGGCCCTGCGCACGCTCGACGAGGCCGAGCAGGTCTGGCGATCGCCGGCCGTCCAGGGCTCGGAGATGGTGCACGTGCTCGGCGCGGAGCTGATGTCGCTGCGCAGCTTCGTGCTGCGCCAGCTCGGGCACGCCGCCGAGAGCCTCGCGGCGGGGGAGCAGGCCCTGGACCTGTTCGCCGAGCTGGAGCAGACCGCGCCGGAGGTGCTGTCCGCCGTGGGCCGGGTGCCTTTGCTGCTCAACCGGGGCGCCGCGCTCGCCGACCTCGGCCGCACCGCCGCGTCCCTCGCACCGCTGACCGAAGCCCTCGACGTGCTGCGCACGACCGCTCCGGACAGCCACCGCGAGATCGAGATCGAGCTGCTCGTGCTGCAGGGCACGTCGCTGACCCTGCTCGGCCGCTTCGCCGACGCCGCGGCCGCCGAGACGGAGGCGATAGCGCTGGCCCGTACGCAGACCGGCCGGGCCGCCCGGCACCTGCTCGCCACCGCGCTGGCCAACCACGCCACCACGCTGACCCGCACCCGCCGGCTCGACGAGGCACTCGCCACGGTCGAGGAGTCCGAAGACGTGCTGCGGGAGACCGACGGCGAACCGGCGACCGCCGTGCAGCGCCGCCGCTGGGCGATGCCGCTGTCCACCGAGGCCGAGATCCTGCTGGCGCAGGGCCGCCGGGAGGAGGCCGCACGGACCGCGCGCCGGGTCGAACCGATCCTTCGCGAGTACGCCGAGCAGGCGCCGCTGCTGGTCGAGGGCTCACTGGCCAACGTCTGCCTGCTCATCGGCGACGCCGAGGACGACCCTGGTTACGCCGCCGAGGCCTTCGAGCGCCTGGACCGGCTGAACGGGCAGTTCCCGGGCCGGTACGAGTACTGGTGGCGGCGCGCTGCCGACCTCGTCACCCGGCTGCGCGGGGTGTGAGCTGCGCTGGGGCGCGGCGGTCCATGAGCCGTCGCGCCCCAGCGGACCATCCCGGTCAACCCGCGGCGCAGGAGACCGTCGGCCAGGTGTAGTTGCCGTTGTGCTGGATGGTGACGCCCCAGTTGTTGCCGCTGCCGTTGGGTCTGGCTTCCGAACGGTGTGGCGCGGCCCGCGACAAAGGGGTGGCGAGTGACCGGGTCCCGAGGCAGACTGCTCGCCATGATCGAATTGCGAGTGCTGGCCCCGGACGACTGGCCGATCTGGCGGGAACTGCGGCTCGCCGCGCTGGCCGAGGCGCCGTACGCCTTCGGGTCCCGGCTGACGGACTGGCAGGGCGACGGTGATCGTGACGAGCGGTGGCGCGGCCGGCTGGAGATCACCGGCTCGTACAATCTCGTCGCGCTGCTCGACGGCCGCTTGGCCGGCATGGCCAGCGGTGTGCCGACGGAGGACCGCGGCGTGGTCGAGCTGATCTCGATGTGGGTGCACCCGGACGCCCGTGGACACGGCGTCGGGGACCGGCTGCTGGCGGCGGTCGAGCAGTGGGCCCGGCAGGTGCGCGCGGACGTCCTGAAGCTGGCCGTGGTCGAGGGCAACGCCGCCGCCGCCGGGCTCTACCGGAGAAACGGCTTCGAGCTCACCGCGCAGCTCGGTGACCTGATGCCCGACGGCGTGCGCCGCGAGCAGATCATGGCGAAGGACCTGGCGACCTAGGCCGGCTGACGGGTGCCGAAGCGCCCGGGTTGCCCAACCCGCCTGTTCCATGATCGGATGGCGGCAGCATCGCGTGCCGGTGGCGGACTGCGCCAGACATGGAGGTGCGGAACCGAAGGGACCGGCCCCGGTGGCTTCCCCTGCCGGCGACCGCGCGGTCGCCTTGAGCACCCAGCTCGCGCAAGCGCATCAGGAACTGCGGCGGCGCGTCCACGAGATCAGATCGGGCATCACCCGCCGCGAGGTGGTCCACGACGCGCTCGTCACCCACTGTCTGGCGTTCTGCGCCGCGTTGACCTCACATCACCAGGGCGAGGACGACGGGCTGTTCGCCGCGATGCTCCGCGACCGACCTGACCTGGCCCCGACCGTCGCCAAACTCGTCGAGGACCACGGCATGATCACATCGATCCTGTCCCGGGTCGCCGAACTCGCCGAAGCCGTCGGCTCGCGCGAGGGCACTCCGGAGGCGATCGGCCGCGAGCTCGACGGCCTGACGGCGATCATGGAATCCCACTTCGCCTACGAGGAACGCGTGCTCGGCGAGGCTCTCGACCAGGGCGTGGCGGACACCGGCTGGACCGACATGGTGTTCCGGTTCCGTGACCACGTGAGCTGACCGGGGTGCGGCGCGGGCCGCACCCCGGCTCCGGGTCAGGACGCGTCGCGGGCGCGCGCGGCGTGCAGCGCGCCCGTCCACCACAGCAGGTCGTCGGTGAGCAGCTTCAGGAACGGCTCGGCCGGGGCGAACACCGCCGTGTCGGTCGGATCGGCCTGGTCGCGGGCGGGCAGGTAGATCTCGGGCGCGATGTGCACCGCGTGGCGCAGCGGTGCCATCTCGAACTCGACGGTGACCTGGCGCAGCTGCTCGATCGCCCGCGCTCCGCCGACGCCGCCCCAGCCGACGAAACCGGCCGGCTTGCGGTGCCATTCGGCGTACGTCCAGTCCAGGGCGTTCTTGAGCACCGCGGAGTAGCCGTGGTTGTACTCGGCGGTCAGGAAGATGTAGCCGTCGGCGCGGTCCACCGTCCGGCCGAACCGTGCCACCGCCTCGTCGGTGTACTGCCGAGGGGTCCACATGGGGGCGGCCCCGTCGAAGAACGGCAGGGGATGGTCGCGCAGGTCGACCAGCTCGAACGCGACCCCCTCGTACTGCCGGGCGAAGTCCAGCACCCAGTGGGCGATCCGCTCGCTGAACCGTCCCTCGCGGGTCGTTCCGTTGATGACCTGGATGAGCATGTGTTGTCCCTTCGTGGCCTCGCGGCATTTGATCACCGCGTTTCCCCAGCTTGGCCGGGGTCGGCACGAGTGGGCAAAACTCGGGTTAGCTACTTACCATGGGTAAGTGACTATGAAGCTCTCCGCCTACGTGCCCGACCACCACGACGCCAGCGACGCCGCCTGCCGGGGCTTCCAACCGGTCCTCGAACTGCTGGGCCGCCGGTGGGTCGGCATGATCATGCTCGCCGGGCGGCGCGGGGCACGCCGGTTCGGGCACTACCGCGCCTTCGCCGACGGCATCTCCGACCGCGTGCTGACCCAGCGCCTGCGCGAACTCGAACAGCACGGACTTGTCGAGCGGCAGGTCATTCCCAGCACTCCGGTGCAGATCCTGTACACGCCCACGGCCCGCGGCGTCGAGCTGATGGACGCGCTGCAGCCGCTGTTCGACTGGACCGCCCGCAACCCGGGCGTGTTCACACACCAGGAGTGACCGTCAGGCGGCCGCCTGCTTGACCACCTCGACCACCAGGTGCTTGGTGACCGGCTGTTCGCTCTGGCTGCTCATGTCGGCGAGGCCGCACAGCACGTTCAGCTCCGGCATGTAGCCGGCCGCGTTGCCCGGTGGGACCATGTACTCGACCGCCCGGTAGCCGTACAGGGTGCGCCGGGTGCCGTCCTTGGAGAAGCTGGTCACGTCGATCAGGTCGAAGTCGGACAGGCCCCGTTCGCGCATGTCGTCGGCGTTCATGAAGATGACCGTGCGCATGCCCTTGACGCCGCGGTAGCGGTCGTCGTTGGAGTAGATGCTGGTGTTGAACTGGTCGTGCGAGCGCACCGTCGTCAGCATCAGCCGGCCCTCGCCGGGGTCGACGTCGTCGGGCAGCGGCCCGGACCAGAACTCGGCCCGCCCCGACGGCGTCAGGAACGTGCGCTCGCGGGCCGGCTGGGCGAGCCGGAACCCGTGCGGGCGGCGGGCCTTGGCGTTGAAGTCCTCGAACCCGGGCAGCACCTGTGCCATGGTGTCGCGGATGCGGTCGTAGTCGTCCACATAGTCCTGCCAGGGCGTACGGCTGTCGGGCAGGGTGGCGCCGGCCATGCCGCCGAGGATCGAGCACTCCGAGCGCAGGTGCGGTGAGGCCGGGTCCTTCATGCCGTACGAGATGTGCACCATCGCCATCGAGTCCTCGACGGTGACGCCCTGCTCCCCGGCGGCCTGCTCGTCGCGTTCGGACCGGCCGAGGCACGGCAGGATCAGGGCGCGCCGCCCGTGCACCACGTGGCTGCGGTTGAGTTTGGTGCTCACCTGCACGGTCAGGTCGCAGTTGCGCACCGCCTCGAAGGTGCGCGGCAGGTCGGGCGCGGCCAGCACGAAGTTGCCGCCCAGCGCGACGAACACCTTCACCTCGCGGCGCTGCATCGCCTCGATCGCCGCCACGGTGCCCAGGCCGTGCTCGCGCGGCGGGTCGATCCCGCACACCTGCGCCAGCTTGTCCAGGAACGCCGGGGTCGGCCGGTGGTCGATGCCGCAGGTGCGGTTGCCCTGCACGTTGCTGTGCCCGCGGACCGGTGCGGGACCGGCCCCTGGGCGGCCGATGTTGCCGCGCAGCAGCAGCACGTTCATGATCTCGCGGACGGTGTCCACGCCGTGCTCGTGCTGGGTCAGCCCGAGGCACCACGCGATGATGACGCGCTGCGAGGCCAGGTACGACGCGGCCAGCGAGCGGATGTCGGCCTCGGCGATGCCCGAGCCCTGCACGAGGTCGGCCCACGGCGTCGCCGCGACGACCGCGCGGTACTGCTCGAACCCGGACGTGTGCGTGTCGATGAACTCCCGGTCGAGCGCGGCCGGGTCGCGGTCGGCGGCTTCGAGCACCGCCTTGGCGACACCGCGCATCAGGGCCAGGTCGCCGCCGATGCGCACCTGGACGTTACGGGTGCCGGTGCGGGTGGTGCGGAAGGTGGCCATGTCGACGAACTCGTGCGGCACGATGGTGCGCCGCGAGGCCGCCTCGATCAGCGGGTTGATGTGCACCAGCGCCGCGCCGCGCCGGTCGGCCTCGGCCAGCCAGGTGAGCATGCGGGGCGCGTTGCTGGCCGCGTTGTCGCCCATCAGCCAGATCGCGTCGGCCTGCTCCCAGTCCTCCAGGTCGGTGGTGCCCTTGCCGGAGCCGATGGCCGCGGTCAGCGCCCGGCCGCTGGCCTCGTGGCACATGTTCGAGCAGTCCGGCAGGTTGTTCGTGCCGAACTCGCGTACCCAGAGCTGGTAGAGGAACGTGGCCTCGTTGCTCAGCCGCCCGGAGGTGTAGAACGCCGCCTCGTGCGGGCTGCCCAGGCCGCGCAGAGTGCTGCCGACCAGGGCGAACGCGTCCTCCCAGGAGATCGGCACGTAGTGGTCGGTGTCCGGGTCGTAGGTCATCGGCTCGGCCAGCCGGCCGACCGCCTCCAGGTCGTAGTCGGTCCACGTGGCCAGCTCGGCGACGGTGTGCGCGGCGAAGAAGTCGCGGTCGGCCCGGGGCGGTGTCATCTCCCAGGTGACGTGCTTGACGCCGTTCTCGCAGATGTCCAGCCGCAGGCCGGTCGGGTCGTCCGGCCAGGCGCAGCCGGGACAGTCGAACCCGCCGTCCTCCTGGTTCATCACCAGCAGCGCCCGGATGCCCTCCACCGGTTCCGGGCTGCCCAGCAGCACTTTGCTGACACTGCGCGCCGCACCCCAGCCCGCCGCCGGGTGGTGGTACTCGTGCCGCGAGTGGTCGCCGTCCGGCACCGGGCCGCGGCCCAGCGCGGCCGCGCCGGGCACGGCGCCCATCATCAGCTGCTCGGTGTCGGCTGCCGGGTCGGGTGACGGTGCCATCGGATCCGCCTTCCTCGCGCGCCCGCCGGGACCGGTCGGCGCCGGAGGTCTGTGCCATGACTCGGGCCACCGGCCCGCCTCCTCAGGGCGGCGACCGGCGCAGATGGAGATCACTTTATGCCCGCCGGCCCGGTTCGGGGCAGGTTCGGCCAAACCCGCCCTGACCGAGCCGTTCGCCAGGCCGTCCAGCGCCGGAGCAGGACACCGATGGCGCCCCGGGCACCGGCCGCGCGATCGGCTGCGTCCGCCCTAAAGTGTGACGAATGGAGCTGACAGGGGAGTACGTACCCGGAACCTGGGACATGTCGGTCAAGCAGGTCGAGACCTACGAGTCGAGCGGTGGCACGAAGGGCACCACGATCATGGGCAAGCCCGTGGTCATCGTGACGATGCGCGGCGCGAGGTCCGGGAAGATCCGCAAGACCCCGCTGATGCGGGTCGAGCACGGGGGCAGCTACGCCATCGTGGCGTCGGTCGGCGGGCGGCCGAGCAACCCCGACTGGTACCACAACATCGTCGCCGACCCCGAGGTGATGCTGCAGGACGGGCCGGACCGCAGGGCGTACACGGCGCACCTGGCCACCGGTGACGAGCGTCGGGTGTGGTGGGACCGGGCCGTCGAGGCGTTCCCGACCTACACCGACTACCAGCGCAAGGTCACCCGCGAGATCCCGGTCTTCGTCCTCGACCCGGCCTGAGCGTACGCCCTCCGGGACCGCGCCCGGCCTGACGAGCCTCTAATATGGAGCCTTCGTCGGGCCGGGCCGCCGACCGGCGCGGAGGGGGCGTGAGCGGGGATGTCCGCCGAGCAACGGCTGCACGCGAGCGTGGTGTCGATCGATCTCCCGAACGGCCACCCGGTCGGCGCGGGTTTCGTGGCCGCGCCCGACCTGGTCTGCACCGCCGCCCACGTGCTCACCAAGCTGCTGGCCCGCGGCACCGCCGAGCCCGGCGTGGGCACGCGGATCGAGGTCCGCTTCCGGGCCACCGGCACCACCGGCACGGCCGTCGTCGAGGTGTGGCGGCCCGCACGGGAGGCCGACATCGCCGTGCTGCGGCTGGCCGCGCCCGCGCCGGACGGGGTGCGACCGGTCCGCCTCGTGGACGAACCCGACGCCTGGGGGCACCGGTGCCGGATGTTCGGCTTCCCGGAGCACCACCCGGACGGCGTGTGGGCCGTCGGCACGATGCACGGCCGGCAGGGCACGGGCTGGCTGCAGATCGACGACGACCGCAACGCCGGCTTCTGGGCCACGCAAGGCTTCAGCGGCGGCCCCGTCTGGGACGACGACCGCCAGGCCGTGACCGGCATGATCGTCGCGACGGAGGCGCTGGCCGGTCGGCGTACGGCATACGCCCAGCCCGCGGCCGTGCTGCTCGCCGCGGCACCGGAGCTGGCCGGCTGGGCCGAGCCGCCGGGCCGGTGGGACGACAGCCCGTTCCGCGGCCTGGAGCCGTTCCGCGAGCAGGACGCCTCGCTCTACTTCGGACGCGCCACCGAGGCGGCCGAGCTCGCCGAGACCGTGTGGCGGGAGCCGTTCACGGTGCTCAACGGCGCGTCCGGCACCGGCAAGTCGTCGCTGCTGTCCGCCGGAGTGCTGCCCCGGCTGCGGGAGCGGCCAGCCGTCATCGTCGGCCTGCGGGTCGCCGCCGGCGTCACCGCCGAGGGCGTGCTCACCCGGGCGCTGTCGCGGGCCTTCGACCTGCCCGACGCGACCCCCGCCGAGATCGCCGCCGACCTGCGCGCGGGGCGCGTCGGCGACCTCGTCGTCCGGGCCCTGGACCGGGCGTACGCGCAGCGGCTCGTCATCGTCGTCGACCAGCTCGAAGAACTGGTCGGCCACGACCCCGCGCAGGCCACCGAGCTGTTCGCGCTGCTGCGTGCGCTGTGGGAGTCGACCCGCACCGTGCGGGTCATCGTCACGCTGCGCTCGGACTTCCTGGACCAGGCCGCGGCGCTGTCCGGGCTCGGCCCGGCGTGGACGCACGCGATCACCTACCTGGCCCCGCTGACCGGCGACGCGCTGCGCGAAGCGGTCGAGGGGCCGCTCGCGGCGGCGGACCGCGCTGCCGAACCTCGGCTGGTGGAGCGCATCCTCACCGACGCGGGCGCGACCGCCGGCGCCCTGCCGATGGTCGAGTTCCTGCTCGAACGGCTGTGGCGGTCCGAACCCGGCGACGTGCTCACCCACGAGACGTACGACGCCCTCGGCGGGGTCGGCGGCGTCATCGCCGGCTACGCCGAGGAGGTGCTGCGCGAACGCGTCCCGAAGGCCGAGCTGCCCGCGGTGCGCTCGCTGATGCTGCGACTGGTGCAGCCGACCGCCGCCGGGACCGCGCTGCGGCGTCCCGTGCGCGCCCAGGACCTGACCGCGCCGATGCTGGCCGTCGCGCGGGAACTGGCCGCCGCCCGGCTCGTCGTCACGTCGCAGGACCGCGACACCGGGGCGGTCACCTACGAGCTGACCCACGACGCGCTGACGCGCCGCTGGCAGCGCCTGGAGGACTGGCTGAAGGAGTCGGCCGAGTTCTGGCAGTGGTACGAGACCCTGCGCATCAGCCGCGAGCAGGGTGAGCCGCTGCGCGGCTCGCGGCTGGAGGCGGCCCGAAACTGGCTGCGCAGCAACGGCGACGACCTCACCCAGGACGACCGGGACTTCATCCTGGCCAGCCGCCAGCGCAGCCGCCGGTTCGCCTGGGCGTGGCGGTCGGTGGCCGGGGTGCTGGTGCTGCTGTTGGCGGCGACGGTCGTGTTCGCGGTGCGGCTGCAGGAGCAGAGCGACGACCTGCTGGCGCGGCTGCGTGATGCAAGCGCGCGCGACCAGGCGGCGCAGGCGCTGCGGTACACCTCGATCGACCTCAACAAGGCGGCGCTGACCGCGCTGGCCGCCTACCACGACAAACCGTTGTCGGAGTCGACCAGCGCGCTGTTCCAGGTGTACGCGCAACTCCATCAGGTCAGCCGCATCCTGCCGAACACCGCGAACGTGACCAGCCTCGCCTTCGCCGCCGACCCGCCGGCGCTGCTCACCGCAGACGGCCAGCTGCGCCGCTGGCAGCTCGACGGCAGTGGTCGACCCGTCTCCCTCCTTCTCGACGAGTCGGCCTCGGACGTGATCACCGATCGGACCGGCACGCGCATCGCCTACCGCAGCGCGGAAGGCGTGACGGTCATCGACGAGAAGGGTGACCGGAAGAGCCTGGCGCTCGGCAGGTACACCGGTGTGGGGCTCGCGCGATTCGACCCGTCCGGTCAGCGGCTGCTGCTGCTGGTGAGCCGGCACGCGGACGATCCCGTCCGGGCGATGATCTGGGACCTGGGTGACGACACCGAGACCGAGCTGCCGCCGACCGAGGTGCAGTACGCCTGGTTCGGCCCCGACGCCGACACCGTGCTGCTCAGGTCCTCGGCGTCCGGCGACACCGTGGTGTGGGACGTCAAGGCGGGCAAGGCCACCGCGCAGATCGGCGACGACGTCGTGGGCGTCAGCCCGGATGGCAAGCAGCTGGTGCGCTGCCCGAAGTTCTCCAGCAAGGGCACGATGCGGCTGTTCGAACTGCCCGCGATGCGGCAGGTGCGCGAACTGACGACACCGTGCAACGCCGTGTTCGGCAACCAGCTCGGTTTCGACCCCGCGGGCGAGGTGCTGCTGAGCCTGGTGTGGGAGGCCACCTCCGCCAGCCAGGCCGTACAGGTCGTCGCGACCGGCAGCGGAGACACCGGCGTGCTGGCGCTGCCGCGACTCGGCGGGGAGCGCCCCGACCAGCGGGTGGTGCCGGTGGCCGTGCCGCACGACGGCGGCTGGCTCGTGGCGTACGCGGCCGACGGCGGCGTCATTCTGTCCGACGTACCGCGCAACGCGCTCACCGAACTGGGTGCCGACCTCGTCGCGCCCGGCGCGCGGCGGGCGTTCCCGATCGGCCCGTTCGCCGTCGACCGGCAGGCTACTCCGGCCCGGCTGTGGCAGCTGCCGTCAGGACGCCGTGTGGAGAGCGCACTGCCGCCCACTGAGCGGGTGCTGATCGCCGACGACCGCTACCTTTTCACCGCCGACGCCGGCAACGCCACCCTCTCGCTGCGCGATCTGCACGATCCGGCGGTGGTGCGGCATAAGCTGACCACCCCGCCGAGCGGGCCCGGCGAGGCCGCGAGCGCCCGGCTCGGCTGGGCCTGCGTGGTCCGCAGCGCGACCAGACTGGTGCACTTCAACGGCAGTGTGATCCACCGCTGGGACTATCCGAGCCTGCGCCCGCTGGATCCGGTCGATCTGGGCGGGGAGCCGGGCATCGACACCCGGGCCCCCAATGGCACCTGCGCTTACAACGAGCAGCGGCAGCTGCTGGCGGTGAACACGTCAGGCGGCGTGGTCACGCTGTGGAATGCCGAGACCGGCAAGCAGCACGGTTCCCCGTTCCGGTTCGACGAGTTCCGCAGTGTGATGCAGCTGGCCTTCGACGATCGCGGCGAACGGTTGGCCGTCTCCAGCGAACGGGGCCAGGTCGGCATCGTCGACCTCGCACAGCTGAAGCTCGTCGCGACGCTGGCGCCGCCTGCGAACCCCCAGCTCGCCAACGCCTGCTGCCGGCTGCACAGCTTCCACGGCGACACGGTCTACCTGCAGCGCGGCGAGCAGTTCGCGGTCTGGGACGTGACCGGGCCGACGGTGCGCTACACACTGGTGCTGCCCACATCCGACGACCTGGACGAGTACCGGCAGGGCGGCACCGCCATCGATGGGGCGGCGACGACCATGACCGTCAGCGGCGTCGAGTTCGGCCTGCGGCGGTTCGTCCTCGACCCGCAGGAGTGGCGTCGGCACCTGTGCGAGGTGGTCGGCCGCGGACTGACCGAAGACGAACGACGTGCCGCCGCGGCTGAACCCGACGACGAAGACATCTGCCCCGGCTGGAAAGGCTGACCATGCAACCGCTGATCGAAGTGACCCTGGAGGACGGCACCCGGCTGCTGGTCGAGCCGAGCGACGGCGAGCGCGACGAGCTGGTCGAGGCCGGGGTCGGCGACCACATCACCACCGCGCGGGACAGCTTCCAGACCATGATGAGCCGGCTGCGCCCGGTCATCCAGACGGTGACCGACCAGGTCAGCTCGCTGCCCCGGCGGCCGGACAAGTTCACCGTCGAGATCGGGATCAAGATCACGGCCGAGTCCGGCGTGGTGATCGCCAAGGCCGCCAGCGAGGGCCATCTGACCCTGACCATGGAGTGGTCCGGCCCGGAGCGCGGCCCGGTCCCGGGTCCGCGGCAGCCGGGGGAGTGACCGTGGAGACGGAACCGGCCGCGGCGCTGCGGCTGACGGCACTGCACAAGGCGTTCGGCGACACCGTCGCCGTCGACCACATCGACCTGGCCGTGCCCCAGGGGTCGTTCTTCGGGCTCGTCGGACCCAACGGCGCGGGCAAGACGACGGCGCTGTCGATGGCGGTCGGCCTGCTGCGGCCCGACGGCGGCCGGTCGCAGGTGCTGGGCGTCGACGTCTGGTCGGACCCGGACCGGGCGAAGGCGCTCATGGGCGTGCTGCCCGACGGGCTCGCCATGCCCGAACGCCTCACCGGACGGGAGCTGCTGACGTTCCTCGGCCAGTTGCGCGGCATTCCCGCCGACGTCCTGACCGGGCGGGTCCAGGAACTGCTCGACGTCATGGAGCTGGGCGACGCCGAACGCACCCTGGTCGTCGACTACTCGACCGGCATGCGCAAGAAGATCGGCCTGGCCACGGCCCTGCTGCACGGGCCGCGGCTGCTGGTGCTCGACGAACCTTTCGAGGCGGTCGACCCGGTGTCGGCGGCCGCGCTCAAGTCGATCCTGGTGCGGTTCGTCGCCGCGGGCGGTTCGGTGATCCTGTCCAGCCACGTCATGGCACTGGTCGAGCAGCTGTGCGACACGGTCGCCGTGATGGCCAAGGGCCAGGTCGTGGCAGCCGGCCCACTCGACGCCGTACGCGGCGACGGCACGCTGGAGGAGGCGTTCGTCCGGCTCGTCGGCGTCGACACCGGCGACCGGGAGGGCCTGTCGTGGCTGGCGTCCTGAGCGCCCTGCCGGCCGAGGCGCGCATCCTGATCCGGATGAAACTGGCGATCATGCGCCACTCCATGACCGGTGGCAAGGCCGCCTGGATGATCGTCGGCGGGGTCCTCGGGCTCGCGCTGGCGGCCGCCACGATATGGCTCGGCCTGGCCCTGCCCGCCCAGCCGACCGTGGTCGCCGACCTGCTCGCCGCCGTATACCTCATGTGGGCACTGGGCTGGGTGGTCGGGCCGGTCTGGGGCGGCTCGACGCTGCTGCGCGCCGACCACTTCGGGCTGCTGCCCGTGCCGCGCCGGCGGCTCGCCGTCGGCCTGCTCGCCGCGGCCTTCGTCGGCGTCACCGCCGCGGTGACCCTGCTGGCGTTCCTCAGCCTGGTCGGCTACGCGGTCCGGCTCAGCCCCGCATCCGTGCTCGTCGCGCTCCCTGCGGTCGTGCTGCAGCTGGTGTTCGTGGTGCTGCTGTCGAGGGTCGCGACAGTCGTGTTCGGAGTGGTGGCCAAGTCGCGCACCGGCGCGGCGTTCACCGGCGTGCTCATCGCGGCGATGATGGTGCTCGCCCAGTCCGGCTGGATGGTCGCCGTCGCGATCCAGGTGTCCGGTGTGCTCGACACCGGCTTCGGACCGGGCTTCGCCCGCACGGTGCGCGCCGTCCCGTCCGGCTGGGGCGTGGTCGCCGTCGAGTCGGCAGCCCGGGGCAGCTGGTGGTCGGCGGTGGGCGCGCTGATCGGGCTGGTGCTGCTGATCGTGCTGCTGCTGCTCGCGTGGAGCCGCAGCCTAGGCACCCCGCGCCGAGCGCGGGTGACCATCCGCGGCTCCCGTCGGGTTGCCGCGCCGCGCCGGGGCCTGTTCGCCGGGCGCACCGGCGCGGTGCTGCGCAAGGAACTGCGCACCTGGTGGCGCGATCCGCAGCGGACGCAGTCGGTGTTCGTGCCGCTCGCCTGGGCGCTCGGCACGACTGCGCTGCCGCTGACGTTCGGGGAGAAGGTGCTGCTGCCGTGGGCCGCGCCCGCGCTCGCGCTGATGGCGGGCGCGTCGGTGGCCAACCTGTACGGGCAGGACGGCACGGCGCTGTGGCTGACCCTGCTCACCGGCAGCGAGCGGGCCGACCTGCGCGGCCGTCAACTGGCATACCTGCTGATCTTCGGGCCGGTCACGCTCGCGGTGGCGGTGGGGTTCACCGCGTGGAGCGGGCTGGTCTGGGCGTGGCCCTGGGTGCTGGCCCTCGTGCCGGCGATGCTCGGCGGCGGTGCGGGGCTGGGTGCGCTGCTGTCCGTGGTGGCGCTCGCGCCGGGCCCCGACGCCCACAAGCGTCCCGAGAACCCCCTCGAACACGGTGACACGACCGGCCAGGCCAATCTCATGTTCTGGGGCGGACTGCTGCCGGGCATCCCGGCGGCGACGGTGCTCGCCCTCGGCACGGTGTACGACGACGTCTTCCTGCTCTGGGCGGGTGTGCCGGTCGGCGTGGCCACCGGCGTCTTCCTGGCCTGGTGGCTCGGCCGGGTCGCGGTCGGGCGGCTGCGGGCAGGCGGGCCGGAGCTGCTCTTCCTGATGCGCACCGGCCGCAGCAGGCCGGCCCGCGCGGAGCTGCCCAAGCGTGCCGAGGTGTCCAAGGGTGCGGCCCGCACCGCGCTGCTCGGCTGGACACTGGGCTCGATCGCGCTGTTCCCGCAGGGCCTCGTGCCGATGATCTTCCTGCTGGTCGGCGTGGACGTGAAGTCCTGGTTCCTGGCCATGCACGTGCCCGGCGCGTACGCGTGGCCGATCGCCACCGTGATGGTCCTGCTCGGCAGCTACCTGTACTTCCTCGCCATCAAGGCGAGCCGGAAACCGCGCGCGACGCCGGGCCAGGACCAGCAGCTCGAATCGGTCTGAGCACGGCGGCACACGTCGGCGCCGCCCCCGGGCAGGGCGGCGCCGACGGGCCGGTCAGGCCGCGATGAAGCTGCGGATCTGGGTCAGCACGCTGGTGTTGGTGAGGAACCCGATGTGGGTCTCGCACAGCACGTTGTTGTTGCTCGCCCCGGTCAGGCGGGTGCTGGTGTACGGGATGATGATGCCGTCGCAGGCCGAGTACCAGGTGCCGTACCTGGCGCTGCCGGGCGTCTCGTCACCGTCGGCGAGGTCGAGCAGGAACAGCGAGCCCGGGTACATCTCGATGCACGAGACGTTGATCAGGCACGCGCCGGCGTACGTGGTGCCGTGGTTGGCGCCGGCGATCGAGGCGACGTGGCTGACGTTGGCCGAGCCGCCCAGCTCCTCCAGGTACCAGCGGGTGACCAGGCCGCCCATCGAGTGGTTCACGATGGCGACCTTCGACGCGCCGGTCTGCGCCTTGACCTGGTTCACCTTGTCCCGCAGGCCGGCGGCGCTGATCTGGTTGGAACCGGCCCAGTTGTAGTCGTACGTGTAGAGCCGGGTGAAGCCGCCGGCCCGGAAGACCGACAGGGCGGTCGTCCAGTTCGACGAGTTGCCGATGAAGCCGTGTACGAAGATCACCGGCGTGCTGGTCGCCGCGTTCGCGGGCGAGGCCGGGGCGACCACGAGTGCCGCGGCGGCGACCAGTGCCGCGCCGGCGGCGATGAGACGTTGGCGGATACGCATGGGGGAGCCCTTCGTCGGGACGGTGCGGGTGGTGCCAACGAGCATCGGAGCCGCGCCCCGCCGTCTGCATCGGTGTAATCACCGGTCCGCCATCCACCTCGGGCATCGTCAGGTGACGATGTGTCGACGTATAGTGACGACCGGTGGCACGGCGGCCACTCGCGTTCCCGGGTGTTCGATTCCGTTGAATCGGGATCGGACGTGAACGAAGCCGACCCGATCCACTGATGGGAGACCGCCGATGGGCAACCGTCCCTGCCGCATCGCCGCCGCCACCGTGCTCGCCATCCTTGCCGGGATGCTGCTCGGCGCGCCCGCGGCCTCGGCCGTGCCGCCCGACTACACCACCAGCGAGGCGGGCAACCCGTTCGCCGACGGCTGGTACGCCGATCCCGACACCGTCGTCTACGGCGACCGCTACTGGGTGTTCCCGACCACCTCGAAGAGCTACGCCGAGCAGACCTACCTGGACGCCTTCTCGTCCACCGACCTCGTCAACTGGACCAAGCACCCCAACGTGCTGACCAAGGCGAACGTCTCCTGGGCGGCGTACGCGATGTGGGCGCCCGCGCCGATCCAGCGCAACGGCAGGTACTACCTGTACTTCGCGGCCAACGACATCCAGAACAACAGCAGCCTGGGCGGCATCGGCGTGGCCGTGGCGACCCAGCCGCAGGGGCCCTACACCGACGCCCTGGGCCGCCCGCTGATCGCGCAGTTCCAGAACGGCGCGCAGCCCATCGACCAGGACGTCTTCATCGACGACGACGGCCAGGCGTACCTGTACTACGGCGGCTGGGGCCACGCGAACGTGGTCAAGCTCAACGCCGACATGATCAGCCTCGGCACGCACACCGACGGCACCGTCTACAAGGAGATCACTCCCGCGGGCTACGTCGAGGGCCCGCAGATGTTCAAGCGCAACGGAAAGTACTACCTGATGTGGTCCGAGGGCGGCTGGACCGGCCCCGACTACTCCGTTGCGTACGCCGTCGCGAACTCGCCGCTGGGCCCGTTCACCCGGCTCGGCAAGGTGCTCGCCCAGGACGCCGCCGTCGCCCGCGGCTCCGGGCACAACTCCGTGGTCAACATCCCCGGCACCGACACCTGGTACATCGTCTACCACCGCCGCCCGCTCAGCGAGACCGACGGCAACCACCGGCAGCTCGCGTACGACCGGATGGCCTTCAACGCCGACGGCACGATCGCCCCGGTGACGATGCGGGTGCGCGACAACTTCGCCGACGGCAACGCCCTCGGCTGGCGCACCTACGGCGGCTCCTGGTCGCCGACCGGCGGCCGCTACACGGCGGCGAACTCGCTGGGCGGCAAGGCGCTGCTGGACACCAACTTCGGCAACCTCACCTACGACGCCGACGTGGCCGTGACCTCGGGCGGCGGCGACGCCGGGCTCGTCTTCCGGGTCACCAACCCCTCCACCGGCACCGACGGCTACACCGGCTACTACGCCGGCATCAGTCCCGCGGGCCGGGTCGTGCTCGGCCGGGTCAACAACAACTGGACGCAACTGCAGGCCACGGCCATGACCGTCGCCGTCGGCACGACCTACCGGCTGCGGGTGACCGCGATCGGATCCTCGATCAAGGTGTACGTCGACGACATGGCCACGCCGAAGATCAACGTCACGGACGCCACCTACGCCACCGGCGCCACGGGGCTGCGGGTGTTCAACGCCGCGGCGGCCTTCGACAACGTCTCGGTCGGCCCGCCGGTCGGCGCCGGGACCAACCTGGCGCAGGGCCGCCCCGCGACCGGCTCCACCGCGTGCCAGGCAGCCGAAGGCCCGGAGAAGGCCGTGAACGGCACCGTCAACGGCGGCAACACCGACAAGTTCTGCTCCGCAGTCACCGGGGCCTGGCTGCGCGTCGACCTCGGCTCGACGCGGGCGATCAACCGCTTCGAGGTCGCCCACGCCCAGGCGGGCGGCGAGTCGGCGTCCCTCAACACCAGGGCGTTCAGCATCTCCGTGTCCGCCGACGGGGTCACCTGGACCCAGGCCGTCAACGTCACCGCCAACACGGCGGCCACCAGCACCCACCCCGTCACCGTCAGCGGCCGGTACGTCCGGCTGGACGTGGCCACACCCACCCAGCACACCGACATCGCGACCCGCGTCTACGAGCTGCGCGTCTTCGGCTGACCCGTTTCCGCCTGCCGCGCCTGCTCGGTTGTCCGGGTGGCGGGGCACCCGCGCCCCGCCAGATCCGATCTGGCGGGGCGTCTGGCGCCTACCGGGTGGCGGGGTCGCCGCACCGTGCGAGCCGGCCGCGTTGACGTGGTGGACGAGAGGAATGTGATGGCGGTGAACCGAACCGGCCTGGCGGTGGAGACCTCCGGGCTGGTGAAGACGTTCGGCAAGACCCGGGCGGTGGACGGGCTCGACCTGGCGGTCCCCGCCGGGACGGTGTACGGCCTGCTCGGGCCCAACGGGGCGGGCAAGACCACGGCGGTGCGGATGCTGGCCACGCTGCTGCGACCCGACGGGGGAGAAGCCAGGGTGTTCGGGCACGACCTGCGCACCGAGGCCGACGCGGTGCGCACCCGGGTCAGCCTGACCGGCCAGTACGCCTCGGTCGACGAGGACCTGACCGGCACCGAGAACCTGATCCTGCTGGGCAGGCTGCTCGGATACCGCAAACCGGCCGCCCGCGAGCGGTCCGCGCAGCTGCTGGCGGCTTTCGGGCTGACCGAGGCGGCCGACCGGCAGGTCAAGAAGTACTCCGGCGGCATGCGGCGGCGCATCGACATCGCCGCCAGCATCCTGAACACCCCCGACCTGCTGTTCCTGGACGAGCCGACGACGGGCCTGGACCCGCGCAGCCGCAACCAGGTGTGGGAGATCATCCGGGCGGTGGTGGCGCAGGGCACCACGGTGCTGCTGACCACGCAGTACCTGGACGAGGCCGACCAGCTCGCGGGCCGGATCGCGGTCATCGACGAGGGAAAGGTGATCGCCGAGGGCACCCCGGGGCAGCTCAAGTCCTCGATCGGGGCGGGCACCGTGCACCTGCGGCTGCGTGACGCGGCCCAGCGCCCCGAGGCGGAGCGCCTGCTGGCGAAGGTGCTGGACACGACCGTGCAGCAGGAGGCCGACCCGGTCGCGCTGACCGCGCGCGTCGGTGGCTCGGGCGCGGCCGTGGACGCCGCCGCGGCCGGTTCTCGGGCCCTGGCGGAGCTGGCCGGGGCGGGCATCGTCGTCGACGAGTTCTCCCTCGGCCAGCCCAGCCTCGACGAGGTGTTCCTGGCCCTGACCGACAAGGCCGCCCGGACGGAGGAGAAGGCATGAGCGAGCGCAGCGAGCGAATCATGTGGCTGCCGAACCATGCCGCCGACGAGCGAAGCGAGGAGAAGGCATGAGCACTACGACTGTCGCACCTGAGACGTCGGCTTACACGCCGTCGGCGGAGTCCATTGCCGCGGTGCTGGCGCCGGGGGAGAAGCCGCGCCGGCCGGGGCCGCTGTCGGCGTCGCTGACGTTCGGCTGGCGGGCGATGCTGAAGATCAAGCACGTGCCCGAGCAGCTGTTCGACGTCACGATGTTCCCGATCATCATGACGCTGATGTTCACGTACCTGTTCGGCGGCGCGCTGGCCGGTTCGCCGCGCGAGTACCTGCAGTACCTGCTGCCCGGCATCATGGTCACCAGCGTCGTCATGATCACGATGTACACCGGGGTCGGCCTGAACACCGACATCGAGAAGGGCGTCTTCGACCGCTTCCGCACCCTGGCGGTGTGGCGGCCCGCCGCGCTGGTCGGCATGATCTTCGGCGACCTGCTGCGCTACGTGCTGGCCGCACTCGTGATCATGGGCGTCGGGCTGGTGCTGGGCTTCCGGCCCGGCGGCGGCGTGATGGGCGTGGCGGCCGGGATCGGCCTGCTGGTGGTGTTCTCGTTCGCGTTCTCCTGGATCTGGACCTGGCTCGGCCTCATCCTGCGCAGCGAGAAGTCGGTGATGGGCGTCAGCATGCTGGTGCTGTTCCCGCTGACCTTCCTCAGCAACGTGTTCGTGCAGCCCACCACGATGCCGGGCTGGCTGCAGGCGTTCGTGGACGTCAACCCGATCACCCACCTCGTGGCGGCGGTGCGCTCGGTGATGACCGGTGCGCCCGACGCCGGGGCGATCACCTGGGTGCTGGTCGCGAGCGTGGTGTGCACCGCCGTGTTCGGCGCGCTGACCATGTACCGCTACAACCGCAGGTGACGGTCCACCGCCCTGGCGGCGCTCACAGCCGCCAGGGCGGTGCCGGGTCCGGGTGGTAGCCGCAGGCGTTGCCGGTCGACACGCTCGCCCGCAGGTGCGCGGCCAGCTCCGGGTGCAGCTCGTCGAGCCGCCGCAGCGTGTCGCGGATCCGGGCGGTGACCGCCTTGCGGGCGCGCTCGCCGTCGTCGCCGAGCCGCCGGGTACGCCCGCCCAGCCCCGCGGCCGCCCGCAGCTCGGCCAGCAGCGCGTCGCGTTCGGACTCCAGCGCCGCCCGCCGGGCCCGGTCGTCGCGCCGGGCCGCGGCGTCGAGCGCCTCGTCGAGCTGTTCGAGCCGCTCCCGGTACCGCGCTTTCGCGGTTTCGTCCAGCACCGGGTCCGCACCCAAACGCCGGGCCGCGAGGGCCGCCGGGCCGCCCGGCGGGTCGGCGAGCTCCACCGCCGGGATGTCCGTGCCCGGGTGACTGAGCAGCTCGTGCAGATCGCGCAGACCCTTGGCGTCGGGCAGGTGCACGGTCCGGCCGGCGTACCGCAGCCGCCAGGTGGCGTCCTCCCGGCGGAATTCGCAGGCGCCTGCCTCCGGCGCGGCACCGTCGGGCGGGGACGGCGGTTGCCCGGCCAGGTGTGCCATGTCCAGCTCGGCCGCCTCGCGGGCGACCTTCTCCCGCAGCCGGGCGGCGGTCGACGCGTCGCCCGGAGCGTCCCTGGCGGCCAGTGCCCGGGCCAGGCCCGCGCGGGCCCGCACCGCCCACGGCGCGGCCTGCATCCGCTCGGCCGACTCCGCGGCCGCCGTGTACTCGGCCACCGCGTCGTCCCAGCGCCGCTCCGCCGCATTCACCTCAGCCAGCCACAGGTCCAGCGGGCCGCCCACGTCGCAGCCCCACAGCGACACCGCCCACTCCCCGCGGTACGGCGCGAGCGCCTCGCGGGCCCCGGCGCAGCGCCCCGGATCCGCCGTCGCGGCGGCCAGCTGCGCCCGCAGCCGCAGCCACAACCGGGTCACCGAGGTCGGGTACGGGTCGTGCCTGCTGTACGCCTCCGCGGCCGCCACCAGCCGCAGCGCCTCGCCGACGTCACCGCGCTCCACCGCCGTGATCGCCTGGACCAGCGGCAGGTACGGGTGGTCCTGCACGTCGAGCTGCGCCAGCAGCCGGTCCGCCTCGGCGAATCGACCGCGCTGCATCGCCAGCGCCCACTCCAGGTGGTACTGCATGAACGTGAAGTCCGCGTGCGGATGGCCCTCGCTGGCGCGCAGCCGTGCCAGCAGCTCCTCCGCCTCGGCGAAGCGGCCCCGCATGGTGTCGATGACGGCCTGGTCGACGAGTTGCGAGATGCGCATCCGCAAGCTGCCGTCGCGCTCGGCCGCCGCCAGGAACACGCTCAGCTGCTCCAGATAGCCCGGGTCGCCCATCTCCAGCAGCGCCACCCACCGGAACGACGCGGCCAGCGCCTCCGTGCCGGTGTCCGCCGCCCGACGACTCACCTGCTCCATCTCGGCGGTAAGCGCCTCACGCTCACGGGCGCCGCCCGGCCCCCAGTTCAGATCGTGGCGCGCCCACAGGCTGAACATCAGCGCCTCGTCGTCGCGACCGGTGCGGGCCAGGGCCTCGGTGCGGACGATCAGGCTCTGCGCCAGCTGCTCGGGGGTCGCGGCCTCCGCGCCCTCGCCGATCAGCAGCCGGTACGCCTCCCGCAGCAGGCTCTGCCGCAGCTCGGTCCGGCTGCCGCCGGGACGGCCGTGCGGGTGCACGACCAGCGCCACCCAGGCCAGCAGCTCGCCGTCGCCCGTCTCCCGCGCGATCGCGGCAGCCTCCTCGAACAGCTGCCAGCCCTCCGACTTGTCGCCGAGGTGGTAGACGCTGCGGCCCAGTTCGATCAGCACGCGCACCCGCCGGGCGGGCTCGCGCACCCGCTCCAGCGCCCGCCGGTAGTGCGAGATCGCCTCGTCGGCGGCCAGCCGCTCGCCCGCGTCGGCGGCGGCCGCGAGCAGCCGCCGCACCGCGATCTCCGGCTCCAGCAGCGGGCCGGCCAGGTAGGCGTGTCGCGCCAGATCGGCGGGCAGCACCTGGACGGCCAGCTCCGGCGAGGCCTCGGCCGCTCGCACCACCGCCGCGTGCAGTTCCTGCCGCGTCCGCTCGGGCAACCCGTCGTGCAGCGCCTCACGGACCAGGTCGTGGGCGAAGCCGTACCGTCCGACGCCGCGCACGGCGACCAGCCGGGCCTCCTCGGCCTGCGCCAGCAACCGGTCCACCCCGGCGTCCGGCGTGCCCGACGCCGCCACGAGGACCTGCCGCGGGAACTCTCGGCCGAGCACCGCGGCCGTGGCGAGCAGCGCGGTGACGTCCTCGGGCAGCAACGCCAGCCGGCGGTCCAGCGCGTCGCGCACCCCCGGCGCGACCGCCAGCAGGCTGCCGCCGCTGTGCCACAACCGCGCCGTCTGCTCCACGAAGAACGGGTTGCCGCCGGTGCGCCGGTGCACCTCCTCTGCCAGCGCCGGGGCCGGCGCCTTCCCGGTGGTACGCGCCATCAGCTCGGCTACCTCGTCGCGGCCCAGCCCGGTCAGCGTGACCGTGGTCGCCTTCACCGACAGCGGCACCATCAACGCCCGCAGCGGATGCTTCGGCGCCTCCACCTCGACGTCGCGGTACGCCCCGATCAGCAGCACACGCTCCGACCACGTGTGCTGCGCGGCGAACCGGAGCAGCCGCAGCGACGCCGCGTCCGCCCAGTGCAGGTCGTCCAGGGCCACCACCAGCGGACGGCGCTGCGACAGCGCCACGAACGCGCTCGTGACCGCGTCGAACAGGGGGAACTCGCCGTCGAGCGCCGTGTCGTTCGCGTCCGGGCCGCCCTCGCCGAGCAGCACGCTCAGCCCGGCCCCGCCGGCCTGCCGCGCCGCCGCCCAGTCGGCCTGGCCCACGCCGCGACGCACGGCCCGCAGCACCTGCGTCCACGGCCAGAACCCGGGCGCGCTTTCGGCGTCCCAGCAGGTTCCCGCAACGACCAGCGCACCGGACGCGCGGGCCTGCGCCATGGCCGCCGTGAGCAGGGACGTCTTGCCGATGCCCGCCTCCCCGGCGACCAGCACCAGCCCGCCGTGCCCGGCCATCGCCCGGGACACCTCGTCGTGCAGCACCGCCGCCGGATGCGCACGCCCGATCAGCCCCGCGCTCACGCCGGCCTCCACGCGGTCCTCGCCGGCTCGCTGCCCCGAATGCCCATAGACCGACCAGGCTATCCGCCAGGCCGGACATCATCCCGACAGCGTGGCCGCCACCCGGCGGCGTCGCCGAGAGCCGTTCCCCGTGGGGTTGCCGCGCTGTAGCCCTGATGTAGGGCGAATGTAGGCAATGCCGTCATCGTGAGCCGGTCGGCTGTCCAACGGCGGGAAGGAAGCCCATGCCGGTTCGTCACCGCAGATTCGTCCAGGTAACCGCGGTCGCGGCGGTGCTGCTCGCGGGCGGGGTCGCGGCACCGGCCGCGTCGTCGGCCGCCCCCGCACCGGCAGCGGCCGTGGCCGATCGCGTGCTGCGGGTCTACAACAACAACATCGAGAACCTGGTGACCAACAACTCCGACGGGTCGTGCACCCGGATCTCCGGCCCGGACCACCTGACCTCGATGCTGGTCGACGACGCCGGGCGCACCGGCACCAGCGGCGTCGTCGCGCCCGACATCCTCATCGTGCAGCAGGTCCGCGGCACCGGGCAGGCCTCCGCGTACGCCGACCAGCTGTCGGCGAAGTTCGGCTACCCGGCGGGCACGTACAAGGCGATCGTGGTCTGGGACGACCCCGAGCCGTGGGGCAGCACGCACCGCTGCGACGACCAGTCCCTGGGCGACCTGAAGAAGAAGCAGACCAACGCCATCGTCTACAACACCCAGCGCCTCAGCCTGGCCTCCGGCGACATCTCCAAGTACTGGAGCGCGGGCTGGCTCAAGCCGGGAACGTCCTACAACAACGGCGCGGGCTGCACCCTCTACAAGCCGCCGAACAACGACGACGGCAGTACCAACGAGTGGAAGTGGAAGCGCACGAGCGCGATCGCCGCCCGGTTCACCATCAAGGCGACCGGCACCAGCGTGTTCGTGGCGACCATGCACCTGCCGCAGGAGAACCGGCAGAGCGCCTGCGCCGGCGACGGCGACAAGGGCATCGGCGGCACCGGCATCCACCTCGGCGCCGACGCGACCACCCTGCTGAACGCGTCCACGATCCGGATCGTCGGCATCGACGCCAACCGCACCGGCATCCCCGCGAGCACGCTCAGTGCCTACGGCATGACCGGCTACGGCACAGCGGCCACCAACGGCTCCAGCAAGATCGACTACCTGTTCGTCCGGGGCACCGTGCAGCCCTCACCGATCGGCCACACCGTGCCCACCACCAAGTCCAACCACCTGGCCCTCTACAGCTTCATCGCCTTCTGACCGAAAGGAAGGGCACCTTCTACAACGCATGGCGATGTGAAGGTGCCCTTCCTTTCGGTCGGAGCTGGGTGGTCAGCCGGCGGCCTGGCCGAAGTCGGGCAGGATCAGCGAGCCGTCCGGGGCCAGCGTGAAGCCCGGGTTGTGCGCGATCTCCCAGACGTGGCCGTCGGGATCGGCGAAGAAGCCGGCGTAGCCGCCGTAGAAGGTCTCCTGCGCGGGCTTCGTGACCGTCGCCCCGGCCCCGGCCGCCGCCGCCATGATCTCGTCGACCTCGGTGCGGCTGCGTACGTTGTGCGCGAGGGTGATGCCGCCGAAGCCGTCGCCGCCCCGGTCCGGCACCCCGGCGTCGGCGGCGACCTTGTCCCGTCCCCAGAGCACGACCGCGATGCCGCCGGTCTGGAAGAACACGGTCTGCTCGATCTCCTGGCCCCGCCAGCCGAGCCGCTCGTAGAAGGCCCTGGCCCGGGGCAGATCGGCGACCCCGAGCGTGACGATGCTGATCCGCTGTTCCATCGCAGCACCGTAACCCGGCGGCCGCGCCGCCGCCGCCCGTCAAGGTCACTCGACTTGCCAGGCACCTGTGCGAAAGCGTGTCCAAGATACGCACGTCTGCCGGGCGAGTCGGATGATCTCGGGCGGGTGCGCAGGGGTGGGGCAGTGGGGATGGTCGATCGGGTGGCAGGGGGTCACCTGTTTGGTTAGGGTGCGGGGCGGCGCCCCACCGGGCGAGACCCCCATGGAAAGGCTCGACACATGACCTCCCCCTCCGGTATGCCGTCGCGGCGGCAGCTGCTCACCGGCGCAGCCGCGGCCGTCGTCGCGGGACCGCTGGTCGCCGCGGTCCCGGCCCAGGCGGCCGGGCACGGGCAGCCGCAGACCTACGACCTGACGGTCCTCGGCACCTCGGACACCCACGGCAACGTCTTCAACTGGGACTACTACCGCGACAAGGAGTACGACGACAGCGCGCACAACGACGTCGGCGTCGCGAAGGTCGCCACCCTGGTCAACCAGATCCGTGCCGAGCGCAGGGGCAAGGCCACGCTGGTCCTCGACGCGGGCGACACCATCCAGGGCACCCCGCTGGCGACGTTCTACGCCAAGCAGGAGCCGATCACCTCGACGGGCGAGCGCCACCCGATGGCCCGCGCGATGAACGTCATCGACTACGACGCCATCACGCTGGGCAACCACGAGTTCAACTACGGCCTGCCGCTGCTCGACCTGTGGATCCGCCAGCTCGGCTTCCCGGCGCTGGCCGCGAACGCGGTCAAGGCGCGTTCCGGCAAGCCGGCGTTCACGCCGTACGTCATCAAGAAGGTGTCGCTGGGCCACGGCGCGCCGTCGCTGCGGGTGGGCATCCTGGGTCTGACCAACCCCGGCGTCGCGATCTGGGACAAGGCGAACGTCGAGGGCAAGCTGCGCTTCGAGGACATGATCGCGACCGCGGCGAAGTACGTGCCGATCATGCGCGAGCGCGGCGCCGACATCGTGCTGATCTCCGCGCACGGCGGCGACAGCGGCGTGTCCAGCTACGGCGACCTGCTGCCCAACGAGAACCCGACGGCGCTGATCGCGCAGCAGGTGCCCGGCATCGACGCGATCCTGTTCGGCCACGCCCACAGCGAGGTCGTGGAGAAGTTCGTCGCCAACGAGGCGACCGGCGAGCTGGTGCTGCTGTCGGAGCCGTCGAAGTGGGGCCAGCGGGTCACCCGGATGGACTTCACGCTGAGCCGCGAGCGCGGCCGGTGGAAGGTCACCGCCAAGCACGCCACCATGCTGAACACGAACACCGTCGTCGAGGACCCGAAGGTCGTCGCCGCGGTGAAGGCGCAGCACGACAAGACCGTGGCGTACATCAACCAGGTCGTGGCGACCTCGGTGGTGGAGCTGTCCGCGGAGCAGTCCCGCTACCTCGACACCCCGATCCTCGACTTCATCAACAAGGTGCAGACCGACACGGTGACCGCGGCCATGGCGGGCACCCCGCAGGCGGGCCTGCCGGTGCTGTCGATCGCCGCGCCGTTCAGCCGCACCGCGCTGTTCCCGGCCGGCGATGTGAAGATCAAGGACGTCGCCGGGCTGTACATCTACGACAACACCCTCGAAGCCGTGGTCCTCACCGGCGCCGAGGTGCGCGCCTACCTGGAGTACTCGGCCAAGTACTTCCGCACGCTCGCCCCGGGCGCGCCGGTCGACCCGGCCGCGATCAGCGAGCCCACCGTGCCGGACTACAACTACGACACGTTCTCCGGCATCGACTACGAGATCGACATCAGCAAGCCGGTGGGCCAGCGCATCACGGTCCTCCACCACGCCGGTACGGCCACCCCGGTCGCCGACACCGACCAGTTCGTGGTGGCGGTGAACAACTACCGGCGCAGCGGCGGCGGCGGCTTCCCCGGCATCGTCAAGCCGCAGGTCTACAACGAGCAGCAGGAGATCCGCCAGCTGCTCATCGACTGGGCCCAGGCCAAGGGCTCGATCGACCCGGCGGACTTCTTCCAGCAGAACTGGAAGCTGGTCCGCGAGGGCGTCCCGGTGTTCTGACCCGCTTGTCCGGTGCGCGGGGCGCCACGACACGGCGCCCCGCGCACCGCGCCCGGCGGTCCACGCCACCGGTGGGCGGCATACTCGACGGGTGAGCGATGCCCCGCCCAGCCCGACCACGCCGATCGGCTCCCGCAACGAGGTGTTCACCGCCTACCTCGACCACTACCGGAGCACCGTCATCCGGACCGTCGAGCGACTGTCCGAGGCGGAGCAGCGCCACAGCCGGCTCGCGTCCGGCTGGACGCCGGTCGAGCTGCTCAAACATCTGCGGCATGTCGAGCTGCGCTGGATCATGTGGGGCTTCGAGGGCCGCGACGTCGGCTATCCCTGGGGCGACCGGCGCGACGACCGCTGGCACGTGGACCCCTCGGAGTCACTGGCCGAACTGGTCGCCGTGCTGCTGGCGCAGGGCGAGCACACCCGCGAGGTCGTGCTCGCCACGGACCTGGCCACGGTCGGGCAGCCCAGCGAGCGCTGGGACGGGGCCGAGCCGCCCACGCTGGAGCGGGTCCTGTTCCACCTGCTGCAGGAGTACGCCCGCCACACCGGCCACCTGGACATCGTGGCCGAGCTGGCCGCGGCCGACACGCCCGCATGATCGTCTGGTAACGTCACCGCTCACGCGACCGACCCGAGGAGGTGAGACCCATCAACGCGACATCAGGCTGGGTGCTCCCCCTTCTCGAGGCAGCGCGGTCCATCTGACGTGGATGGCCGCCGGGGCGCCCGTGAGGCATCCCGCGAAAGGCTGACCACCCATGACGACCTACTTCGGCTCCGACGGAGCCGCGCTGCACTACGACGAGCTGAACCACGACGGCGGTACGCCGGTCGTGGCGCTCGCCGGCGGTGCGGCCCTGCATCCGCGATACCTGGGCGACCTGGCCGGACTCCCGCAGCGCCTGATCGTTCCCCACCTGCGCGGTGTGGGACTCTCCCCGCTGCCTGAGTCCGCGCAGACGGCGTCGTACTGGCGGCAGGCCGAGGACCTCGAACAGCTGCGCGTCCACCTGGGCCTGGACCGGCTGCTGCTGCTCGGCCACTCGGCGGGCACCAGGCTCGCGGTCAGCTACGCGGCTCGGTTCCCCGACCGGGTCGCCGGGCTGGTGCTCATCACGCCGCCCGCCGGCTACCTGGTCGACGAGCCCTCCGACACCCCGGCGCTGATCGACGCCCGGCGCGGCGACCCGGCCTTCGACGCCGCCGTCGCGGCCTGGTCCGCCGGCCCCGGCAGCACTGACGACGACGCCTTCAACGCGTGGTACCGGCAGGCCGCCCCGCTCGGCTACGCGTCCTGGGGCGAGCGGGAGCAGGCCCACGCGGCGACCACCCTCTACAGCTACGCGGCCAACCGCGCCTACTTCAGCGTCGATCCGCCCGCCGACCTTGCCCGGCTCCTCGGCGAGGTCACCGCGCCCGTCCTGGTCGTCGCGGGCGCGCAGGACTGCAGCGCCGGGCTCGCACCGGTGCGCGCGCTGTCCGGGCTCTTCCCGGCGGCCGAGTTCGCCGCGATCGACCAGTGCGGACACCATCCCTGGGTGGAGCAGCCCGCCGCGTTCCGCGCCACCGTCGACTCCTTCCTCCGCCGTCTGTGAAAAGGAAGGGCACCTTCACATCGCCATGCGATGTAGAAGGTGCCCTTGCCATCAGTTGACCGGGTTCCAGCCGTCGGTTCCGGCCAGGTACGCCTGGGCGGTGAACTGCGGGGCGTCCGCGTCGGGCAGCTGCGGCCGGTCGGCGGTCACGGTGGAGCCGGGACCGGTGTTGCGGTACTCGAAGAAGCGGGCGTCGCGCCACGAGAACCCGGACATGTCCGTCCACGGGGCGTCCTTGATGTGCGCGCCGAGCACCGAGTCGCGGAACAGCACCTGCGCGATCGCGTTGACGTCGCCGCTGGGGTGCCAGGGACGGCCGAGGTGCACGCTCTGCGCGGCGACGTCGGACGGCGCGGTCAGCACGCACCCGGTGAACAGGTAGCCGTACGGGTTCGTGATCGTGGTCGAGGCCGCGGTGACGTACCCGTTGTTGCTGGTCGAGTTGCGGTTGAGGGAGCGGATCTCGCAGCGGTCGAACACGGCCGTGCCGCGGCCGAAGATGAAGTCGACGTCGCCCTCGATGTAGCAGTCGCGGTAGTAGGCCCGGCTGACCGTGGCCGCGTTGGGGGAGCTGGGCTGCAGCGTGTCCTGGTTGCCGAGGATCCGCACGTTGTCGAAGACCAGGCGGTCGCCGCGGGTCGTCACGGCCACGGCCTGCTCGGCGCTGTAGTCGTGGGCGGCCTCGTCGAACGTGTTCGAGAAGGTGAGGTTCCGGGCGGTGAAGTCGTTGCCCTCCAGCAGCACCGAGGTGCTGCCGGTGGTGCCGTAGGTGCCGCTGCCGTCGGGTTTGGGCGTGCCGCTGGCGTTGTCGTACGTGATGACGACGTCGGCGGCGTTGCCGGTGGTGCCGACGAACGACACGTACGGCTTGCTCGCGGGAACGGTCACCAGCTCCCGGTAGGTGCCCGGTTTGATGCTGATCGTGACACGGCTGGTGTTGTTGGCGGGCACGGCGTCGACGGCCGCCTGCACCGTGGTGTGGTGGCCGCTGCCGTCCTTGGCCACCACGATCGCGCCGGCCGGCGGTGGGCTCGCCGACGGCGGGGCCGACGGGCTGCTCGACGGCGTGGGCGGGGCCGAGGGGGAGGCGCTGGGCGACGGCACGGCGCTGTCGGACACGGTCACGTCGTCGAAGGACGCGGCGGCGTAGAAGGTCGCGACGCCGATGCCGCCCGTGGCGAACTGCGCGTCGACGGCGGTCAGCGTGCTCGCGCCGTTGACCGTGCCGCGCAGCGTCGTGCCCGACACCGACAGCGACAGGGTGTACCAGACGCCGGTGGTGACGGTGACCGGACCCGTTGCCAGCGTGCTGGACGATCCGCCGACCAGTTTCTTCAGCTCGACGGTGTGATTGGATCGCAGGGCCAGGTAGTAGTAGCTGGTGTTCGACTGCGCGCGGGCGATGACGGCGGTGAACCGGTTGGAGCCGTTGAAGGCCGTGGGCTTGACCCGGGCGGTGACCGTGTAGTCCCGCCAGGACGACGACCCGGTCCGGGCGCGGGCGTCGGCGCTGGTGCCGGCCTGCCGCAGCACCCGGCTGCCGTCGGTGGTGACCGTCCAGCTCCCGCCGGAGGAGGTCCAGCCGGACGAGTTGCCGTCCTCGAAGTCGTCGGCGTAGAGCGTGGCCGCCGCGGCGGTCGCGGTGAAGGTCAGCGTGGCCAGCGCGGTGGCAAGGGCGAGGCCCGCGGCGGCTGCGGCCGGTCGCCATCGTGCGCGGCGGGACAGGTCAGTGATGGTCATGTGTCGGCTCCACTCTGTGGGGCGTCGGTGTCCCACTGGGACACCGCACGAAATGGAAAGCGCTTTCCGCCGCAACCTACGTGGCTCGCATCGTGATGTCAATCGATGCGCCGGCGCGCGGCGGGCGACCCGGGCCAGCTGCCCTCAACGCGGGCGCGCGGGGTGCCGGCGGAGGGGTTGCCGGCGCGTCCCCGGCTGCGGGAGCCGGCCCGCGCGGGCGTGGCGGATGATCTCGCCCACTGGACGGCAGGTGCTGCTGTCAGGCCGTTCTGGGCAGGGCGTATCGTCCAGCACGGTGGCCGATCATCGTTGCGGCGCACCGGTCGACATGGAGGTGTCGGTGACCGAGTCGTTGGCGCACAACGCGCCGGAGAGCGCCCTGCCGGCAGGGCTGGCGGTGAGCCACCAGACGGCCCTGGACATCATGGGCATCGCGATCGTGTGCTACTCCGTCCTCATCGAGCAGGAGGAGGGCAGGCCGTCGCCCGACTTCCAGCGGATGTCGCAGTGGGAGCGCGAACTGGAGGCCGTCGCCGAGCTGCGCCGCACCCTGGACGCGCGCGACACCGAGCGTGTGCAGCGCCTCGCGGACGAGCACGCCACCCTGGTCCGCCGCCTCGACCGGATGATCGACGACCACTGACGCACCAAGACCGCTCGACTTGCCAGGCAACCGTGCGTATCTTGACCCCGCGTATGCCCACCTGCCTGGCAAATCGAGGGGTCTTGCCCGCCTCGTCACGGTCCCGCCTGGCCTGCCTCCCCGAACATCGTTCTCGCGCAAGATCACGACGATCTTGCGTGAATTGTTGCCGTTTCGCCCGTTGTGGGCGTGTCGTACCCACGCTTCGCGCAAGATCGTCGGTTGGGGTGGGGGCGGGGCATTCCCGATGGTCCAGCAATGTGGGAGAAATCTGAGTAAAGCGGGGATTGCTCGGATTTCCCGATTTGCTCGGTTAGGCTGGCGGCTCGTGTGATCTCAGCCCACGAAGTGCCTTGGGAGGGCGATGTGACGCCGCTGACCGCGGGCGGTCTGCCCCTGATCCGACGTCCGGCGATGGTGCCGGCCGTGTTGACGCTGGCCGGAGTCGTGCTGGCGGCCTTGACCGTGGTTCAGGTGACGCCGGCCATGGAGAAGGTCCCGTTCTGGGTGATGTCGTTCCTGGCGCTCGCCGCCGCGGCCGTCACCTACCTGCCCGCGTCCGGCCGGGCCACCGGCGCCGTGATCAGTCCGTCGCTCGTGTTCACCTTCGCGATCCTGCTGTGCTGGGACCTCGGCCCGGCGATCGTGGTGCAGGCGCTGGCCGTCGCCGTGATCGCGGTCCGCGCCCGGCAGCCGTGGCGCGACGCCGTGCTCAGCGCCGCCCGGTACGCCGTCGCGTTCGGCGCCGCCTACCTGGTGCTGCTGGTCGGCGAGCCCAACCCGTTCCACAGCGTGGCGCTGGCCGACCTGCTCAACGACACGCTGGCCGTCGCCGGCTCGGCGCTGGTCTTCGTGGCCGTGTACGGCTGGTCGGTCGTCGTCAGCCAGCGGCGCGAGCGGTCCGCCGGTCGCGCCAAGCCGCAGGAGAGCCTGCGTGAACGACTGACGGCCATGCGCGACCCGGTCGTGCACCTGGCCGCGCTGACCATGCTGAGCCCGGTGCTCGCCGTGACCGGCCACGTCAGCCTCGGCTTCGTGCCCCTGGTGATCATGCCGCTGTACGCGGTCGAGCGCATGGCGCGTCTGTCCACCGAACGCCAGCGGGCCGCGCTCACCGACCCGCTCACCGGCCTGGGCAACCGGGCCAGCCTGCAGTCGGCGTACACCGACGCGCTGGCCGAGCCGCTGCGCCGGGGACAGGGCCCGACCCTGCTGCTGCTCGACCTCGACGGCTTCAAGTACGTCAACGACTCGCTGGGCCACGAGACCGGCGACCAGCTGCTCACCGCGGTCGCCGAGCGGCTGCGCGGCGGCCTGCCGGCCGGGGCCCTGGTCGCCCGCCTCGGCGGGGACGAGTTCGGGGTGCTGCTCGACGAGGCCGACACCGACCGGGCGCTGCAGGCCGCCCGGCGCATCAGCGCCGCCGTCAACGGCCCGGTCCGGCTCAGCGGCCTGGAGGTCGAGGTCACGGCCGCGGTCGGTGTCGCGGTCAGCCCGCAGCACGGCGAGGACTTCGCCACCCTGATGCGCCACGCCGACATCGCGATGTACGAGGCCAAGCGCGACAGCGTCTGCGTGGCCCTCTACCGCCCCGGCACCGACCGGCACCCGCAGCGGCTGGCCCTGCTCGACCAGGTGCGCCACGCGATCGTGACCGAGGACCGCGAGCGCATCGCCGTGCACTACCAGCCACAGGCCGACCTGGCCACCGGCCGCATCGTCGGCGTGGAGGCGCTGCTGCGCTGGACCGACCCGACCGGCCGCCCCGTCTCGCCAGCCACGATCATCTCGGTGGTCGAGCACACCCCGGTGATGCACCAGCTCACCGACCGGATCATCGACGACGCCGTGGCCCAGGCCGGACGCTGGCGGGCGGCCGGGCTCGACCTGCGCACCTCGGTCAACGTCAGCATCCGCGACCTGTTCCGCGACGATCTGGTCGAGCGGCTGCGCGACCGGCTGGTCGAGCACCGCGTGCCCGCCCGCATGGTGCAGCTGGAGATCACCGAGAGCGCGCTGATGGCCGATCCGGCCCGCGCCATGCGTACCATCGCGCAGCTGCGCGACCTGGGCGTCGGCCTGGCCTTGGACGACTTCGGCACGGGGTTCTCGTCGCTGCAGCACCTGCGGATGATCCCGCTCGACGAGATCAAGATCGACCGGTCGTTCGTCGCGGGCATGACCTCCGACCAGCACGACAGCGCGATCGTGTCGTCGGTCATCGCGCTGGCCGGGACACTGGGGCTGCGCACCGTCGCCGAGGGCATCGAGGACGCGCAGACCCGGCGGCAGCTGCGTGCGGCGGGCTGCTCGCTGATGCAGGGCTACCTGCTGTCGCAGGCGGTGCCGGCCGAGCGCATCCCCGCGCTGGTCGCCGACGCGGCGGCCACGTCCGTCGCGGCGCGAGACGAGCTCGCCACCCAGCACGAGCTGCCCGTGACGCCCGCGCCCGTGCTCTACCCGGAGCAGGCCGGCGCGCGCTGGTGACACTCACCTGACCGGGTCCGGGGCGGATCGGCGGGGCGGATCAGAAGCTGCTGAGCAGCTTCACGAAGGCCTCGTCGATCTTCTCCGGGTCCCTGGCGTCGAACGCCTTGCCACCCGTGGCGGCCGCGATCTTCTGCAGCGACACCAGGTCCGAGCCCTTGTCGAAGGCGATGCAGAAGACCTTCACCGGCCGGTCGGGGTCGAGTTCGATGTCGCGCAGCAGCTTGTCCAGGTCGTTGTCCTGGGGGTACTCGTTCTCGCCGTCGGTCAGCACGACCACCGCGTTGATCCGGGTGCGGTCGTAGTTGTCGAGCAGGTGCCGCTGCGCGGCCCGGACGGTCGTGTACAGCGCGGTGCCGCCACCAGAGCGCACCGTGTCCAGCTTCGCGCCGAAACTGCGGTCGTCCAGCCGGGACAGCGGCAGCTGCTCGCGGTAGGGCAGCTTCGCGCCGTCGAACCTGGACGAGAACGCCCACAGCCCCACCCGGTCCTCGCTGTTGAGCAGCTCGATGCCCTTCTTGGCGGCGGAGGTGGCGTACGCGAGCCGGGTCTGCGCGTTGCCGACCTTGTTCGCCGTCATCGAACCGGACACGTCGACGGCCATCAGGATGTTCGCCTTCTTGCGCAGCGTCGCCCAGCCCGCCTTGATGCCCTGCACGACCTCCGGTGACGGCGGCTCGAACAGGGTGCCCGGGGCCTTGCTGCCGCCCACCACCTTGACCAGGTCGTCGGAGGCGGCCCGCTCGTGGTCGCGGAACCCGATGGCGGCGAAGTCCCGCTGCTGCCGGTCGTCCTGCAGGAAGGCCAGGAAGTCCGCCGCCGCGGCCCGCTGCGCGGCGTCGGCCTGCGGCAGGACCACGTACGGGTGGTCCAGGTTGAAGGTGCCCTCCTTCGGATACAGCGCCACCAGCGGCTCGTTCGGCTCCTGTCCGCCGCTCAGCTCGCCCTTGTTGTAGAGGTAGACCAGCTCCTCCTGGGTGACGATCGCGCTGAGGTCGGAGGCGGCCGCGTCCCCGGCCAGGTCGGCGGCGGCCAGCCCGCGCAGCAGGTCGACCACGTCGTCGCTGTAGTGCGAGACGTTCGCCTCGATCTGGCGGACAAACCTGGTCACCTTCGGGTCGCGCAGGTCGGCGGTGGTGAGGTCGCTGGAGGTGTTGGTCGCGGCGTAGTACGTCGCGATGGTCGCGGCCAGGCCGGAGGTGGACAGGTTGGGGTTGTCCTTGCCGAAGGTGAACCGCTTCCACTCCGGCTTGCCGAACTGCGCCCAGCCCTGCTCGCCGGACATGCCGAGGATGTCGCCCCAGCCCAGCGGGCCCTTCTGCTGCAGGTAGCGCGCCTTGGCGGCGGGCATCGCGATCACCAGCGGGCTGTTGGCGATCGACTCGTACTCCCCGCCGGTCTGCACCTGGTGCCCGGCGGCCTGGTCGAGCAGCTGCAACTGGCCGGTCCACAGCGTCGACGTCGGCAGCCACACCTGCGGGCGCGGGCTGCCGGTGCCCGACAGCGCGCCCCAGTCCCCGGCCAGCGCCTGCATGGCCTGCCCGGAGGTGAGGCCGGTGACGGCTACGTCGGCGCAGCGGTCGCCGAACCGCCGCCTGCTGCCGTTGTACCGCTCGGCGAGGTCCTTGACGAGTTCGCTCTTCTCGGTCGAGGAGACGACGTCGAGCACCACGCAGCCGCTGCGGTCGCGGGCGACCGTGGACACGTACGTGTAGGAGCCCGCGATCAGGGCGAGGCCGACGGTCGCGGCGAAGGCGACCGGCAGCCAACGCTGGGTCCGGCGCGAGGCCATGGCAATCCTCCTGTGTCGCGGTCGGGTCAGCGGGGGTCGGGCCGGCCGTCGTCGAGCGCGACGGCGGTAAACAGCCGGACCAGATACACCACGGCGAAGACGCCGCCGCCGACGACCGCGCCGGTGCCGGGCTGCCCCGAGGGCACGTACCCGGCCGCGAAACCGCCCGCGCCGAGCAGGAGCGCGGTGGCGATGCCGAGCGGGTCGCCGACCTGCCGCGCCAGCCGCCGCGACCGGGACGGCTGCGATGCGACCGCTGGAGACGGGGGAGTGGTCTTCGTGGCCGGGGGCTGAGGCACCGCCGGGACCTGCGGCGGGGCCGCGTTCGGGTCGGTCGGCAACCTCGGTGCGGTGACCGTCGGCGGGGACGCCGGGGCGGTCGGCTGCGGCGCGGTGACCGTCGGCGCGGGCGCGGTGGGGGACTCCGTCCCCACCTGGAGCAGCGAGGTCGCCGCGTCGCTGCCCTCCTGGAGCGCCTCGACCAGCGGCACCGGCGCGGCCGGGGTGGCCTCGTGGCCGAGCAGGCGCATCAGCACCTGCTGCGCGGTCGGGCGGGCGTGCTGGTCCTTGGCCAGGCAGGCGACGACGAGTTCCCGCAGCGTGCCGGTCAGGTTGTCCAGGTCGGGCGGGTCGGTGAGCACCCGGGCCATCACGGTGGCCATCGAGTCGTGCCCGAAGGGGCCGCGCCCGGACGAGGCGAACCCGATGGTCGCGGCCCAGCCGAAGATGTCGCATGCCGGACCGACGTCCACATTCTGGAAGCGTTCCGGGGCCATGTACGGCACCGTCCCCATGACGTGGCCGGACATGGTCTCCGCGCCGAGCGCGCGGGCGATGCCGAAGTCGATGACGCGTGGGCCGTCGCCGCCGAGGATGACGTTGTCGGGTTTGAAGTCGCAGTGCACGATGCCGGCCTGGTGGATCGCGGCGAGCGCGGTCGCGGTGCCGACGGCGAGCCGGTAGAGGGCGTTGTCGGCCAGCGGCCCGTGGTCGCGGACCTGCTTGTGCAGCGTCGGCCCGGCGATGTACTCGCTGACGACGTACGGCAGCTCGGTGTCGATCTCGGCGTGCAGGATCTGGGCGGTGCAGAACGGGGTGACCCGCCGAGCGGCGGCGATCTCCTTGGCGAACTGCGCCTTGGCCCGGGGATTGTGCTGCAGGTCGATGTTGATCGTCTTGACCGCGACGCGGCGCTCACTGCCGTCGGCGCCGAGGTAGACGACGCCCTGACCGCCCTTGCCGAGCCGCCCGAGCAGCCGGTACGGGCCGAGCGAGCGCGGGTCGTGGCTCGTCAGCGGGCTGACGCCGGTGACGGGGTCGTCTGCCGAGTCGGCCATCTGCCCTCCTGAAACCCGATGATCCATCAACGAGCCGCAAGGATAGCGTCGCCGATCCAGCCTCCATACCCGGAGGTGAGCCGTCCTCACGGGATGGACGGCTGATCCGAATAGGAAACCAATCTTGCCTATCGACGGATTGTCAGTTAAGAATGTTTACGAACGGTTTCACCAGGTGGTCCTGGAGGGGCAGAACCCGTTCCTCGCCCCGCTACGCACGAAACCGGAGGACCCGTCGTGCCCAGAACACTGCAGACCACCGCCAGATGGTGGCTCGCCGCGCTCGCCGCCCTGCTCACCGCGATCACCGCCACCGTCGTCGCCGGACCGGGCACCGCCCAGGCCGCGCCCGCGTTCAAGGTGCTCGCCTTCTACAACGGCACCTGGGACGCCGCCCACATCGACTTCGACAAGGAGGCGCTGACCTGGTTCCCGCAGGCCGCCGCCCAGAACAACTTCACCTGGGAGGCGACCACCGACTGGAGCCGGCTCAACACCGGCAACCTCGCCCAGTACAAGGTGATCATGTTCCTGGACGACGCGCCGCCGTCGGGTCAGCGGGCCGCGTTCCAGCAGTACATGCAGAACGGGGGAGCGTGGATGGGCTTCCACGTGACCGCGTTCAACACCGACCCGAACACCTGGAGCTGGTACTACAACACCTTCCTGGGCACCGGCGCGTTCGTCTCCAACACCTGGGGCCCGACCAGCGTCACCATGCGCACCGAACGCGCCCACCCGTCCACCACCCGGCTGCCCGCGACCTGGACCTCGGCGGTCAGTGAGTGGTACTCGTGGCGCAACGACCTGCGGACCAACCCGAGCATCGACATCCTGGCCTCGATCGACCCCGGCAGCTACCCGGTCGGCACCGACCCGAACCAGACCTGGTATAGCGGCTACCACCCGCTGATCTGGACCAACCGCAACTACAAGATGCTGTACGCGAACTTCGGGCACAACGCGATGAACTACAGCACCAACACCCGGCTGTCCTCGACGTTCGCCAGCGAGGTGCAGAACCGCTGGCTGATCGACGGCCTGCTGTGGCTCGGCGGGGTCACCCCCGGCCCCAGCCCGTCGGCCTCCCCGGCGCCGTCGGCGTCGTCCGGGCCGATCTCGCCGACCGCCTGGTACAGCCTGGTGAACCGCAACAGCGGCAAGTGCGTCGACGCCCGCGCCGCGGGCTCGGCCAACGGCACCGCGATCCAGCAGTACACCTGCAACAACACCACCGCGCAGCAGTATCGCTTCACGCCGACGACCGGCGCGTACACCCACGTCGACATCCGGCTCAACAGCGCCCGCTCGCTCGACGTGACCAACGTGTCCACGGCCGACAACGCGCCGATCCAGCTGTGGACCTACAGCGGCGGCCTCAACCAGCAGTGGCAGCCCGTCGCCGAGGGCGGCGGCTACTACCACCTGGTCAACCGCAACAGCGGCAAGTGCCTCGACGTGCCCGCCGCGTCCACGGCCGACAGCGTCCAGCTCGTGCAGTACACCTGCAACGGCACCGGCGCGCAGTCGTTCCGACTGGTGCAGCAGCCCTAGACCTCGGGGGAGGGCGAGCGGGCCGGTGCCACGCGCACCGGCCCGCTCCGTCGTCACCGGGGTCGGCGACCCCGCCGCGTTGCGCATGCGAGCGCCACTAGAGTGAGCGCGCACCTGGATCGACCGCAACGCATGCCCCCTCCCTGCGTTCAAAGGAACTCCAGCTCATGGCCCGTCGAGTGACTCTCCGCGCCCGGATGCGCTACTGGTTCGACAACACCATGTCGCGCGGCACCACCGGGCTCATCGGCTGGCTCGCCGTCGCCTCCTTCGGCCTGGTGCTGCTCGTCACCGTGGCCATCGAGATCGTCGACCCGTCGGCCATGAACGGTGATCCGCTGCGGGTGCTGTGGAGCACCTTCGTCACCGCGTTCAGCCTTTCCGCACCGACGGAGGCCGAGTGGATCGTCCTGCCGATGTGGTTCGTGCTGGCGCTGGGCGGCATCTTCGTCGCCAGTGCGTTGATCGGTCTGCTTACCAGCGGCATCAACCGCCGCCTGGAGCAGCTGCGCAAGGGCCGCTCGGCGGTGCTCGAACGCGACCACACCGTGGTGCTCGGCTGGTCCGACCAGATCTACACGGTGATCACCGAGATGGTCGAGGCGAACGCGAGTCGCCGCAAGGCCGCCGTGGTCGTGCTCGCCGAGCAGGACAAGGTCACCATGGAGGACCGGGTCGAGCACCGGATCGGCGACACCGGCCGCACCCGGCTGATCTTCCGCACCGGCAGCCCGCTGGACCTCAAGGACCTGGAGATGGTCAACCTCAACGACGCCAGGTCGATCATCGTGCTGGCCCCGGACGGGGCGAGCGCCGAGGATGCCGACGCGTACGTGCTCAAGACCCTGCTCGCGATCAACAAGGGGCCCGCGTTCCGGGGCCGCCCGCACCACGTCGTCGCGGCGGTGCGCGACAGCCGCAACCGGGCGGTCGCCAAGCTGGCCGGCGGGGACGCGATCGTGCTCGACGGCGACGACATCGGCGCGCGGCTCATCGTGCAGACCGCCCGCCAGTCCAAGCTGTCCGTGGTCTACCACGACCTGTTCGACTTCGGCGGCGACGAGATCTACATGACCGTCGAGCCGACCCTGGTCGGGCGGCCGTTCGCGCAGGCGCTGCTGGCGTACAAGCAGTGCTGTCCGCTGGGGCTGCTGCTGGCCGACGGCAAGACCGTGCTCAACCCGCCGCCCGGCACGATGATCAGCCCCGGCGACCGGATCGTGCTGCTCGCCCGCGACGACTCGATGATCAGCCTGGCGACCGCGCCGTTCGCCGTCGACGACACCGCGATCGTGCACGGGGTGCGCGGCCCCGCGGCCCCGGAGAGCACCCTGATCCTCGGCTGGAACCGGCGCGCCGCCCGGATCGTCGAGCAGCTCGACGTGTACGTCGCCGCCGGCTCGACGGTGGACGTGGTCACCGACCGGGCCGACGCGACCCCGGCGGTCGGGCGGCTCGTGCCGCGGCTGCGCCGGCTGGCGATCCGGTCCAAGGCCGGCGACACCCGCGACCGGGGCGTGCTGGAGACGCTGGACGTGGCGTCGTACCACAACGTGATCGTGCTGTCCGACGACGACCTCGACGCGCTCACCGCCGACTCGCGGGTGCTGGTGACCCTGCTGCACCTGCGCGACATCCTGGCCGGGCGCGGCCCCGGCTCGATCGTCAGCGAGATGCGCGACGACCGCGACCGGGCCCTGGCCCAGCTGACCAAGGCCGACGACTTCGTGGTCAGCGAGCAGCTGGTGAGCCTGCTGATGACGCAGATCTCGGAGAACCGCCACCTGGAGTCGGTGTTCGCGGACCTGTTCGACGCCGACGGCGCGGAGATCTACATCCGCCCGGCGAGCTACTACCTGCGCGCCGGGGCGACGATCACCTTCGCGACGGTCGTGGCGTCGGCGGCCCGGCGCGGCGAGGTCGCCATCGGCTACCGGGTCAGCGACAGCGGCGACGGGCACGGGGTGGTCCTCAATCCGGACAAGGAGCAGGTCATGCCGCCCGTCGACCGGGTCATCGTGCTGTCGAGCAGCTGACCGCGCCGGGCGGGCGGGGCGATCCGATGCGGCCCGAGGTGACCGGACATCGACAGATCGAAGCCGGTGACCGCATCCGCGCCTACTGTGCTCAACGTGACGGCCCCCCAGCCTTCGTACCCGACATCGCCGCAGGCAGCGCCGTCCGGACCGCCGGCCCAGCGCTCCGGTGAGCCGGCCGCGCCGGCCGGTCCAGTTTCGGGCGCCGGCCCCTCCGGCGGCGAGGGCGCGGTCGGCCTGCCGACGATCAACCTGCCGCAGGGCGGCGGCGCGGTGCGCGGGCTCGGCGAGAAGTTCGCGGCGAACCCGGTCACCGGCACCGGCTCGCTGTCGGTGCCGCTGCACCTGAGCAAGGGCCGAGCCGGGTTCGGCCCGAACCTGTCGCTGTCCTACGACTCCGGCCGGGGCAACGGCCCGTTCGGGCTCGGCTGGGGCCTGTCGCTGCCGGCGGTGTCCCGGCGCACCGACAAGGGGCTGCCGGAGTACACCGACGACGACGTGTTCCTGATGACCGGCACCGAGGACCTGGTGCCCGTGCCGAACCCGGTGCCGTCGGGCGACTACCCGGCCGGGTACACCGTGGACCGTTTCCGGCCGCGGATCGAGGGCGCGTTCAGCCGCATCGAGCGCTGGCGGCGCGCCGCCGACGGGGACGTGCACTGGCGCTCGATCACCCGCGACGGCGTCACCACCGTGTACGGCGGCGACGGCGGCTCCCGCGTGGAGCACGACGGCCTGGTCTGGTCCTGGCTGATCAGCTCGGCGCACGACCAGCACGGCAACGCCGTCGAGTACGAGTACCTGCCCGAGGACGGTCGCGGCGTCGATTTGAGCAGCGCGCACGAGCAGCACCGCACGGCCGCCGACCGGGGCGCGCAGCGGCACCTCAAACGCATCCGCTACGGCAACCGGGTCAGCCTGCTGTCCACCTCGGAGCGGCCGCAGAGCTGGCTGTTCGAGGCCGTGTTCGACTACGGCGACCACGATCCGGCGCGACCGCTGCCCACACCCGACCGGGACTGGCCGGTGCGCCCCGACCCGTTCTCGGTGTACCGGCCCGGCTTCGAGGTGCGCACCCACCGGCTGTGCCGTCGGGTGCTGATGTTCCACCACTTCCCGGACGAGCCCGGCGTCGGCATGGACTGCCTGGTCAAGGCCACCGAGTTCGGCTACACCGCGGACGAGGCGGCAGGATCGTTCCTGGCCTCGGCGACCACCCGCGGCTACCGACGCGACGGCGAGGGCTACATCGAGCGGGCGATGCCGCCGGTCGAATTCGGGTACCGCCCGGCGACGCTGCGCGGCGAGGTCGGCGAGGTCGACGCCGACAGCCTGCGCAACCTGCCCGCCGGGCTGGGCACCACCGGCTGCCGCTGGGTCGACCTGGACGGCGAGGGCCTGGCCGGGATGCTGCTCGACGCCCCCGGCGGTCTCTACTACAAGGCGAACCTGGGCGGCGGCCGGTTCGACACCGCGCGGGCGCTGCCCGCCGTGCCGAACCAGACCGGGACGACCCTGGTCGACCTGGCCGGGGACGGGCAGCTCGACCTGGTCTCCTACAGCGGGCCGCTGCCCGGTTTCGTGGAGCGCGCCGACGACGGCTGGGCTCCGTTCCGCCCGTTCGCGGCGCTGCCCGCGATCGACTGGCGGGACCCGAACCTGCGCTTCGCCGACCTCGACGGCGACGGCTTTCCCGACCTGCTGCTGGCCGGGGACACCGGGCTGACCTGGTACGCCTCCCGCGCCGAGGAGGGCTTCGGCCCGGCCCGGCACGTGCTGAACCCGCCGGACGAGGCCGACGGGCCGCGGCTGCTGTTCACCGAGGGCCGGGCCGCGGTGCACCTGGCCGACATGACCGGCGACGGCCTGCTCGACCTGGTTCGGGTCCGCAACGGCGAGGTCTGCTACTGGCCCAACCTGGGCCGCCGGTTCGGCCGCCGCGTCGTCACCGACAACGCCCCCCGCTACGCCACCGAGGAGCTGTTCGACCCGCGCCGGGTGCTGTTCGCCGACGTCGACGGCTCCGGCGTCACCGACCTGGTCTACGCCGGGGCGCGTGAGGTGACCCTGTACCGCAACCGGTCCGGCAACGGCTGGACCGACGGCGAGGTGCTCACCGCGACCCCGCAGGGCGAGCTGACCGTGGCCGACCTGCTCGGCGCGGGCACCGCCTGCCTGGTCTGGTCGGCGACCCTGCCCGGCCGGGAGCGGCGTTGCCTGCACTACCTCGACCTGTACGGCGGCGGCAAACCGCACCTGCTCACCGAGGTCGTCAACAACCTCGGCTCCCGCATCACCGTCGACTACGCGCCCTCGACCCGGCACTACCTGGCCGACAAGGCCGCCGGGCGACCGTGGCACACCCGGCTGCCGTTCCCGGTGCACGTCGTCGACACGGTCACCACCGAGGACCTGGTCGCCGGCAGCGTCTTCACCACCTCGTACGCCTACCACCACGGCTTCTTCGACGGCGCGGAGCGGGAGTTCCGCGGCTTCGGCATGGTCGAGCAGTGGGACGGCGGCCGGATCGGCGCGGTCGCCGGGGACCTGCTCGCCGGCCCGCGCACGCTGACCCGGACCTGGTACCACACCGGCGCGTTCGCCGACGGCGGCGAAACGCTGTCGGCCCGCTACGCCACCGAGTACTGGCCCGGCGACCCGGAGTTCCGGCTGCCCGACACGGTGTGGCCGGACGGCGACCTCGACCCCGACGACCTGCGGGAGGCCTGCCGGGCGCTGAAGGGCCTGATCCTGCGGCAGGAGGTGTACGCCGAGGACAGCCCGCTGCCGTACACGGTCACCGAGCGCGACTACGCCGTCGACCTGCTCCGGCCCAAGGGCGGCAACGCCCACGCGGTCTGCTTCGCCCGCCCCCGCGAGACGCTGCAGCTGCACTATGAACGCCGCGAGTACGCCGTCGAAGCCGGCGGCGTCATCACCACCGTCATGGACCCGCGGATCAGCCACGAGCTGGTCCTCGACGCCGACGACTTCGGCAATGTGCTGCTGTCGGCGACCGTCGGGTACGGCCGCCGCCACCCCGACGCCGATGTGGACCCGATGCTCGACGCGGCCACCCGCGACGCGATCCGGGTGGCGCAGACCGGCGTGCGGGTGAAGGTCACCGCGAGCACGTTCACCAACCCGGTGCGGACCGCAGCGGCGTTCCGGGCTCCGCAGCCCGCCGAGGTGCGCACGTACGAGCTGGTGAACGTCACCCCGCCACCGGGCGCGCCGTTCGCGCTCGCCGACCTCAAGGCGCAGGTGCTGACCGCCGCGGAGGTGTCCTACGAGCAGCCGCCCGTCGCCGGGCCCTGCCGCAGGCTGCTGGAGCACACCCGGGTGCGCTACCGGCGCGACGACCTCACCGGCCCGCTCGGGCCCGGCGTGCAGGAGCCGCTCGGGCTGCCGTACGAGAGCTACCGGCTCGCGTTCACCCCCGGGCTGCTGGAGCGGGCATACCGGCGCGGCACGCAGAACCTGCTGCCCTCGCCCGCCCTGGTGCTCGGCGTCGAGGGCGGCCACGTCTACGCCGACGGCGGCTGGTGGATCCCGTCGGGCCGCCTGCTGTACTCGCCCGGCGCGGCCGACACCCCCGCGCAGGAGCTGGCGTACGCCAGGGAGCACTTCTTCACCGTCACCCGGCACGTCGACGCGTTCGGCGCGGTCGGCCACGCCGGCTACGACGGCTACGACCTGCTGTTGCTGGACACCGTGGACGCCGTCGGCAACCGCCTGTCGGCCGGTGAGCGCGCCAAGGCGGCCACGCCGGACGCGGAGGCGCTGACCCCGCGGCTGGACTACCGGGTGCTCGCCCCGGCGGTGACCAGCGACGCCAACCGCAACCGCACCGAAGTGCTGTACGACGCGCTCGGCCTGGTCACCGCGACCGCGCGCCGCGGCAAACCCGAGGAGGCCGTCGGCGACACGCTCGCCGGGCTCGACCCCGAACCCGACGCGGCCGCCTACCTCGCCGACCCGCTCGGGCAGGCGGGGCTGCTCGGCGGAGCGACGAGCCGGTTCGTGATCGACGTCGGCGCGTTCCACCGCACCCGCGACGACGCCCGGCCCGCGCCCGTGGCCACCGCCCTGCTGCGCCGGGAGACCCACGGCACGGAGCCGGGACGGGTGCTGCACCGGATCACCTACAGTGACGGCTTCAACCGCGAGATCCAGGTCAAGGCGCAGGCCGAACCCGGCCCCGACGGGCCGCGCTGGGTCGGCTCCGGCTGGACGGTGTTCGACGACAAGGGCCGCCCGGTCCGCCGCTACGAGCCGTTCTTCACGGGCAGCGCCGCATTCGAGCTCGCCTACACCGCGGGCGTCAGCAACGTCGTCGCCTACGACCCGGTCGGGCGCGAGGTCGTGCTGCTCGCCCCGGACGGGACGTACAGCAAGACCCGGTTCGACCCGTGGCAGCACGAGGTCTGGGACCCCAACGACACGGTCCTGCTCGACCCGCGCACCGACCCCGACGTGTCGGCGCTGCTGGCCGCCCACTTCGCGGCCCAGCCCGCCGGCTGGCAGACCTGGCACCAGCGGCGAATCGGCGGCGGCCTCGGCCCCCGCGAGCAGCGCGCCGCGATCGAGGCCGCCGTGCACGCGGCCACGCCCGGGGCCGGGTACGCCGACGTGCTCGGCCGGACCGTGGTCACCGTCGCCCACGACCGGCACACCACGCCCGGCACCGGGGTCGTCGTCGACGAGCGGCACGCGGTGCGCGACGTGCTCGACGTCGAGGGCGCGCGGCTGTCGCGGACGGACGCCCGGGGCGTGACGACCGCCGAGACCGTGTTCGACGTCGCCGGGCGCGCCATCGCCACCCGCAGTCCGGACTCGGGCGAGCACTGGTACGTGCCCGACGTGGGCGGCGCGCCGATCCGCCGCTGGGACTCCCGCGGGTTCGCGGCCCGGCACGTCTACGACGCCGCCCGCCGCCCGGCCCAGCTGTGGATCACCGCACCGGGCTCCGACACCGAGATCCTGGCCGCGCTGACCGTGTACGGCGAGGGCGCGCCCGCCGCGGCGGCCGACAACGTGCGCGGCCGGGTCCGGTACACCTTCGACGGCAGCGGGCTGCTCACCGCGCACCGGCACGACTTCAAGGGCAACCTGCTGGCCTCCCGGCGGCAGCTCGCGAAGGCCTACGACACCACTCCGGACTGGTCGGCGCTGGCCGGGGTCGCCCCGGCCGGGGTCGAGACCGCCGCGCTGCCGCTGATCGAGGCGGAGCCGATGGCCACCGCCACCGACTACGACGCCCTCGACCGGCCGGTGATGCAGGTGCTGCCCGAGGGCACCGTGCTGCAGCCCCGCTACAACGAGGCCGGGCTGCTGGAGTCGCTGTCGGCGCGGCTGTCCGGCGCGGTGGCCCCGACGGTCTACCTCGCCTCGGCCGACTACGACGCGGCGGGGCGGCGGGTGCGGGCGGCGTACGGCAACGGCACGGTCACCGAGCACCGGTTCGACCCGCACACGTTCCGGCTGCGCGGCGTCGCCACCCGGCGCGGCACGAGCGCGTTGCAGGACCTGTCCTACGTGCACGATCCGTCGGGCAACACCGTCGACGCCGCCGACGCCGCGCAGCGCACGGTGTTCTTCGACGGCGAGGTCACCTCCGGCGACAGCCACTACGTCTTCGACTCGCTGTACCGGCTCATCGAGGCCACCGGCCGCGAGCACGCCAGCCTCGGCGTGCAGCCCGACGGCGCGAACCCGGCGAGCCGGCCGATCCCGCACCCGGACGACGTGAACGCGGTGCGCGCCTACACGCAGCGCTACGCGTACGACCCGGCGGGCAACATCCTGACCATGGCGCACGTCGCCGGGGTCGGCAGCTGGACCAGGAACTACCTCTACGCGACCGGTTCGAACCGGCTGCTGTCGCACACCGTGCCGGGCGGCGCCGGCAGCGTCTCGTTCACCCACGACGCGCACGGCAACCTGACCGGGCTGCCGCATCTGGGCGCGATCGGTTTCGACCACCACGACCAGATGGCGTCGGTGGACCTCGGCGGCGGCGGGCACGCGTACTACACCTACGACGGCGCGGGCCTGCGGGTGCGCCGGATGCTGCGCCGCAACGGCGGCGTCACCGAGGAGTTCGTCTACCTGGGCGGCTACGAGGTGTACCGCCGTCGGGTCAACGGCCAGGTCGTCTTCGAGCGGCAGACGGTGCACCTGCTCGACGGCCCGCGCCGGGTGGCGACGGTCGAGCGGACCACCGTGGACACCTGGCAGCCGCAGCAGGCCGGGATGCTGCGGCACCGGTTCCAGTACGACGACCAGACCGGCTCGGCGCGCCTCGAACTCGACGACACCGGCAAGGTGATCTCCGTCGAGGAGTACCACCCGTACGGCACGACGTCGCTGTGGTTGAACGCGCCCGAGGTCAGCGCGCGCCGCTACCGGTACACCGGCAAGGAGCGCGACGACGAGACCGGCCTGTCCTACCACGGGGCCCGCTACTACGTGCCGTGGCTGGGCCGGTGGAACAGCTACGACCCGCAGGCGCACCGCCCCGGCGAGAGCACCTACATGTACGTGCGCGGCAATCCGGTGCGCTTCCACGACCCCGACGGGGCCGACTGCAAGGAGATGACCGAGCAGAAGCTGCCCTGGTGGAGCTTCCTGTTCCCGGCCCACGCCGGGTACGCGGTGCGCCCGCAGCTCAACCCGTGCCTGAAGGACAACCCGGGCTGGCAGCAGTGGGAGGCCGAGAGCCAGAAGAAGATGACGACGGCAGCGACGTCCGGCCAGGTCGTCGGCTTCGGCGTCGCCTCCGGGTTCGCCGCGGTCGGCTCCGTCGCCGTGGTCAGCCTGGTGTACGGCGGCATCGCCCTGGGCTCGATGGCCCTGACCGCGAGCGAGTCCGCGGGGTTCTGGCTGCTGGCGAACCCGGGCAAGGCCGCCGTGATGAGCGTGCTCGCCCAGTTCGCGGTCGGGTTGGTGGACCCGCACCCGGTCGGCATGTCACCCATGGACCAGAACCCGCTGATGGCCGCCGGGCACGCCACCGGCGCCGAGGTGCGCACCCTGGCCCAGGTCTCCGGCGCGGAGGACCTGGTGGTCCGCACGGTGCGGATGCTCAAACCGAAGCAGCTGATGGACGCGCTGCGCGAGACGTGGGCGCTGGACAAGGAGGCGTTCGGCGCGATGTGGCGCGGCACCATCCTGGAGGGTGTGCTGGCCGGTACCCGTTACCGGTTGCTGGAGTGGGTCGGGCGGCTCAAGGGCGGCTACTTCAAGACGTTCGACTTCTACGCCAAGGAAGGCAAGATCGGTATCCAGCTCAAGACGCTGCAGGGCGTGCCGAAGCTGTCGGACTACACGAAGTTCATCGACGAGCTGGCCGCGGCGAAGAAGGCCGGGGTGATGGAGGACGGCCGGGCGGTGAGCACCGTGATCCTGGACATCGCCACCCCGGCCGGCTACACGGGCCCGGCGGGCAAGGCCGCCGAGTACGCGGCCAACATCAAAGCGATCGAGAAGTACGGCGCGGACAACGGCGTGGTCGTGCGGGTCATCGGCCTCACCGAGGACCAGCTGACCAACGTCGTCGTGTCGCCCAAGAAGTGACCCGCGCCCAGCGGTTCCCCCGGACACAGGCAGGAGAGGGGCTCATGCAGATCAGTGGCCGTGCCTATTTCGACGACGGGCGGCCCGCCGCGGACGTGACGCTGAGGTTCGTCAGCGTCGGGTTCAACGGCCGCGCCGACGTGCTCGCCGAGACGTCGACCGGCGGCGACGGCGCGTATTCGGTGACGGTCCAGCATGAGGGCCCGGTCAACCTGGAGGTCCGTGCGGTCACCGACGGGGGCCGGGTGAACCGCGCACCGGGCGCCGGGCCATCGCGCGCCGGGACGCCGAGCGCCGACGACGAGCCGACCGTCCGGCTCGACCCGCACACCGTGGACACGCTGCGGTCGGCCGAGACGGCACGGGTGCGGACCGTCGTGCGGCAGGCCGGCGAAGCGAGCGAGATCCGCCTCACCGGGGTGCGGCACGGGCTGCAGGGCCGGTTCGACGGCCCGCTGAACGTCGTGGTGCCCGCCCGGCTGCGGCCGATGGCGGGCGAGTACGAGCGGCTCGATGACGACGTGCGCCCGCACCTGGGCGACGCGCGGCTGCGCAGCGCGGTCGAGGACGGGGTCACCAACGACCTGACCCTGCTCTCGTCGGCGACCAGCTGGGACGCGCGGCTGCTGGCGCTGGCCGCGACCGCTGACAAGCTGTCGCGCGGCACCGGCGTGCAGCCGCCCGCCCTGTACGGCATGCTGCGCGCCGGGCTGCCCACCGATCCGGTGCAGCTGGCCCGCGTGGACGCGGGTGCGGTGGACCGCGCGTTGCGCGGTGCGGTCGAGGCCGGGGTGGTCGGCCTCGACGAGGAGCAGATCCGGGCCGCGGTGCAGGCGCACGAGGCGTACGCGGTGAAGCTCCGGCGGCGGATGGTCGGTGCGGGCACAGTGTCCAGCTGGGGCGATGTGCTGGCGACCACGAAGCTGCCGCAGGAGCAGACCTCGGTGCTGGAGACGCTGTTCACCGAACACGGCCGGGACCGGGACGTGGACGGGTTCTGGGACGCCGCCGAGCGGCGCGGCCTGCCCGCCGACTCGCTGCGGGTCAGCGCCCGGCTGGCGCACCTGACCCTCAACAACGCCGACCTGATCGGCGACCTGCAGCGCGGCGTGGACGGCTCCGCCGACCTCGGCCCGGCCCTGGTCCGCGACGGCCTCTACCGGCCCGACCGCTGGACCGAGCGGATCACCGCACTGTCCGGGCAGGACCCCGAACGCCTCGACGGGCTCATCCCGCCCGCCTACGACGGTGCGGACACCGCCGAGCGGCTCACCGCCTACGCGGCCGACCTGGCCCGCAAGGTGCGGCTGTCCTACCCGACGCAGGTCATCGGGGACATGGTCGCCACCGGCGCGCTCGCGCTGCGCCATGACGAGGTCCGCGACGACGTGGCCCGGGTGCTGGACACCGCCGCGAACCGGCACGGCTTCGCGCTGGGCCGTACGCCGGTCAACACGTTCCTGGCCGAGCACGGCGGCGAGCTGTTCGCCGGCATGGGCGACGATCAGGTCACCAAGACGACCGCGCAGGTCAAGACACTGGCCCGGCTCTACCAGGTGACGCCCGACGACGAGTCGATGCAGGCGATGCTCGCCGCCGGATTCGGCTCGGCGCTCGACGTCACCGCGGTGTCGTACGAGACGTTCCTGGACACCAAGGCGCACCTGTTCGCCGGGCCGCAGGTCGCCGACCGGATCTACCGCAAGGCGCAGCAGGTCACCACGGTCGTCTACAGCTTCCTCGGGGTGGTGCAGCAGGCGGGCGCGGAGGTCGTGCTGCCCGTGGCGAGCCCGCCCGTCGAGGCCGTCGCGGCGGCCAAGAGCGAGCTGATCAAGCAATATCCGACGCTGGAGACGCTGTTCGGCTCGATGGACTTCTGCGAGTGCGACCACTGCCGCTCGATCCTCGGCCCGGCCGCGTACCTGGTGAACCTGCTGCGCTTCCTCGACCCCGCGCCGGAGGCGTGGGCCAAGCGGCTGGCCGACTGGAAGACCGCGCACGGCGGCGCGCCGTATCCGTACGCGGACATTCCGGCGTGGAAGGCCGACGGCGAACCCGCGCCGATGACGCCGTACGAGGTGCTCACGCAGCGCCGCCCGGACCTGCCGAAGCTGCCGCTGACCTGTGAGAACACCAACACGGCGCTGCCCTACCTGGACATCGTGAACGAGATCCTGGAGCAGTACACCGCCGAGGGCACCCTGGCCGGCATGCCGGTGTACGACACCGGCAACGCGACCAGCGAGAACCTGATCGCCGAACCGGCCAACCAGCTCGCCAAGGCGTACAGCACGCTGAAGGCCGCCCGCTACCCGCTCACGCTGCCGTTCGACCTGTTCCTGACCACGGTGCGCGCGTTCTGCGACCACTTCGACGCCCCCCTGTGGACGCTGCTGGACACGCTGCGCCCCACCGATGCGCTGTACCCGGCCGGGTCCGAACCCTACGGCCGGGCCGCGGTGTTCCTGGAGCGCCTCGGGCTCACCCCCGACGAGCTGCGCCTGCTCACCGCCGCGAACCCGCTGCCCACCTGGACCGCGCTGTACGGCTACGACGGCGCCGTCACCGAGACGCAGGCGCTCACCGAGCTGTCCGGCGCGGTGACCCTGTCCCGGCGGCTCGGCGTGACCTACCGCGAGCTGGTCGCCCTGGTGCGCACCGGTTTCGCCAACCCCGGCCTGGCCGGGCTGGCCACCCTGCGCCGCCTCGACCTGAGTATGGAGGACGCGCTGCGCTACCGGGCCGCCGCCGGCCACGCGCCGTTCACCGCCGAGGAGAAGGCCGCGCTGGAGGCCAAGCTCGGCCCGGTGGGCGTGACCTGGCTGCAGGGCGTCGACCTGACCGTCCTCGGCAGCGTGCTGGTGCTCGCCGACCCCGGGGCCGACCCGGGCTTCACCAACACGGTGCTGCGCCGCCTCGACGGCACCCCGGCGCAGCCCTTCGACTTCCTGCTGCTCAACCTGTTCGTACGGCTGCAGCGCCGGCTGCGCCGGCCGATCGAGGACCTCGACCGGGCGCTGCTGACGTTCCTGCCGACCACCCCCGACCCGCGCACGGCCACCACGATCGGCGCGGCGCTGCGCAGCGCCCTGCTCGGCCTGGCCCACCTGGACGTGCTCGCGGCCGACCTCAAGACCGGCAAACGCGGCCGCACCGACCTGCTCGCCCTGTGGGCAGACCTGGACGACCGGCACTACACCGAGCTGTTCCGGTCCGGCGCGCTGCCGACCGCCGACCCGGCGTTCGACCATCCCCTCGGCGACTACCTGTCGGACGGGTCGGTGCCGCTCAAGGCGCACCTGGCGGCGGTGCAGTCGGCGCTGCGGCTGACCGCCGACGACATCGCCGCGATCCTGGCCGCGGCGACCGCGCACACCGTCGACGACGCGCCGCTGACCATGCCGGTCGTGTCGGTGCTGCACCGGCACGCGCTGCTGGCCCGGCTGCTGAAACTGCCGGTCGCGGACCTGCTCGCGCTCAAGGGCCTGACCGGCCTGGACCCCTTCACGCCGACCGCGGCGGCCCCGGTCGCCGACCTCGCCGACGACCACGCGTTCACGCAGACCATGGCGTTCGTCGAGGCGGTGCGTGCGGTCAAGGAGCTGGGCGTGGAGCGGCTGAACTTCCTGCTGCGCCACCGGTTCGACCCGCTCGGCCCGCGCCGGGCCGCCGCCGAGCCGCCGTTCGCGCTGCTGCGCGGCCTCGCGGCGGAGATCACCCGCATCCGGGCCGAGCACGCCGTGCCCGCCGACCCGGCGCTGTTCACCGACGACGTGCTGCGCGCCCGGCTCGCGCTGGTGTTCCCGGCCGACGTCACCGAGGCCCTGTACGGCATGTGGACCGACACCGTGCCGCTGCGCGCGGTCCGGCCCGCCGCCCCGGCCGCCGCCCTCGACCCGGCCGACTTCGCCGCGCTGCCGCAGGTCACCGTCGTGTACGACCCGGTGCGCCAGGAGCAGCAACTGGTGCACCGCGGGGTGCTGCGCGACGGCGAGCGGGCCGCGCTGCTCGCCGCGGTCACCGGGGCGCAGCCCGCGTACCTGGCCGGGCTGCTCGACGACGTGCAGGCCCAGGGCCGGGCGCTGTTCGACCGGCACCTGCTGCGCGCCACGGTGCCCGGGGTCGGCGAGACCGGCTTCCTCGCGGCGGGCGACTTCGACACGCTGTTCGCCGCACCGCCGCTGACCGCCGCCGCGGACCGCGACCGGCGTGCCCTGCTGGCCGAAGCGCTGCTGCCGTACCTGCGGGACCGGCTCATCCGGCAGGCCGTGATCACCGCTGTTGCTGCCGACCTGGGCACCGCGCCCGCGTTCACCGAGGCGCTGCTCACCGACACGGCGCTGCTCGACCGGCCCGACCAGCCCGGCCAGGCGCTGCTGGGCGCGTACGCGGCTGCGGCCGGGCCGGGCCTGAGCACCGACAGCGCGGGCGGCGCGGTGACGCTGACCGGTCATGTCGAGGTGCCCGCGACCGGGCCGTACCGGTTCACGGTCGCGGGGCTGCCCGTCGGCACCCTGGTGTCGGTCCGGTTCGGTCACCTCGCCGATCCGCTCCTGCACACCACGACCTCGTCCGCCGCGCCCGAGCCGTCGGCTTTCACCGAGCTGAAGGCGGGGCAGCCGTACGCGATCATCGTGCGAGCCACGGGGACGGTGACGCCGATGCTGCTGGCGCAGGGCGAGACCGTGCCGCAGGGGCCGGTCACACAGCTGATCACCTACCCGCGCGACGGTGTGGACGCGCTGCACCGGGCGCACCTGCTGCTGGGCAAGACCACGGAGCTGCTCGGTGTGCTGGGCCTCGACGCAACCGAGGCCACCTACCTGCTCACCCACCCGGCGGACTTCGACGGGCTGGACCTGGGGGAGCTGCCGACCCGGGCCGCCGACGACACCGACGTCACGGCGCGCGAGCTGTTCGCACAGGTGCTGCGGCTGTGCGCGTACGCCCGGCTGAAGGGTGAGCTGGGCGCGGACCTGACGCCGCTGCTCGCCGCCGCCCGCCGCGCCTTCCCGGGCGACGTGACGGCCGCCGACGCGCGGGAGCAGACCCTCGCCGGTCTCGCCTCGGCGGTCGGCGCGGTCACCCGCCGCGACCCGGCGGCGGTGCGCGCGGCGATGGACCTGCTCGGCGTCACCGCCACCGTCGGCGCCGGCGACCCTTACCCGGTCGAGGCCGTCGCGCTGGCCGACGAGCGCGGCCTGGCCCGGCTGTGGCGGCTGCTGCAGCTCGCCGGCCGCTTCGGGGTGAGCCCGGCGGTGCTGTCGGGCTGGGCCGACCCGGAACCCGACGCGGCTGTCGCCCAGGGGATACGCGACACCCTGCGCGCCCGCTACGCACCCGAGGTGTGGCGGGCCGTGGTCAAGCCGATCGCCGACCGGCTGCGCCAGGCCCGCCGCGACGCGCTCGTGGCGCACCTGCTGCAGACGATGGATCTGGACCGGCTGGAGCAGCTGTACGAGATCTTCCTTGTCGACCCCGGCACCGAACCCGTGGTGCAGACCTCCCGGCTGCGCCAGGCGATCTCCTCGGTGCAGCTGTTCATCCAGCGCTGCCTGCTCAACCTGGAGCCGAAGGTCAGCCCGTCGGTCATCGACGCGGCGCATTTCGCCTGGATGAAGCGCTACCGGGTCAGCGAGGCCAACCTGAAGATCCTGGTGTGGACCCCGAACTGGCTGGAGCCGGAGTTCCGCGACGACAAGACGCACCTGTTCCAGGAGCTGGAGAGCGCGCTGACACAGACCGACCTGACCAACGACGACGCCGAGGACGCGCTGTTCGGCTACCTGCGCGGCCTGGACGAGATCGCCCGCCTGGACATCCGCGCCGTGTACGTCGAGCAGGCCCCCGACCCGTCCGACAACGTCGTGCACGTCGTCGGGCGCACGTTCGCCGCGCCGCACAAGTACTTCTACCGGACCCTGGCGCACCGGTCCTGGACGCCGTGGTCGCCGGTCACCGCCGAGATCGAGGGCGACCACGTCGCCATCGCCAAATGGCGCGACCGGGTGCACATCTTCTGGGTCACCTTCGTGCCCGAGCCCGGCAAGCCCGACCCCGGCCCGCTCGCCGGCGAGGGCGCGGCGACGTTGACGTTCGGCCAGTTGTCCGGGCTGTCGGCGCTGCTGTCGGTCAACGTCAAGCTCGGCTGGACGCACCGCTTCGGCCGGGACTGGAGCCCGGCCGGTTCGAGCGGCGTGCTGAAGGTGCCGCTCGGGGCGATGGTGTCCTTCGACCCGAAGGAGGAGCACGTGCACGCGACCACGGCCGCCGACGGGGCCGTGTGGGTCCACCTCACCGGGCGGCTCAACACCGCGTTCCGGGTCGTCAGCAGGCACGCGACGCCGACGCTGAAGACCGCCGCGCAGCCGCCGCGGCCGCCGTTCGCCGAGATCACCGACGGTGACCAGGGCCGCTGGGACGCCACCGGCACGCTGTCGTCGTTCTACGTCGACAAGATCACGACGAAGAACGACGTGCAGCAGCCCGCCTGCCCGACCAAGCTGGCCATCCTCGGCAAGATCTCCGAGTACGCGCTGGTCACCAACGGCACCCCGATCGGCGGGCTGCCCTCCGACGTCGGCAACCTGGTGCTGCCGTTCTTCGTCGCCGACGAGCACGCCACCTTCTGGGTCGAGCCGCAGCTCACCGAGCGCACCATCGAGCAGGGCGACCGGCTGATCTTCACCACGCCGCTGATCGAGCCGCACTTCGAGCTGCCGCCGCTGGTCGCGCACGTGCCGGTGCCGCCCGGCCCGCCGCAGTGGGAGGTCGATCCCCGGGTGCTGTACCAGATCGAGCCCAAGTTCGACGAGATCACCGCGCTGGGCAAGACCGTCGCGTTCGGCGACACCGTCATCGGCCCGCAGGGCGGGCACTTCTTCTCCGGAGGCGCGTTGTGATCGCCAAGGACCAGCTCGTCCAGCAGTTCCACGGAGGCAGTGCGCTGGCGAGCCAGCTCGGCGCATACAAGATCAACCGGACCACGGTCGTCGAGCGGGAAATGGCGTACCGCTTCTTCGGCCACTTCCACCCGTACGTGCACGAGCTGATCCACGAGCTGGTGGAGCGCTCGGTCAGCGGCCTGCAGGCGGCCGACACCGACTACCTGCGCACCCCCGACGGCAAGGTGAAGACCCTGCCCGACGGCCGGCCCCGGCCGCGCCTGTACGAGGAGTTCTTCGCCGGGTACGCGCCCAGCGCCCGGGTCACCGGCGACCATCCGGTCAAGGACCTCGACTTCACCGCCACCGGCGCGTACTCCTGCTACAACTGGGAGCTGTTCTACCACGTGCCGATCGCCATCGCGACGCACCTGATGCGGGCCCAGCGCAACGAGGACTGCCAGCGCTGGCTGCACTACGTCTTCGACCCGACCGCGACCGGTGTCGACCCGTCGCCGATGCGGTTCTGGAAGGTGCGCCGCTTCCACGAGCTGGAGGTCGTCAGCATCGAGAAGGTGCTGGCCAACCTGTCCACCCAGGCCGACAAGAAGCTGCTCGAGGACACCCTGGCCGCCATCCACGACTGGAAGGACCACCCGTTCCGCCCGCACGTGGTGGCCCGGTGGCGGCAGAGCGCCTACATGGTCAAGACGGTCATGCTGTACCTGGACAACCTCATCGCCTGGGGCGACCGCCTGTTCGCCGAGGACAACGGCGAGTCGATCGGCGAGGCCACCCAGTTGTACGTGCTCGCCGCGCAACTGCTCGGTCCGCGCCCGCAGGCGGTGCCGCGCAAGGGCTGGCAGCAGCCCCAGTCGTACGAGTCGCTGCGCCCCAAACTGGACGCGCTCGGCAACACGTTCACCGAGCTGGAAGTCGACATCCCGTTCGACAAGCTGCCGCCGCCGAGCGCCCCGTCGGACGCCGCCGCGCTGCAGACCGTCGCCAGCATCGGCGGGGCGCTGTACTTCTGCGTGCCGCCCAACGAGAAACTGCTCGGCTACTGGGACACCGTCGCCGACCGCCTCTTCAAGATTCGTAACAGCCTGAACCTGCAGGGCGTGTTCCGGCAGCTGCCGCTGTTCGACCCGCCGATCGACCCGGCGCTGCTGGCCAAGGCCGCCGCCGCGGGGCTCGACGTGTCCTCGGTGCTGGCCGGCCTGCACCAGCCCGCGCCACTGGTGCGCTTCTCGGTGCTCGTGCACAAGGCCGCCGAGCTGGCCCGCGACGTCAGCTCGCTGGGCGCGCACCTGCTGTCGGCGATCGAGAAGCAGGACGCCGAGACCCTGTACGCGCTGCGCGCCCGGTACGAGCGCAGCCTGCTCCAGCGCGCCGAACTGGTGCGCTTCCAACAGTGGCAGGAGGCGGTCAAGGCGCGGGAAGGCGTGCAGAAGTCGTTCGCGTCCGCGCTGACCCGCTACCGCTACTACGAGCTGCAGCTCGGCAAACCCGACGCGGAGATCGTCGTGCCCGGACTGGACGACCTGGACCGGGCCGCGATGGCGACCCTGAAGTTCACCTCCGGCGAGGAACCCGGCCCGCAGCCGCGGCCGCTGGAGGTCGACATCGCCAAGAACCTGGCCGACGCCGACGGCAAGCTCATCTCCTCGTACGAGGCCAAGGAGCTGGAGTTCCTCAAGCTGGCCCAGTCGTCGCGGGACAAGGCGATGGACGGCGACTCACTGGCCGCGATGCTGAGCATGATCCCGACCTTCGGGGCCCGGTTCGAACCCTTCGGCACCGGCGGCACCATCTCGTTCGGCGGCGGCAACCTGGCCGCCGGGGTGTCCTGGCACGCGTCCTCCGACAAGCAGAGCGCCGAGTCCCGTTCGCACACCGCCGCGGTCGCGGGCAAGGTCGGCTCGTACGCCCGCCGCCAGCTCGACTGGTCCTACCAGAGCAACCAGGCCCTGGCCGACCTCGCGGTCACGCTCAAGCACTGGCGGGCGGCGCAGATCCGCGAGGCGTCCAGCGAGCAGGAGTTCCGCAACCATCAGCAGCAGATCGCCGAGGCCGAGCAGATCGAGCAGTTCCTGGCCGGGGAGAAGGTGGACGGCGCGACCAAGACCAGCACCGCCGCGCTGTACACCTGGCTGCGCCGGGAGATCCGGGCGCTGTACAACTCCGGGCTGAGCCTGGCCACCGAGGTCGCCCGCAAGGCCGAACGGGCGCTGCAGTACGAACTCGGCGACCCCGGGCAGTCGTTCCTGCAGCCCGGCTACGCCACCGGCAAGGAGGGGCTGCTGGCGGGCGAGCGGCTGCTGCTCGACGTCAAGCGCATGGAGCACGCCTACCACGACCTCAACCGGCGGGAGCTGGAGCTGACCAAGAACGTCAGCCTGCGCCAGCTCGACCCCGGGGCGCTCATGCGGCTGCGGACGTACGGGTTCTGCGAGGTCACCCTGACCGAGGACCTGTTCGACCAGGACTACCCCGGGCACTACTTCCGCCGGCTGCGTGCCGTCGGGGTGAGCATGCCCGCCACCGCCGGACCGCAGACCACCGTCGCCTGCACCCTCACCCTGCTGCACAGCAGCATCCGGGTCACCCCGCAGCTGGCCGACGGCGCGTACGAGCGCGACGGCGAGGACACCGAGCGCTTCCGTGACAGCTACGGCCGCGTCGAGTCGATCGCGACCAGCAACGCGGTCGGCGACTGGGGCACCTTCGACGGGCCGAACGGCCGCGACGAGCGCCTCGGGCCGTTCGAGGGCCAGGGCGCGATCAGCACCTGGCGCATCGAGCTGCCGAAGCTGCGCCAGCACGACTACCTGGCGATCCCGGACGTGATCCTGCACGTGCGGATGACCGCCCGCGACGGCGGTCTGCCGCTGCGCCAGGCGGCCGAGACGGCCCTGGCCGAACGCATCGCCGCGGCCGGAGCGGTCGGCAACGTGCGGCTGCTGTCGCTGCGGCAGGACTTCCCGACGGCGTGGGCGAAGTTCCGCTCCGCTCCCGCGGCGGCCCGCACCCCGTTCACGGTCACCCTGCGGCCCGAGCACTACCCGTTCTGGGCCGACACCGGCAGTGCGGTGCTGCGCCGGATCGAGGTGTACGCCCAGCCGGGCGCGGCCACCGCGGTCACCGTCACCGCCGACGCCGCGGGCACGCAGCCGGTGCTCGCGCTGTCCTCGGACGGCGCCCCGCCCGGACTGCTCTGGGGCAGGCTGCCCGACGCGGCGGCCCCGCCCGCCGCGCTGGGCGCGTTCACCTGGCACTTCGACGACACCCGCCTCGACGACGCCTGGCTGCTGCTCACCTGGGGCACCGAGTAGGCCCGCGCGACGTGACACGAGTGGCCCGGGTCCTGACCGGACCCGGGCCACTCGGCTGCCGCTCAGCTGCTCGGCGGCTCCGGCTCGGCGTTCCCGGCCGACGGCGGCTCGTTCGTGGGGCCGCCCGAGGCCGGCGGCAGGTTCCGGCCGCGGCTGCGGGACTTGTACGCCGAGTCCGACGACGAGTACTTCGCCGCGCGCGCGATCATGCCTTGCTCGGTCTGCTCGGCCAGGTACCGCAGCGACGACGCCTCTTCGTCCAGGTCGGCGCGCAGGTGGTCCGGGGCGGCGGCCAGCGCGTCGTCGACCGCGCGCTGCGCCCGGCGGATCTCCTCGAGCGCCGCGGGGACCGAACTGCGGCTCAGGTGCCCCGAGGCGCGGCGCTTGGCCTTCTGGACCTGCAGGTACGCCAGTTCGGTCCGCACCACCGGATCCGGGATGCGGCCCGCCGCCTGGTCACCCGGCACGACGTTGACGTGCACCGGGACCGTCACCGTGTGCTGGGTGAGGCTCGGCAGCTCGACCCAGCTGAACTCGCAGGTCGCGACCTGGGCCAGGCCGAGCGCGGCGATCGCCGGGATGTCGAACACCAGCAGCAGTTTGCGGGTCTCGTCGGCGTAGAACGCGCCCAGTTCGGCCAGCACGGTGTTGCCCGTCGCCGTGACCGGCAGGTCGTTGAGGATCTGCACCGCCCGCACCTCGGGCGACAGCGTGATCTGCAGCGACGCCGCCTGCGCCGTCTGCGACAGCAGCCCGTCGACCTCCCCGGCGATCTGCGCGGAGGCGGTGTCGGCCTCTTCGGCGAACAGCTCGTTGCCCATGCCGCCCCGGGCGATCGCCGACAGCAGCCGCTCGTCGTAGCCGAGTCCGAAGCCGAGCGTGGACGAGGTGACCTGGTCCGCGTAGGCCTTCGCGGCCACCCCGCCGAGGGCGTCGGGGTCGGTGACGCCCGCGTTGGCGTGCCCGTCCGAGACGAGCAGCAGCCGTGCCCCGCCCGCCCCGGCGACCCGCTTGGCCTCCTGCAGCCCGCGCAGGTAACCGGCGGACAGGTCGGTGTTGCCCCGGGCCTGCAGCTCCGCGATGGCCCTTTTGACCTTGAGCTTGTCGGTGAGCTTGCTGGCCGGGACGGTCAGCTCGACCCGGTCGTCGAAGGCGACCAGGCCGAAGTTGTCCTGTGGGTCGAGCCGGTTCACCAGCCCGATCAGCGCGGTCTTCGCGCCGTCCAGGCGCGCGCCCTGCATCGAACCGCTGCGGTCGAGCACCACCTGCAGCGTCTGCGGCGGGCGGGGCCCGGCGGCGGCCGGGGCGGGCGGTGCGGTCAGCTCGATGAGCACCGACAGCTGGTCGTCGGTCTCCACGGCGACGACGTCGACGTCCAGATGCGCGGTGATGTGCATGGAATCTCCTTCGGACGGCCATACGGGACCGCGTGCACAGTAGGAGGCGGCGTCCAGTGCGGCGAGGTTTCAGCGCTGTCGGGCCGGGAAACTGAACCGGTCATGGGGGAGCACAAGAAACTTCGCAAAGGTGACAAAGTGGCCTGGCGCAGTCACGGACAGACCGTGCACGGCACCGTCGAGGAGAAGATCACCGACCGCGCCGACGCCGCCGGGCGCACCGTCGCCGCCTCGGACGACGACCCGCAGTACCGCGTGACCAGCGACAAGACCGGCCGCGACGCGGTACACAAGCCGGAGGCGCTACGCCGTGAACGCTGACGATCGCGACGAGACCTACCGCGACTTCGACGACGCGGTCAACATGACCCCGGCCGTGCTGGAGAAGTGGCTCGACAGCGAGGACTCCACCGCGGTCGGGCAGAAGACCGCCGGCGGCGAGTCGACCGGACACGCCTCCGGGCGGCGCATCGTCGGGCTGCTGCGGACGAAGAAGGCCGACCTCGCCGACGCGGACCTCGCCCTTATGCGCAAGGTCGTCGGGTACGTGCACCGGCACCTCGCCCAGCGCCCGTCCGGCGACGTCACCGAGACACCCTGGCGGTACTCCCTGATGAACTGGGCCACGACTCGCTGCGCTAACGCCTTTGCGCGATCATGATCACGCGCT
>NZ_JBEZDT010000039.1:0-92332 GCF_040648455.1 Catellatospora sp. NPDC049133
GCACCCGGCCCGCCTCGACCCGGTCGGCGAGCGCGTCGTTGACGGTCAGCAGGCTGAGCACGATCACGAACGCGGTCATCACCGGCAGCAGCGCCCAGGTGCTTCGGGTCGGCCATCTCGAAGCTGAACCGGCTCACGGCGATCCGGTCGCGCGTCGTGGTGACCGTCGCGGACAGGATGTTCACCCGCTCCTCGGACAGCGCCCGGGTGATGTCGGCCAGCAGCTTGTGCCGGTCGAGCGCCTCCACCTGGATGGCGACCAGGAACATCGAGCCCGCGGTCGGCTTCCAGGTGACCTCGACGAGCCGTTCCGGCTGCGCCTTGAGGTCGCCGGTGTTCACGCAGTCCTCCCGGTGCACGCTGATGCCGCCGGAGCGGGTCATGAAGCCGTACACCTGGTCGCCGGGCACCGGGGTGCAGCAGCGGGCCAGCTTGATCCAGACGTTGGACACGCCCTTGACCGCGACGCCGGGGTCGTGGCCGGGCGCGCGGGTGCGGCTGGGCCGGGTCGGGATGGTGGACTCGGCGATGTCCTCGACCGCGCCCTCCTCGCCGCCGTATCCGGCGACCAGGCGCTGCACCACCGACTGCGCCGAGACCTGGCCTTCGCCGACAGCCGCGTAGAGCGAGGTGATGTCGCTCAGGTGCAGCTCACGCGCGATGGCCAGCAGGCCGCCCGCGGTCAGCAGGCGCTGCAGCGGCAGCCCCTGTCGGCGCATGGCGCGGGCGAGGGAGTCCTTGCCCGCGTCGATGGCCTCGTCGCGGCGCTCCTTGTTGAAGTACTGCCGGATCTTCGTGCGCGCCCGCGAGGACTTGACGAAGCCGAGCCAGTCCTGGGTCGGGCCGGCGCTCTCCGACTTGGACGTGAAGATCTCGATCACGTCGCCGTTGGACAGCACCGACTCCAGCGGCACCAGTTTGCTGTTGACCCGCGCGCCGATGCAGCGGTGGCCCACCTCGGTGTGCACCGCGTACGCGAAGTCGACCGGCGTGGAGCCGTTGGGCAGCGCGATGACCTCGCCCTTGGGCGTGAAGACGAACACCTCCTGGCTGGACAGGTCGTGGCGCAGCGCGTCGAGGAACTCGCCCGGGTCGGACGTCTCGCGCTGCCAGTCCAGCAGCTGTCGCAGCCAGGTCATGCCGTCGATGTGGCTGGACGGGCCGACCACCGTGGAGTTGGCCTTCGGGCCCTCCTTGTACTTCCAGTGCGCGGCGATGCCGTACTCCGCGGTGCCGTGCATCGCGTGGGTGCGGATCTGCATCTCGACCGGCTTGCCGTTCGGGCCGATCACGGTCGTGTGCAGCGACTGGTAGAAGTTCATCTTCGGCATGGCGATGTAGTCCTTGAACCGGCCGGGGACCGGTTGCCAGGCCGCGTGGATCACGCCGAGCGCCGCGTAGCAGTCGCGCACGGTGTCCACCAGGATGCGCACGCCGACGAGGTCGTAGATCTCGTTGAAGTCCCGCCCGCGCACGATCATCTTCTGGTAGATCGAGTACAGGTGCTTCGGGCGGCCGGTGACCTTCGCGTTGATCTTCGAGCCGCGCAGGTCGGCCTGCACCCGGTCGGTGACCTGCTTGAGCAGGTTGTCCCGCTGCGGGGTGTGGTCGCTGACCAGGCGCTGGATCTCCTTGAAGCGCTTGGGGAACAGCGTCGCGAAGGACAGGTCCTCCAGCTCCCACTTCACCGTGTTCATACCGAGCCGGTGCGCCAGCGGGGCCAGGATCTCCAGCGTCTCGCGCGCCTTCTGCTCCCGCTTGGCCAGCGGCAGGAAGGTGAGCGTACGCATGTTGTGCAGCCGGTCGGCGAGCTTCACGACCAGCACGCGCGGGTCCTTGGCGGTGGACACGACCATCTTGCGGATCGTCTCGGCCTTGGCCGAGTCGCCCAGCTTGACCTTGTCGAGCTTGGTCACGCCGTCCACGAGCAGCGCGACCTCGTCGCCGAAGTCGGCGCGGGCCGCCTCCAGGGTGTAGGGCGTGTCCTCGATGGTGTCGTGCAGCAGCGCGGCCACCAGGGTGGTGGTGTCCATGCCGAGGTCGGCCAGGATGCTCGCGACGGCCAGCGGGTGCGTGATGTACGGGTCGCCGGACTTGCGGAACTGACCCTCGTGCCACTGCCGCGCCGTCTCGTACGCCTTCTGCAGGACGCGGATGTCGGCCTTGGGGTGCGCGGCCCGGTGCGCCGCGATGAGCGGCTCCAGCTCCTCGCTGACGCTGGCCGACTGCCAGGGCGCGTTGAAGCGGGACAGCCGGGCGCGCACCCGGCGGCCCGAGGGCACACCGGCGAACATGCCGAGCTGGTTGGTGCCGGGCGCGGCCCGCACCTCGGGTGCGGCGGCACGGTCCTCGGCTCCCCGGTCGGTCTCGGCCGGGGACTGCTCGTTCGTGCCCGGGAAGGGCAGCACGGCTGCTGCCTCGCGCTTGGCGGGCTGGGCCGCCTTCGCGCCCTTCGCCGCCGGGGCCTTGTCGGGCCCGTTCCCGGCCGGTGACGTCTCCGCCACGGCCACGCTGGGGGCGACTTCCTGAGACAACGGCCGCTCCTTCGAGTGAGGTTCGGATAGCCCATGCTACCTGTGTTCGGGCTTGCCGGCCGATTTGCCGGAGGAGCGTACCCCCGCCGGCTGCGGCCGGGTAGGGCACTCGTGGCGTCCGTCACCCGGGCGGGTGGCGGACGCGACTGATCAGGGCGCCTCGTACGCGCCCCGGACGGTGGTGTGCGTGGGGCGCTAGATGCGCAGAAGGGCGTGCACCGGGCGCTCGCCGAGCCGCTCCCGGCCGCCCAGGAAGCCCAGCTCGATCAGCACCACGAAACCGGCCAGTTCGCCGCCGGCCCGCTGCACCAGGTCCAGCGTGGCGTCGGCGGTGCCGCCGGTGGCCAGCACGTCGTCGACGACCAGCACCCGCTGGCCGGGCGTGAAGGCGGCCTCGCTGATCTCCAGCGTGGCGGTGCCGTACTCCAGGGCGTAGGTGGCGGCGTGGGCCACCCGGGGCAGCTTGCCGGCCTTGCGTACGGCCACCACCCCCGTGCCTGCGGCGTACGCGACGGCGGCGGCCAGCACGAAGCCACGCGCCTCCACGCCCACGACCACGTCGAACCGCCCGGCGTACTGCGCCACGATCGCGTCGATGACGCCGCGGAACGCCTTGCCGTCGGCGAACAGCGGGGTCAGGTCCTTGAACAGGACACCCGTCTTCGGGAAGTCCGCCACGTCGACGACCATGTCGGCGACGAGCGCCGCGGTGGCGTGCCCGCTGTCACCCTGGATCAGATCGTTGGTCACGGGCACACCCTAGTACGCCCCGCCGTGTCGCCACACCGTCACCGCCGGTCCCGGTCAGAACTGTGTCCCCACACACCCCGGCAGCACCCGCACCACCGTAGTTGATCATGAGGTTGTGGCGACGACACACCGCCGATCCGTGCCATAAGTTCATGATCAACGCGCTGAAAGGGCGAGGCCCGGTCTCCGTGGGGAGACCGGGCCTCGGTGGTGTCGCCGGGGTCAGCGGCGCTTGCCGGCGGGGCGGCCGCCCGCGGGACGGCCGGCCTTGGCGCCGACGGTGGGCTTGGCACCCGCCTTCGGAGCCGCGCTGCCCGCGCCCGCGCCGACCTGCGCGGGCAGGTCGCCCGACGCGGACTTGGCCGGAGTGGCGCGGCGCGCCAGCACCCGCGCGGTGTGGTTGGCGATCTTCGGGTCCTTCTCCTTCAGCCACACCAGCACCGGCGTGGCGAAGAAGAGCGACGAGTAGACCGCGGTGCCCATACCGATGAACAGCACCAGACCCAGGTCCTTCAGCGTGCCCGCGCCGAGCAGGCCCGCGCCGATGAACAGCAGGCCGCCGACCGGCAGCAGCGCCACCAGCGCGGTGTTGATGGACCGCATGAAGGTCTGGTTCAGGGCCAGGTTGGCCGCCTCGGCGTACGTCGTGGTGCTGCTGCCCGTGATGCCGCGGGTGTTCTCCTGCACCTTGTCGAACACGACCACGACGTCGTAGAGCGCGAAGCCCAGGATCGTCAGGAAGCCGATCACCGTCGACGGGGTGACCTCGAAGCCCACCAGCGCGTACACGGCGGCCGTGGCGACCAGGTCGAACGCCAGCGACGCGACCGCCGCCGCGGCCATCTGCCACTCGAAGCGGATCACCAGGTAGATGGTGACGACCAGGACGAACAGCGCCAGGCCGATCAGCGCCTGCTCGGTGACCTGCGCACCCCAGGCCTGGCTGACCCGGTTGCCGGTGACGTCGTCCGCGTTCAGCTTCAGCCCCGCGACGATCTTCTCCTTGACCGTGTCGGTCTGGTCGTCGGACAGCGTCGAGCTGCGCACCGTGATCGCGGCGTCGCCGACCTGCTGCGCGGGGACCAGCGTGGCGTCGGGCTTGACCGACAGGATCGCGTCGTCGATGACCTTCTCGACGTCGGCGAGCTGCCCGGCCGAGGCCGGCACCGTGAACTCGTTGCCGCCCTCGAACTCGATGCCCGGCTTGAAGCCGATCAGCGACATGGCCAGGATCGCGACGAGCAGCACGCCGCCGGCGACGCCGAACCACAGCTTGCGCTTGCCGACGATCTGGAACCCGGCCTCACCGCTGTAAAGACGGGATGCGAGACCACTCATCACTTAGCCTCCTTGGCTTCGTGCAGCACGCGGCCCAGGCCGCTGACGCGCGGGGAGAGGAACGCGTCGGTACGCGCGAACATCGTCATGATCGGGTGGCGGAAGAGGAACACCACGATCAGGTCGAGCAGGGTCGCCAGACCCAGCGCGAAGGCGAAGCCCGCGACCGCGCCGGAGGAGACGAGGTAGAGCACCAGCGCGGCCATCAGCGAGATCGCGTTGGCGGTCAGGATCGTCTTGCGGGCACGCACCCAGGCGCGGGGCACCGCGCTGCGCGGGCTGCGGCCCTCTCGGATCTCGTCCTTCAGACGTTCGAAGTAGATGACGAAGGAGTCCGCGGCGACACCGAGCGAGACGATGAATCCGGCGATACCGGCCAGCGTCAGGGTGAAGCCCATCTCCCGGCCCAGGAACACCAGCGCCAGGAAGGTCAGCGCCGCCGACAGGATCAGCGACAGCACGATGACCGTGCCCAGCAGGCGGTAGTAGAAGAACGAGTAGATGACCACCAGCAGCATGCCGATGCCGGCCGCCAGCAGACCCGCCTTCAGGTGCTCACCACCCAGAGTCGGGGTGATGGACTGGGCCTCCTGCTGCTGGAACGTCATCGACAGCGAGCCGTAGTTCAGGTTGTTCGCCAGGTCGTTGGCCGACTTCTGGTCGAAGTCGCCGCTGATGACCGAGTCGTCACCGAGCACGCCCTGGATCTCCGGCGAGGAGATGATCTTGTTGTCCAGCACCACCGCGACGCGGCAGTGGTTCTCCGGGCCGATCGCGGTCTGGTCGCACTTCTGGCCCTCGTTGTTGAAGGACTCCTTGGTCAGCGCGGTCCACTTGTCCAGACCGTCGCTGGAGAAGTCCAGCGAGACCACCCGGCGGTTGGTGTTCTGCTCGATCTGCGGCGACGCCTTGTCGACGTCGGTGCCCTTGACCTTCGACACGTCGAGCAGGTACTTGGCGCCGTTCTCGCAGGCGACAGCCTCGGCGTCGGGGTTGTTGATCGAGCCCGGGGGGCGCTTGTCGAGCTGCTCGCAGCTCACGAACGGCACATAGAACTGCACCTTCGGGGCCAGCAGCGCGGCCTCGTAACCGTCGAGCGTGCCGAACGGCGCGAGCACCTCGAACTGCGCGGCGTCGGTCGGCACCGCGGTCAGCTTGGCGGCCGCGTCCCAGGCGGCCTTGCCGACCTTCGCCTGCACCTGCTCCACGGTCACCTTCTTGTTGACCGGGGCGGCGGAGGCGGAAGGCTTGGGAGCCGCCGCGGCCTTCGGGCTGGCCGAGGGAGAAGCTGCGGGGCTCTTGCTGGCCGCCGGGGTCGGCGTCGGCGTCGGGGCCATCGCGGCACCGCCACCGGTGCCACCGGCCGACGGGCTCACCGACGGCTTCGGCGTGGCCTTCGGGCTGGCCGCGGTGCTCGGCTTCGGGCTCGCGGCCGCGCTCGGGCTCGCGCTCGGCGACGGCTGGGGGGCCGCGGTCAGGCCGCTGCCGTCGGTCTGGCTCAGCACCTTGCGGAAGAACAGCTGGGAGGCCTGGCCGACGTCGTCGATCGCGTCGTCGCCCTTCTTGGCCACCGAGATCACGATGTTCTGGTTGCCCTCGATGACGACCTGCGCCTCGGACACACCGCGAGCGTCGACGCGCTCGGCGATGATGCGGCGGGCCTGCTCCAGATCCTGCGCGGTCGGCGGCTTGCCATCGGCGCCGGTCTGCGCCAGGAGGGTGACCCGCGAGCCGCCGACGAGGTCAAGGCCGAGGTTGGGGGCGAGGCGATCCTGCCAGCCGCCCTTGCCGCCGAACCAGACCGCGCTGGCGAGGATGACGAAGATGGCGCCGAGAAGGGCAAGTTGCCTCCCGGGGCGCATCTGTCCCTGAGGTGGTGCCACGGCTGTCGAGTCTCCCTGGGATGAATGACGGATGGGGATACGCCACGGCTCGACGCAGGGGAGCGGCCGGCCGTGGCGTGGGGTCAGCGATTTACTTGTCTTCCTTGACGGGGTTGTCCACCACGTGCTCGGTCGGCACGGTGACCTGCTCGGTCACCCGGCCCACGGCCTGACGCGCGTAGCGGGCGGTCACGCCGGGCGAGATCTCAAGGGTGATGCTCTCGTCGTCGGTGGAGACGACCGTGCCGTACAGGCCGCCGATGGTGATCACCTTGTCGCCCGCGCCGAGCGACTTCTGCATCGACTCGGCCTCCTTGCGGCGCTTGGCCTGCGGCCGGATGAACATGAAGTACATCAAGCCGAAGAGCAGGGCGAACATGATGATTGTCGGCAACGCGCTGCCGGAATTACCGCCCACTTTGTGACCTTTCCACACGGCCCCGCCGCGCGGCTGAGCACGCTGGCGGTGGCATCTGTCGTCCGTTCGGACCGCGCGAAGTCTAGTCGGTACGCGAGCGATCGCACACTTGCGGTGTAGGTCACGTTAAGATCACGAACGCGAGGTCCGCTTACGTGTCCGGCTGGCCATCGACGGTGAACAGATCGGGTGCCGTGGCGGCACCAACACCAAAAGTACCATTTGGTGGTTTTTTACCGAGATGCCGCCACGCGGCGGCGGTCGCCACCCGGCCCCGGGGCGTACGCGCCAGCAGGCCCGCCCGCACCAGGAACGGCTCCACGACCTCCTCGACCGTGTCCGGCTGCTCCCCCACCGCCACGGCCAGCGTGGACAGGCCCACCGGTCCCCCGCCGAACAGCTCGACCAGCGACACCAGCACCGCCTTGTCCAGCCGGTCCAGCCCCATGTCGTCGACGTCGTACACCTTCAGCGCGGCGCGCGCCGAGGACACGTTGACGACCCCGTCCGAGCGCAGCTCGGCGTAGTCGCGCACGCGGCGCAGCAGGCGGTTGGCGATACGCGGCGTGCCCCGGGAGCGCCCGGCGATCTCCGCGATGCCCTCCTTCGTCGCCGCCACCCCGAGGATGCGGGCCGAGCGCTGCAGCAGCGCCGCCAGCTCCGGGGCGCTGTAGAACTCCAGATGCCCGACGAACCCGAACCGGTCGCGCATCGGCCCGGTCAGCAGACCCGCCCGCGTCGTCGCGCCGACCAGCGTGAACGGCTCCACGTCCAGCGGGATCGCGGTCGCACCGGGGCCCTTGCCGACCATCACGTCGACCCGGAAGTCCTCCATCGCGCTGTACAACAGCTCCTCGGCCGGCTTCGCGATGCGGTGGATCTCGTCGATGAACAGCACGTCGCCCTGCTGCAGGCTGGTCAGCACCGCGGCCAGGTCACCCGAGCGCTCGATGGCCGGGCCCGAGGTCATCCGCAGCGCCCCGCCCAGCTCGGCGGCGACGATCATCGCCAGGGTGGTCTTGCCCAGCCCCGGCGAACCCGAGAACAGGATGTGGTCGGGCGGCGAGCCGCGCCGCAGCGCGCTGTGCAGCAGCACCTCCAGCTGCTCGCGCACCCGCTCCTGGGCGACGAACTCCGACAGCCGCTTCGGGCGCACCGACGCCTCGGCGTCGCGCTCCTCCGGCGAGGCCAGCGCGCTGACCAGAGAATCGGTCATCGCTTCTCCTCCCCGCCCTCGTCGTCACGATGAGTGGAAAGGTGCCGGATTCGCTCGCGGTGCTCGCTCATCGCTTCTCCTCGCTGCGCTCGTCGCCACGATGAGTAGAAAGCTGCCGAATTCGCTCGCGGTGCTCGCTCATCGCGTCTTACCCAGCAGCCGGATCGCCTGCTTGAGCAGCACCGGCACCGGCGGGGTCGGGCCGTCGATCGTCTCGGCCACCGCGGTGACCGCCTGGTCGGCCTGGGCCTGGCTCCAGCCGAGTCCGACCAGGCCCTGGCGCACCTGCTCGGTCCACGCCTGCGGGCGGCCGCCCTGGGCGGGCACCGCGGCCACCGGGCCGACCTTGTCACGCAGCTCCAGGACCATGCGCTCGGCGCCCTTCTTGCCGATGCCCGGCACCTGGGTCAGCGTCGAGACGTCCCCGTGCGACAACGCCGCGCGCAGCACGTCCGGGGTGTGCACGGACAGCGCGGCCTGGGCCAGCTTCGGGCCCACCCCGCTGGCCGTCAGCAGCAGCTCGAACAGCTGCTTCTCGTCGTCGTCGGCGAAACCGAACAGGGTCAGCGAGTCCTCGCGCACGATCAGCGTCGCCGACAGCCGGGCCTGCTGCCCGACCCGCAGCGCCGCCAGCGTGCCCGGCGCGCAGAGCAGCCGCAGGCCCACCCCGCCGACCTCGACCACCGCCGCGTCCGCGCCGATCGAGGCGACGGTCCCCGCCACACTCGCGATCATCACTGCCTGCCCTTCGCTGCCCGGATGGCCTCACTCAGCCGGTCGCGCGTGCCACCGCGCCAGATGTGGCAGATGGCCAGCGCCAGCGCGTCGGCCGCGTCCGCCGGGCGGGGCGGCGCGTCCAGCCGCAGCAACCGGGTGACCATCGTAGTGACCTGCTTCTTGTCGGCCTGACCGGAGCCGGTCACGGCGGCCTTCACCTCGGACGGAGTGTAGGTGCGCACCGGCAGCCCGGCGCGCGCGGCCGCCAGCACCGCCACCGCCGCCGCCTGCGCGGTGCCCATCACCGTGCGCACGTTGTGCTGGCTGAACACCCGCTCCACCGCGACGCTCTCCGGCTGGTGCTTGGCGATCAGCTCGGCCAGGTTGCGGTCCAGGTGCAGCAGCCGGTCGGCCAGGTCGGCGTCGGGATCGGAGCCGATGACGGTGTAGTCCACCAGCACGCAGGGCCGGCCGGGCACGCCCTCCACCACACCGACGCCGCACCGGGTGAGCCCCGGGTCGACGCCGAGCACCCGCCGCTGCCGTTGCTTCACCCGCCGCTCCGTCCACTTCGCCGTACGTGTGTACGACACCCTAGCGGACACCACCGTCAGCGGGCCCGAGCCACGTCCCGCCACACCCGTTCCCGGCACACTGTGTGGCCCGGACCCATGTGCCCGCTCCCACGGTGCTCGTAGTTTGACGAGCCATGACGACCGCGACGCCGCCACTGGTACGACTCGACCTCACCGGCCGCACCGCACTGGTGACCGGCGCCGGCAGCGGCATCGGCCGGGCCTGCGCGGCCCGGCTGGCGCAGGCCGGGGCCAAGGTGCTCGTGGTCGACCGGGACGAAGCGTCCGCCCGGCTGGTCGCCGACGAGATCGGCGGCGCCGCTGTCGTCGCCGACCTGGCCGAACCGGACGCCCTGGACGACCTCGACCCGGTCGTCGACGTGATCGTCAACAACGCGGGCCTGCAGCACGTCGCGCCGCTGCAGGACTTCGCCCCCGACCGCTTCACCTACCTGCACCAGGTCATGCTGGTCGCCCCGTTCCGGCTGGTGCGCCGGGCGCTGCCGCACATGTACGAGCAGGGCTGGGGCCGGATCGTGAACATCTCCTCGGTGCACGGGCTGCGCGCGTCGGCGTTCAAGTCGGCGTACGTGTCGGCCAAGCACGGCCTGGAGGGCCTGTCGAAGGTCATCGCTGTCGAGGCCGCTCCGTTCGGCGTCACCGCGAACTGCATCAACCCCGCCTACGTGCGCACCCCGCTGGTCGAGGGGCAGATCGCCGACCAGGCCCGCTCGCACGGCATCGACGAGACCGAGGTCATCGAGCGGATCATGCTGGCCAAGGCGGCGATCAAGCGCCTGATCGAGCCCGCGGAGGTCGCCGAGCTTGCCGCGTACCTGTGCACCGACGCCGCCTCGTTCATCACCGGCACGTCCATCGCCATGGACGGCGGCTGGACAGCCCAGTGATCGGCGGGGTAGGAATGCGAGCCATGCCCTCCTCGACCATCCGGTTCCTCGAACTGCTCGAGCGCGAGGCGGCCCCGGTCGAATTCGAGGGGCCGCTGGTCCAGGCGCGCTCGCGGGGCGCCGGGCCGGACGAGATCGCCGAGCTGGAGGAGGCCAAACTCGCCGCGCTGCGGGTGCGGGCGCTGCTGGAGCGCCGCCGCCGCCGCGAGGCGGAGCTGTCCGGCCTGTACGACACCGCCGGCGACCTGGCCGGCCTGCGCGACCTCGACGCGGTGCTGCACGCGATCGTGCACCGGGCCCGCAACCTGCTCGGCACCGACATCGCCTACCTGACCATGAGCGACGACGCCGCGGGCGACGTGTACATGCGGGTCACCGACGGCTCGGTCTCGGCGAGGTTCCAGCGGCTGCGGCTGCCCCTGGGCGCGGGGCTGGGCGGCCTGGTCGCGCAGACCGGCACCCCCTACGCCACCGCGAACTACCCCGAGGACCGCCGCTTCCACCACACCGGCGAGATCGACGCGGGCGTGGGCGAGGAGGGGCTCGTCGCCATCCTGGGCGTGCCGCTGCGGCTGGGCTCCCGCGTCATCGGCGTGCTGTACGCCGCGAACCGCTCCGAGCGCCCGTTCGCCCGCGAGGAGGTGTCGCTGCTGGTGTCGCTGGCCGCGCACGCCGCCGTCGCCATCGACACCGCCCGGCTGCTCGGGGAGACCCAGACCGCGCTGAGCGAGCTGTCGGCGGCGCATACCAAGATCTCGGCGCACAGCGCCTCCGTCGAACGCGCCGCCGCCGCGCACGACCGCATGACCGCGCTGGTGCTGCGCGGCGGTGGCGTCGAGGAGGTCGCCGCCGCCGTCACCGACGTGCTCGGCGGGCGGCTCATGGTGCTCGACGCCGACGGACGCACCCTGGCCGCGGTCGGCACGGACACCTCCGGCAGCCTCGCCCAGGGCGGGCTGCCGGCAGGCTCGGGGCAACCAGGCGCCCGGCCCGCCGACGCGGCCGCGACCGGCGCGTTCGGGCCGGACGGGCCGGTGCTGCCCGACCCCTCGATCGTGGCCGAGGCGCTGGCGACCTCCCGCGCCGACGGCCGGGCCGTGCGCAGGGGCGGTCTGTGGTTCGCCGCCGTGGTGGCCGGAGCCGAGAACCTCGGCGCGCTCGTCTGGCAGCCGAAGCACGACACCGGCCACGCCGACCAGCAGATCCTGGAGCGAGCCGCGCTGGTCACCGCGCTGCTGCTGCTGTTCCGGCGCACCGTCGCCGAAGCCGAGGGCCGGGTGCGCGGCGAGCTGCTCGACGACCTCATCGCCCGCCCGGTGCGCGACCCGGAGTCGCTGCGGGCCCGGGCCCGGCGGCTGAACGTGGACCTCGACCGCCCGCACGTGCTGGTCTGCGTCGACGACGCGGCGGCGACCTCCGGCCCGGCGCGGCAGCGCGCGGTGTCGTGGGCGCACACCTTCGCCGGCACGCATGCCGGGCTGGCCGCCACCCGCGACGGCCGGGTGGTGCTGATGGTGCCCGGCACCGACGCGGGCGCGCTGGCCCGCTCCGTGGCCCGGGAACTGGGCCGGGTGCTGGGCAGGCCGGTGACCGCGGGCGCGGCCGGACCGGCGACCGACCCGGCCGGGCTGGCCGCGGCGTTCAAGGAGGCCGACCACTGCGCCTCCGCGCTGGCCGCGCTCGGCCGCACCGGCGACGGCGCCTCGACGGCCGAGCTCGGCTTCGTCGGGCTGCTGCTGGGCGCGGTCCGCGAAGGCGGCGACCCGGACGTGACCCGGTTCCTGCGCGACACCATCGGCTCGGTCGTCGACTACGACCTGCGCCGCGGCACCGCGCTGGTCAAGACGATGGAGTGCTACTTCGGCACCGGCGGCAGCCTGGCCCGCGCCGCCGAGCAGCTGCACGTGCACGTCAACACGGTCACCCAGCGGCTGGACCGGGTGGCCCAGCTGCTCGGCGCGGACTGGCAGCGCCCCGACCGGGCGCTGGAGGTGCAGCTGGCGCTGCGCCTGCATCACCTGCGCACCGACGTGAGCTGAGGCTCGGCCCGACGCTGCGACCGCCGCCGGGCGGTGGAGCAGAACAGGTCGGCAGCCGACCCCACCCTCGCCCGCACCTCGGCGGTATGGACAGACGACAGGGCTGGTCCGTCCACTGAGGAGATCTGATGCGAAGACTCGCTTTGCTCGCGGCTGCCACGGCCGTGGCCCTGGCCGGGTGCTCGGGCGGTGATCCGGTGCCCGCCCCGAGCCCGACCGGCTTGAACGCGGGCGCGGCCTGCGAACTGCCGCCCGGCGCGCGGCAGACCCGGTTCGGCGAGCACGGCGCCGACCTGGGCGGGGTCATCCTCGGCAGCGGCAAGACGGGGATCGTGCTGGCCCACCAGAACGGCGGGGACGTCTGCCAGTGGGCGCCGTACGCGGCGGAGCTGGCCGGGCAGGGATACCGGGTGCTGACCTTCGACTTCGGCGGGTTCGGCGTGTCCACGGCGGGCGACGCGGACAACCCGCGGCAGGTCGCGGCAGCCGCCGCGACCCTGCGCGCGGATGGCGCGACGAGCATCGTGCTGATCGGCGCGTCGATGGGAGGCACCGCCGTGCTGGCCGCCGCGCCGACGGTGACCCCCGCGCCGGTGGCCGTGGCAGCGCTGTCGGCTCCGTCGGTGTTCGGCGCGAACGCCCTGGAGGCCGCGCCGAAACTGACCATGCCGGTGTTCTACGCCGCCGGCGAGTTCGAGAGCAGCTTCGCCGACAGCGCCCGCGAGCTGCACGCGCTGACCCCGAAGACGACCGCCAAGGAGCTGCTGATCGTGCCGACCGACTGGCACGGAGTGTTCCTGCTGACCCCCGGCGGCCCGGCCGCGACGGAGACCGTACGGGCGAAGCTCGCCGAGTTCCTCAAAGCCCACGCGCCCGCATGACGGCGGCGCGGCCACGGCGAACGGGGTTCGGCGTCGTTGCGGGTCAGGGTGCCGCAACGCCGCGAAGGGGGCGCCTGCGCCGCGACGCGACCGCTTCGCGGGTAAGGAAGGGCACCTTCCACAACGCATAGCGATGTGCCGGGCTGATGCTCGTCTCGCCGGCGCGAGCCGACGGTGCCCTTCCTTCGCCGAAGACGTGTCGCCGGCTGGGGCTCCGCCGGGCGGGGAGCTTCAGCCGGCGACGCCTCGCAGGACCACGTCGACGATCTGCTCGGTCAGGTCGTCGACCTCGTCGAGGCGGGGGTTCCAGCGCACCATGCGGTGCAGCAGCAGCGGGCTGATCAGCATCGACACGGTGACCTCGATGTCGAGGTCGGCGCGCAGCTCCCCGGTGGTGACGCCGCGGCGGAGCACCTCGCGCATCACCTCACGGCGCGGCTCGGTGATCGCCTCCTGCCAGATCCGGTACGCCTCCGGGCTGCGCGACACCTCCGGCATCAGGCAGGGCATCACGCGTACGGCGCGCTGGTCCTTCTGCCCCACCACGCTGAGCAGGCGGATCAGGTCGGCGCGCACCGAGTCGCCCACCGGCTGGGTCGGCGGGCCCTTGAGCTTGACCAGCGTCTCCAGCAGCAGCTCGTCCTTGCCCGCCCAGCGGCGGTAGATGGTGGCCTTGCCCACCCCGGCGCGGGCCGCGATCGCCTCCATGCTCAGCGCCTCGACGGTGGTGCCCTCCTCGATCAGGTCGAGGACCGCTTCCAGGATCGCCTCATGCGCACGGGAGCTGCGCGGACGCCCCTGCGTCCGCGCAGCTCCCGGCGTCGCCGGCAGTTCAGCGAGCTCAGTCATGGTGAACGGAACCTTACCCGACCGCGGACAACCGGGACGGCCGCTGGACGTCACCCTCGTCACCGTCGGCGGGAACCGAGCGGTTCACCGGGATGTCGGCCCGGGTCGGCGCGCCGGCCGGAGCCTGGGCCGCGCCGGGACCGGCCGGGCCCGCCAGCTGCTTGGGCATCCACCGCAGCACCACCGCGACCGCGATCAGCGCCACGAGCGTGGAGCCGAGCGCCGCCCAGTGCATGGCGTGCACGAAGGCGTCGTTGGCGGCGCTGACCAGCGGGCCGCCGGCCGGGCCGAGGTTGGCGGCCACGCCGTACGCCCCGGCGATGGACTCGTTCGCGACGTCGCGGATCGGGCCCGGCAGCGCGGCCGTGGCGGTGTCGATCTCGCCCCGGTAGACCCCGGCCACGACCGAGCCGAGCACGGCCACGCCCATGGCCACGGCGACCTGCCGGACCGTGTTCGACACGGCGGAGCCGACCCCGGCCTTCTCCCGCGGCAGCACCGACATGATCGTGTTGGTGGCGGGCGGCATCACGTTGGCCATGCCGGCGCCCATGAAGAAGAAGTTCACCACCACGATCCAGACCGGGGTGTCCACCTGCAGGGTGGCCAGCACCGCGAAGGTGATGCCCGCCAGCAGGATGCCCGCGGCCGACACGGTCCGCACGCCGAAGCGCTTGACCAGGTTCGTGCTCAGCGGCGCGAACACCATCTGCCCGACCGCGAACGGCACCAGCAGCGCGCCGCTCTGCATCGGCGAGTAGTCCCGCACCAGCTGCAGGTAGAAGCCGACGAAGAAGAACGAGCCCATCGAGGCGAAGAACAGCAGGCCGATGCTGGCCACCGAGGCCGAGAAGCGGGCGTCGCGGAACAGCTTCACGTCCAGCGAGGGGTGCGTGGTGCGCGACTCCCACCAGACGAAGGCCGCCAGCACCAGCGCGCCGCCGATCAGAGAGGCCCACACCTCGGGCCGGCCGAAGCCGTGCTCGCCGCCGTCGACGATGCCGTACACCAGCGCGACCAGGCCGACCACGGACAGCACCACGCCGACCAGGTCGATGCGGCCCGGCTGCGGGTCACGCGACTCGGGCACCAGGAACGCGACCGCGACCAGGCCGAACAGGATGATCGGCACGTTGATCATGAAGACGGAGCCCCACCAGAAGTGCTCCAGCAGGAAGCCGCCCAGCAGCGGCCCGATCGCGACCGCGAGGCCGACCGAGCCGGCCCAGATGCCGATCGCCTTGCCGCGCTCGCGCGGGTCGAAGACGTTGGAGATGATCGAGAGCGTCACCGGCATGATCGCCGCACCGCCGACGCCCATGAAGGCACGGGCCGCGATGAGCTGTCCCGGGTCCTGCGCGTACGCCGAGAGGACCGAGGCGATGCCGAACAGCACCAGGCCGATGAGCAGGAAGCGCTTGCGCCCCCAGCGGTCGCCGAGCACGCCGAAGCTGAACAGCAGGCCGGCGAAGACCAGGGTGTACGAGTTGATGGCCCACTCCAGCTGGCTCTGGGTCGCGCCCAGGCCGTGGACGGGGTCGGCGAGCGTACGCATCGCCACGTTGAGCACGGTGTTGTCGAGCACGACCACGAGCAGGCTGATCACCAGCACGCCGAGAATCGCCCAGCGCCTCGGGTGCCCGGTGTTGGCAGCAGAGTCCACGTGTGTTTCCATCCCCCAGGATTCCGATACGGTTCCGTTCCGTATCGGAAGCGACGCTACGCCCGCCCCCACAAATACGGAACCGTCCCGTATCGAAAGTGACCCACCCCACTCGAGGGAATAACGTCACGCGCCCCGGCATCATGCCGGGGCGCGTGCCCTCGATCATCCGACTTGCCAGGCAGTCGTGCGTATCTTGGCCGGCTGTTCGCCCAGGTGCCTGGCAAGTCGGGCGATCTTGGCGAGGCGGGGCCGACGCGGGTCAGCCGCGGCGGCGGAGCCAGTGGGTGAGGGTGCCCCAGAGGCCGCGGCGGAAGATGAGGACGGTGAGGGCGAAGATGGCGCCGGTGACCAGGCCGATCTGTTCGAAGCCGGCGAAGGAGAGCCAGTCCTCCAGGCGGGTCACCGCGGCCGAGCCGACGACCGGGCCCCACAGGGTGCCGATGCCGCCGAGCACGACGATGATCACGGCCTTGCCCGAGGTGGTCCAGTGCAGCACGTCGAGGGAGACGAAGCGGTGGCCGATCGCGAACAGGCCGCCGCCGAGCCCGGCGGTGAACGCCGACAGCAGGAAGGCGGCCAGCTTGTACCGGTGCACCGGGTAACCGAGCGCGCGGGCGCGGGCCGGGTTGTCCCGGATCGCCACCAGCACCCGGCCGAACGGCGAGTGCACCGTACGCCAGACCAGCCACAATCCGCCCGCCACGATCGGCAGCGCCGCGTAGTAGAAGTAGTACTCGTCGCTCAGGTCCAGCCCGAACAGCTCGCGCGGCACCCGCTGCAGGCCGTTCTCGCCCTGGGTGACCGAGCGCCACTGGTTGGCGATGTAGTACACCATCTGTGCGAAGGCGAGGGTGACCATCGCGAAGTAGATCCCGACCCGCTTGACCGCGAGGTAGCCGACCGGCACGGCGAGCGCCGTCGCGGCCAGCGCGCCGAGCAGCACCGCCAGCGGGAACGGCAGGCCCCAGTTGATCGCGGCCAGGCCGGTGGCGTAGGCCGCGGTGCCCCAGAAGGCCGCGTGCCCGAAGGACATCAGGCCGGTGTACCCGAGCAGCAGGTCCACCGCCACCGCGAACAGCGCCCAGCAGGCGATGTCCACGGCGACCGTCGGATAGAGCCCGTTGGGCAGCCACAGCGCGACCAGCACGGCCGCCCCGGCCAGCGCCCAGCGCAGCCAGCGCGGCACGATCGTCCCGCCCACCGGGGCGGCCGGGGCCGTGGCGCGGGCTTCCGCCCGTACCCCCGCGGTCTGGTCGGCGACCGCGACGGACCCGGCGGCGGCCCTCTCCTCGCCCTCGCTCATGCTCTCTCCTCGCTGCGCTCGTCGGTGGCATGAGTGCCAAGCCCACTGATTCGCTCGCGGCGCTCGCTCATGCCGGGGCCTCCTCTCGTCCGAACAGGCCGGCCGGGCGCCACAGCAGCACGCCGGCCATCACCAGGAAGACCAGGACCTGCGACAGCAGCGCCCAGTCCTCGCCCAGGGCCTGCACCCAGGCCTGCACCAGGCCGATCGCGAACCCGGCGGCGACCGAGCCGAAGATCGAGCCGAGGCCGCCGATCACCACCACCGCGAAGACCACGATGATCAGGTCCGCGCCCATCAGCGGGTTCACCGCGCGGATCGGCGCGGCGAGCACCCCGGCCAGCCCGGCCAGGCCGATGCCGAAGCCGAACACCGGCGTCACCCATCGGCCCACGTCGATGCCGAGCGCGGTGCTCAGCTCGGGGCGCTCGGTGGCGGCGCGCACCACCATGCCGACCCGGGTCCGGCTGAGCAGCCACCACACGCCGACGCACACCGCCACCGCCATGACCAGCACGAACACGCGGTAGGCCGGGAAGTCGAACGCGCCGAGGTCGAGGGTGCCGGACAGGATCTCCGGGGCGTCGTACGGGCTGGACTGCACGCCGTAGCGGGACTTCACCGCGTCCTGCAGGATCAGCGTCAGGCCGAAGGTGAGCAGGAAGTTGTACAGCGGGTCGAGGCGGGCCAGCCGCGCGACGAGCAGCCGTTCCAGCGCCATGCCGAACAGGGCCAGCGCGAGCGGCATCACGAGCAGCGCCCACCAGAAGGACAGGCCGACCTCGGTGAGCAGGACGTACGCCCCGAACGCGCCGAGCATGTAGATCGCGCCGTGGGCGAAGTTGACGACGCGGAGCATGCCGAAGATGACCGCGAGACCGAGCGCCAGCAGCGCCAGGAAGGCACCGCCGACCAGCCCGTTGAACGTGTGTTGCAGGAAATTGACCATGTGGCGCGGCCTTCCGGGTTAAGAAGGGCACCTTCCACAACGCACAGCGATGTGCCGAGCTGCTGCTCGTCTCGCTACGCGAGTCGACGATGCCCTTCCTTCGTCAGAGTTTGCAGTCGGGGCTGGGGGTGCGGAAGGCGTCGGCGGCGGGGATGGTGCGCAGGATCTTGACGTAGTCCCATTCCTCGGTGACCTCGGCGGGGGTCTTGACCTGGGCGAGGTAGGCGTCGTGCACGACGCGGTGGTCCTCGGCGCGGATCTTGCCGTTGCGTAGGAAGACGTCCGAGACGTCCTTGCCTTCGAGCTGCTTGACGACGGCGTCGGAGCCGTCGGTGCCGGCGGCCTGCACGGCCTCCAGGTACTGCAGGGCGGCCGAGTAGTTGGCGGCGTGGGCGAAGGTCGGGCGGACTCCGGCGGCGGTCTTGAAGCGGTCGGCGAAGGTGCGGTTCGTCAGGTCGTAGTTCCAGTACCAGGCGTCGGTGTAGGTGGTGCCGGCGAGTGCGGCCGGGGTCAGCGAGTGGATGTCGGTGAGGAACATCAGGCCGACGGCCAGGCCCACGCCCTTGTCCCGCAGCTTGAACTCGTTGTACTGCTTGACCAGCGCGACCAGCTCCGCCCCGGCCTGCATGGTGCCGAGCACGTCCGGCTTCGGGTCCAGCGTCGGGGCCTTGAGCAGGTACGTCGAGAAGTCACCGCTGGTGTTCGGGAACGGGGCGGCGTCCCGGCCCACGATCTTGCCGCCCGCCGCCTCGACCGCGGCGGAGAAGCTCTTCTCCATGTCCTGGCCGAACGCGTAGTCCGGGTAGACGATGTACCAGTTCTTCCTGCCTTCCTCCGTCGTGTTGCGGCCGGTGCCGTTGGCCAGCATGTACGTGTCGTAGGCGTAGTGGAACGTGTACTTGTTGCAGGACTTGCCGGTCAGGTCGGTGGTCGCGGCGGAGATGTTGAAGTAGAGCTTCTTCTTCTCCTTGGCCACGTCGGCGACCTTCAGCGCGGCCGACGAGGTCGGCACGTCCAGGATCACGTCGACGGCCTTGCGGTCGTAGAGCTCGGCGGCCTTGGCGTTGGCGACGTCCGGCTTGTTCTGGTGGTCGGCGGTCTCCACGCCGAACTCCTTGACCACGGCCTTGTCGCCGTACTTCTCCTTGTAGTCGGCGATGGCCAGCTCAACTGCCTTGATCGAGTTCTTGCCGGACAGCTGCGAGTACGCGCCCGACTGGTCGTTGAGCACGCCGAACACGACCTTGCCGTCGGACAGCCCGCCACCGGCGGCGTCCGACTTCGGGCCGCCGCCGCCGCAGGCCGAGGCCAGCAGCGCGGTGGAACACAACATCACCAGAACCGCTTTGGTACGCAAGACATCTCCCTGGGGGTGTGGGGTGGTGCGTTTCAGATGCCGAGGTAGGCCAGCAGGTCCTTCTCGCGCGCGGCGACCTCGGAGTTCTCCAGCGATTCCACGACGCGCCCCTCCGCCAGCAGGTGATGGCGGTCGGCGACGGTCGTGGCGAAGTGCAGGTTCTGCTCCACCAGCAGCACGGCCACCCCGTGCTGCTTGGCCTGCCGCAGGATGTCGCCGACCTGCGCGACCAGCAGCGGGCTCAGGCCTTCGGTGGGCTCGTCGCACAGCAGCAGCCGCGCGCCCATGCGCAGCACCCGGGCCAGCGCGAGCATCTGCTGCTCACCGCCGGACAGGGTGGTCGACGGGGCGTTGCGGCGGGCGTGCAGGTGCGGGAAGGCGTCGTACACCTGCTCCATCGACCAGGGCGACGGCCCGACCACGGGCGGCAGCGACAGCGTCTCGGCCACGGTCAGCGTGGCGTAGCAGCCCCGGTCGTCGGGCACCCAGCCCAGCCCGGCTCTGGCCCGCCGGTGCGCGGGCTGCCCGGACAGCGTGCGCCCGGCCAGCTCGACGGTGCCGCGCTGACCGGAGTGCAGGCCCATCACGCAGCGCAGCAGTGTGGTCTTGCCCGCGCCGTTGCGCCCGCACAGGGTGACCACCTCGCCCGCGGCGATCTCCAGGCTCACCCCGCGCAGCACCTGCGCCTCGCCGTACCAGGCGGACAGATCGTCAATGCGCAGCACGGACCGCTCCCTCACCGAGATAGGCGGTGATCACGCGGTCATCCGCGCGCACCTCGTCGTACGGGCCCTCCACCAGGACTTTTCCGGCCTGCAGCACGGTGACCCGGTCGGCCAGTGCGCCGACCACGGACATGTTGTGCTCCACCATGACCACGGTCCGTCCGGTGCGGATCGCAGCGATCAGGGCGACCGTGCGGTCCACGTCCTCCAGGCCCATACCGGCCGTCGGCTCGTCCAGCAGCAGCACCGACGGCTCCAGCGCCAGCGCCAGCGCCAGTTCCAGGGCCCGCTTGCGGCCGTACGCGAGCGCGTCGGCCGTGGTGCCGGCCAGGTCGGCCAGCCCGACCATGTCCAGCAGCTCCATGGCCCGCGGGGTGTAGCGGCGCATCAGCTTCGCCGAACGCCAGAACTTCCAGCCCAGCGAAGATCCGCTCTGCAGCGCCAGTTCGACGTGCTCCAACGCCGTGAGCTGCCCGAACAGGCTGGTGATCTGGAAGGAACGGGCCACGCCCCGGCGGGCGAAACCCTCCGGCGCCAGTCCGGTGACGTCCGCGCCCGCCACCTCGATCCGCCCCGCCGTCGGCGGCAGAAAGCCGGTGAGCAGGTTGAACAGTGTGGTCTTGCCGGCTCCGTTGGGTCCCACCAGCGCATGCACGCTGCCCGCCGCCACGGCGAGGTCGACGCCGTCGACCGCGCGGAAACCGCGGAACTCCTTGGTCAGCCCGATGGCGCGCAACGCCGGGGGATCTGGGCTCATCTGCTGCTCCTTGGGATGCTTCGTGCCACGTGACCCGGGTCACCACGAAGGCCGAGGAGCGAACGGAGTGAGCCCCGCAAGGCCGAGTTACCAGCGTCACTGCGAATGCCCGGGAAACGTATGACTCATCAGGGAGCAACAGCCATGTAACCCGCCCACACAATCGACACGTCGACGATGTGCGATTCGCGCGGTTCCGCTCCCCTCGTCTGCCACCATCGGATGAAGCGGACAAACCGGTCCGTGTCACGAAACAGAGGGGTATCGGCATGGCCAACGCACCCGGCGTTCCCACCTGGGTCGACCTGAGCACCACCGACCTGAAGAGCGCGACCGAGTTCTACACCCAGCTGTTCGGCTGGGACGCCGAGGTCACCCCGGAACCCGAGGCGGGCGGCTACACGACATACCTGATCGACGGCAAGCAGGTCGCCGGCGCGGGCCCCATCCAGGGCGAGAGCCAGCCACCGATGTGGACGACGTATGTCGAGACCGCCGACGCCGCGGCCACCGCCGCCAAGGTCGTCGAGTTCGGCGGCAGCGTCCTGCTGGAGCCGTTCGACGTGCTCGGATACGGCAAGATGGCGGTCTTCCTGGACCAGGCCGGGGCGATGTTCGCGGTCTGGCAGCCCGGCACCCACGGCGGCGGCGAGATCTTCCGCAGGCCCGGCACGCTGGCCTGGAACGAGCTGACCACCCGCGACCCGGAGGGCTCGAAGATCTTCTACGGCAGCGTGTTCGGCTGGAAGCCGCAGGACATGCCGCTCGGCCCGGTCATCTACACCGAGTTCCAGTTCGACGGAGCCCGCGTCGCCGGCATGATGCCGATGGAGGGCGACGAGTGGCCCGAGGACCTGCCCCCGCACTGGATGGTGTACTTCCACGTCGCCGACTGCGACGCCGCCGCCGCGCACGCCCAGGAACTCGGCGGCAGCGTCTCCATCCCACCGACCGACATCCCACCCGGCCGCTTCGCCGTGCTCGCCGACCCCCAGGGCGCCTTCTTCTCCATCATCACCGTCACCCCCGACCGCCTCACCGCCTGACCGGCCCCGAACAAAGGAAGGGCACCTTCTTAACGCTCCGCGTTGAAGAAGGTGCCCTTCTTAACATCTCATGCCAGGTGAGCTGCGAAATCACGAGCCGCTCGAAGGCGGTCAGTGGTTGGCGGGCTGGTCGGCGGTGGCGCGGGCGACGATGTCGTCGATCATGCGAGCCAGGCGCAGGTCCAGGTCCGTGAGGCCGCCGGCCGCGTGGGTGCAGCATGTGAAGGTGAGATGGCGGTAGCGGATGTCCATGTCCGGATGATGGTCCATGCTCTCCGCCGCCTCCCCCACCTGGGCCACCACGGCCAGCGCGGCGGGGAAGCTGGGCAGCTTCACGGTGCGGGTGATGCCGTGCACGTCGCCGGTCCAGCCGCGCAGGGCGGCCAGGCCCTGCTCCAGCTCGCCGGGGTTGAGGACTTCGACCATAGAGACCATGATGCCCAGAATTCGCCCTCCGTCACCCGAATAGCGGAAAGAAGACCGACTTCCTCGCCAAGATCACTCGACTTGCCAGGCACCTGGGGAAATCGGGCTTCAAGATACGCACAGGTGCCGGGCAAGTCGGACGATCTTGAGGGTGGCCCGGGGACGGCGCAGGGCCCCGTCCTGGAGCGGACGGGGCCCTGCGGTCAGGCGGATCAGGCTTCGATCTTCTCGATGATGTCGTCGGAGATGTCGAAGTTCGCGAAGACGTCCTGGACGTCGTCGCAGTCGTCGAGCACGTCGATCAGCTTGAGCACCTTGCGGGCACCCTCCTCGTCCAGCGCCACCTGCACGCTGGGCACGAAGGTCGACTCGGCCGACTCGTACTCGATGCCCGCGGCCTGCAGGGCGTTGCGGACCGAGAGCAGGTCCCCCGCCTCGCTGATGACCTCGAACGACTCACCCAGGTCGTTGCACTCCTCGGCGCCGGCGTCGAGCACCGCGCCGAGCACGTCGTCCTCGGTCAGGCCGTTCTTGGGCACGATGACCTGGCCCTTGCGGGAGAACATGTACGACACCGAACCGGCGTCGGCCAGGTTGCCGCCGTTGCGGGTGAGCGCGGTGCGCACCTCGGTCGCGGCGCGGTTGCGGTTGTCGGTGAGGCACTCAATCAGGATCGCCACGCCGTTGGGGCCGTAGCCCTCGTACATGATGGTCTGCCAGTCGGCGCCGCCGGCCTCCAGGCCGGAGCCCCGCTTGAGCGCCCGGTCGATGTTGTCGTTGGGGACCGAGTTCTTCTTGGCCTTCTGGACCGCGTCGAACAGGGTCGGGTTACCCGCCGGATCAGCCCCGCCGGTGCGCGCCGCCACCTCGATGTTCTTGATGAGGCGGGCGAACAGCTTGCCCCGCTTGGCGTCGATCGCCGCCTTCTTGTGCTTGGTCGTCGCCCACTTTGAGTGGCCGGACATCAGATCCTCCGTCAGCGCGCTGGTGAAGCTTCCTGTCCCGGGTCAGGAGGCCTGGTCACGCACCATGTCGACGAAGAGACGGTGCACCCGCAGATCCCCGGTGAGCTCCGGGTGGAACGAGGTGGCCAGCAGGTTGCCCTGCCGGACCGCGACCATCCTACCGGTGGCGGGGCCTGCGGTGACCCGGCCCAGCACCTCGACATCCGCGGTGACCGACTCGACCCACGGCGCGCGGATGAAGATCGCGTGCACCGGGTCGCCCTCGACGCCGGTGATGTCGACCGGGGCCTCGAACGAGTCGACCTGGCGGCCGAAGGCGTTGCGGCGCACCGTCATGGCGATGCCGCCGAACGTCTTCTGGTCCGGCCGCCCGTCGAGCACCTCGTCGGCGAGCATGATCATGCCGGCGCACGAGCCGTACGCCGGCATGCCTTCGGCGAGTCGCTTGCGCACGGGCTCGTACACCTCGAACGCGAGCGCCAGCTTGCTCATGGTGGTGGATTCGCCACCGGGGATGACCAGGGCGTCGATCTCGGCGACCTCCTCGGGGCGGCGCACCGGCCGGCCGATCACGTCGCACTCGGCCAGCGCGGCCAGGTGCTCGCGCACGTCACCCTGCAGGGCGAGCACACCGATGACGAGGTCTGGCACGGGTCCTCCCAAGAAGATCATCCACTGTAGGTCGAGTCTATGCCGGTACGGACGTGCTCCCGTTCACGGCCTGCGCCGATGTGGCGGACACCGCCTCGGCGTCCGCGAGCGCGGCGAACTCCTCGCCGAACGCCTGCTCCGCCGCAGCGGCCTGCGCCATGCCAGCCGGAGCCATGACCGGGGCGGCCGGGACCGCGTCGGGGGCGGCCGGGACAGGGACCGGCACGGACAGGGCCGCGGGAGCGGCGGCCGCTGCGGTGACCGTCGCGCGGGTCGCCGCCGCCAGGGCCTGGTCCAGGTCGGCCCACAGGTCCTCGGGGTCCTCCAGGCCGACCGACATGCGCAGCAGGTTCGGGGTGATGCCGCCGGTCTCCTTGCCCTCGGCGTCGACGAGCCGGTGGGTGAGCAGGGCCGGGTGCTCGATCAGCGAGTCGACGGAGCCGAGGCTGACCGCGGGCGTGATCAGGCGCAGCGCGGCGACCACGGCAGCCGCGTCACCCGTGGTCTCGAACGCGATCATCGCGCCGGGGCCGCGCATCTGCCGGCCGATCAGCCCGCGCGGGTCGTTGCCGGGCAGGCCCGGGTAGTGCACCTTGCTGATCCCCCGGTGCACGGCCAGCCGTACGGCCAGGGTCGCGGCGGTGGCCTGCGCGGCGCGTACCCGCAGCGGCAGCGTGGCCAGGCCGCGGTGCAGCAGGTAGCCGGCCAGCGGGTGCAGCACCGCGCCGGTGAGGATGCGCACCTGGCGCAGCGCGCCGGCCCGCTGCTCGGCGCAGGCGACAACGCCGCCGAGCACGTCCCCGTGCCCGCCGAGGTACTTCGTGCCGGAGTGCACCACGTACGCCGCGCCGAGGCGGGCCGGGTTCTGCAGCACCGGGGTGGCGAACGTGTTGTCGACCAGCACAGGGACATCCCCGGCCTGGATGACCACGGTGGCGATGTCGACCAGGTTCAGGGTCGGGTTGCCCGGGGTCTCGACCACGACCAGGCCGGTGTCGGGGCGGATCGCGCGCGCGACCTCGTCCTGCTCGACCCAGGTCACGGACAGCCCGAGCAGGCCGATGGAGAGCAGGTGGTCGGTGCCGCCGTAGAGCGGGCGCACGGCGACCACGTGCCGGCGCTCGGTCATCAGGCAGGCGGCCTGCAGCACGGCGGTGATCGCGGCCATGCCGGAGGCGAACGAGACGGCGGCCTCGGTGCCCTCCAGCTCGGCCAGCGCCTGCTCGAAGCGGGCCGTGGTCGGGTTGTAGAGCCGCTGGTAGACCGGGGTCGCGGCGGTGGCCGCGCCGTCGGCGAACGCGCCCAGCGCGCTACCTGCGGCAACCTGGTCGTGCATCGGGTACGTGGTGGAGAAGTCCAGCGGGAGCGCGTGCACACCGAGCTCGGCGAGGTCGGCGCGGCCCGCGTGCACGGCACGGGTGTCGACGGCGTAGGTCATGGGCGTGATCTTCGGGCCTTCTTCGGGCCTGGTAAACAGACTCCGAATACTCTTCGGGGTATGACCGCAAACACCGTGCTTGATGCGATCGACGCGGCGATCCTGCGCGAGTTGCAGAACGATGCGCGGATCTCGAACAAGGATCTGGCGGCACGCGTCAATGTCGCCGCCTCGACCTGCCTGGAGCGGGTGCGCGCGCTGCAGCGCCGCGGGGTGCTCGCCGGGTTCCACGCCGACGCCGATCCGGCCGCGCTGGGCCGCCCGTTGCAGGCCTACATCGCGGTACGGGTCCGCCCGCACAACCGCGACGTGGTGGAGCCGTTCATCCGCTTCGTGCTGGACCTGCCCGAGACGCTCGCGATGAGCCACATCGCGGGCGCGGACGACTTCCTGGTGCACGTCGCCGTCCGCGACGCCGCCCACCTGCAGCGGCTGCTCCTGGACGGCTTCACCTCCCGCCGTGAGGTGGCCCACCTGGAGACCCAGCTGATCTTCAGCCACATCCGGAAGTGGGACATCAGCCCCATGTGACGAGGCGCTCCACGGGGCGGCCGACAACCGGTGGAGGACGGCCCCGTCATCCCGCGACGGCCGGTGACACGGCACGTTCGACAGCGCGTTGCCACGCCGATTTCTCCGCGTAGCCATTCGCTCGCCGCGCCGGTTACCCAAGGCATACGCCCGGCGGACACGGAATCCGCTCACGTGGCATCCACGTGCCACCCATGTCCGTTTTGTACAGATAAGGGAATGTATGCCCCTGTTGCTCAACAGCCGGACGGGCAGGTCATGGCTGCCGTCACGATGACCGCCGTCTCCCTCGCCCTGTTCGCCTTCGCCGTGGTCACGCTCTGGTGGACCATGCACGCCTGGCGCACCCCGGAGACCCTCGCCGCCACCAGGTTCGCCGCTCCCGACGGCGCGCACACCCTCTCCTTCTCGCTGCTCGTCCCGGCTCGCCACGAGGAGGAGGTGCTCGCGCACACCGTGCGCCGGCTGCTCGAATCGAGCCACCCGCACTACGAGGTGATCCTGGTGGTCGGCCACGACGACGAGGGCACCACCGAGGTCGCCCGGCAGCTCGCCGAGCAGACCCCGGACCGTGTGCGCGTGGTCGTCGACACCAACGAGGTCAAGAGCAAACCCAAGGCGCTCAACAGCGCGCTGCCGCACTGCCGCGGCGACGTCGTCGGGGTCTTCGACGCCGAGGACCAGGTCCACCCGGCCCTGCTCACCCACGTCGACCACGCCTTCCGGCGCAGCGGCGCGACCGTGGTGCAGGGCGGCGTCCAGCTCATCAACTTCCATTCGAGCTGGTACAGCCTGCACAACTGCCTGGAGTACTTCTTCTGGTTCCGCAGCCGCCTGCATCTGCACGCCCGCCGAGGATTCATCCCGCTCGGCGGCAACACCGTCTTCGTGCGGACCGACGTGCTGCGCCGCGCCGGCGGCTGGGACGGCACCTGCCTCGCCGAGGACTGCGACCTGGGCGTACGGCTGTCCAGCAGCGGCGAGCGGGTCGTGGTGGCGTACGACTCGGCGATCGTCACCCGGGAGGAGACCCCGGATTCGGTGTCCGGGCTGCTCAAGCAGCGCACCCGGTGGAACCAGGGCTTCCTGCAGGTGCTGCGCAAGGGCGACTGGCGCGGGCTGCCGACGTTCTGGTCGCGCATGCTCGCCCGGTACACCCTGACCGGCCCGTTCGTGCAGGCGTTCTCGGCGATCGCGGTGCCGATCGGCCTGTACGTGGCGCTGTTCGCGCACGTGCCCGTCGCGGTCGCGATGCTGACCTTCCTGCCGGCGCTGCCCACGGCCGCGACGCTGGCGTTCCAGGTGGCCGGGTTGCGCGACTTCGGCAAGCAGTTCGGCCTGCGGGTGCGCCCGGTGCACTACGCGCAGCTCGTGCTCGGCACCTTCCCGTACATGCTTATCCTGTCCGTGGCCGCGGTCCGCGCCATCTGGCGCGAATGGACCGGACGCACCAACTGGGAGCTGACCAGGCACGTCGGCGCTCACCTCACCGAAACCCCGGCCACGGACGGCAGCGCGTCATGACCACCTCGTCGCGCCGGCGCGCCCGCTCCCGTTCCTTCGCGAAACGGCCCGCCCCGCCCCGGGACATCGCGGTCACCTTCCATCCGGCCGCTCCACCGGAACCCGCCACCCCTGCGGACGAACCGGTCCTCGACGCCGCCGCGGCCGACGACCCGCCGCCGACGGCCGAGCCCGGCGCACCGATCGACCCGGCAGAGGAGGCCGAAGCCGACGCCGAGACCGAGGTCGAACCAGCGGAAGTCGAGGTCCAAGCCGAGGAAGTCCAGGCCGCAGTCCCGGAAACGACGGTCGAGGTCGAGGAGCGGCCCGAGCCGAGGCGCGCCCGGCTGCTGCGCCGCCTGCGGTCGCCCGGCGGCCTGCTGGTCACCGGCATCACCGCGATCGTGCTGTTCGTGCACGCCTGGAATATCACCGGGTTCCCGGCCGCCAGCGACGACGAGGGGACCTACCTCGCTCAGGCCTGGGCCGTGCGGCAAGGGCTGGGGCTGGGCCACTACACCTACTGGTACGACCATCCGCCGCTGGCTTGGATCCAGCTCGCCGCGTTCTCCTGGCTGCCCGCCGCGCTGTCCGACGGGCTCGCGGTGCCCACCGGCCGGTACGCGATGCTGGCGGTAACCGCCGCCATCCTGCTGCTCACCTACCTGCTCGGCCGCCGCCTCGGGCTGCCCCGCTGGGCGGCGGCGGTCGCCGTGCTCTGCTACGGGCTCTCGCCGCTGGCGGTGACCACGCAGCGGCAGATCTACCTGGACAGCTTCGCCGTGGCGTGGCTGCTCGGCGCGCTCGTGCTGGCGCTGTCGCCCCGGCGGCACCTGTGGCACCACGTCGCGGCCGGCGCGGCGGCGGCGGTGGCCGCGCTGTGCAAGGAGACCATGATCGTGGCGCTGCCCGCGGTGGTGCTCGCGCTGTGGCAGGGCACCGCCCGCAACGGGGTGCGCGCCTTCTCCTTCGCCGGGTTCGGCAGCGGGCTGCTGCTGGTCGGCGGCTTCTACCCGCTGTTCGCGATGCTCAACGGCGAGCTGCTGCCGGGTCCGGGCCACGTGTCGCTGATCGGGGCCTGGCAGTTCCAGCTGCACAGCCGCACCGGCTCGGGCAGCGTGTTCACCGCGGGCAGCCCGGCCAACACGGTGGTCGGCTCGTGGCTGTACTACGACGTGGTGCTGCTGGCCGGCGGTGTGCTGGCCGCCGCGGTGGCGCTGGCGGTCCGGCGGCTGCGGGTGCCCGCCGTCGCGGTCGCCCTGCTGGCGGTGGTGGCGCTGCGGCCCGGCGGCTACCTGCCGACGATGTACGTGATCCAGGCGCTGCCGTTCCTCGCGCTGTGCCTGGCCGGAGTGCTGGCACTGGCGGTCCGGCACGGCCTCACCGGGCCGCCCGGCGAGCAGGTCCCCGGCTGGCGCCGGGCGGTGCTGCTCGGGCTCGCCGTGCTCGCGGTCGGCGTGGTCGGGGTGCGCTGGTCGGGCGGCGTCCACCGGGCGCTGACCGCCCGGGACAACACGCCGTACGAGGCGGCCGCGGCGTGGCTGCGCGAACGGGTGCCCGACCGGGCCCGCACCCGGGTGGTGGTCGACGACGTGATCTGGCTGGACCTGGTGCGCGACGGGTTCCCGCGCGAGAACGTGCTGTGGTTCTACAAGGTCGACCTGGACGCCAAGGTCGCCGCCGAACTGCCCCGCGGCTGGCGCGACGTCGACTACGTGGTCTCCACCCCGGCGATGCGGGGCGACCGGGCCCCGCTGCCGACCGTGGACGCGCTGCTGGAGCACTCCGACGTGCTGGCGACCTTCGGCGCGGGCAGCGACCGCATCGAGATCCGCTGGGTGCCCGACTCCCCCGCCGACCGGCGCTGACCGCGCCGTGACCGGACACGACACCGATCCCACGGAGGCGACGTGAATCCGATCCCGTGGCTGCGGGCGCGCCGGCGCAGACCGGCCCTGGTCCTGGCCGCGCTGCTGGCCGCGGCGGGACTGGCCGCCGAGGCCGCGTACGCCGATGCGAACCTGGTCGCCAACCCGGGCCTGGAGGCGCTGTCCGGCGACGGCTTCCCGCTCTGCTGGAACGCGGCCGGGTGGGGTGACAACTCGTACACGTTCGCGGTCACCGGGGACGCGCACAGCGGCGGGTCCGCCATGGCGATCACGCTGGCGGACCGGGCCTCGGGCGACCGCAAGGCGATGATGGTGGAGGACGCGTCGTGCGCCCCGAACGTCACGCCGGGCCACCAGTACGACCTGTCGGTCTGGTACAAGACGACCACCACCAGCACCGTCATGACGATGTTCCGGCACGACACGGCCGCGGGCTGGCAGTACTGGACGGACCTGGCGTCGCTGCCGGTGACCGCGGAGTTCACCGAGAAGACGGTGCGCACGCCGCCGATCCCGCCGCACACCGACCAGATCACCTGGGGCGTGACCGTCTACGACACCGGCACGCTGGTCACCGACGACTACCGGATGGTCGACGTCACCCAGCCGACGCCGGGTGCGGCGTGCAGCTCGGGTGAGGCCTGCACCAAGGGGGCGTGGCAGGTGATGCCGTTCACCGCCCCGGCGCGGGCCATGCACGCGGTGGTGTTGCACGACGGCAACGTGCTGCTGGTGGCCGGTTCCGGCAACGACGCGGACGCGTTCGCGGCGGGCAGCTTCGCGACCGCGCTGTACCGGCCGTACTCCGGGACGTTCGTGAGCGTGCCGACCCCGGCGGACCTGTTCTGCTCCGGGCACGTGCAGCTCTCCGACGGCCGGGTCCTGATCATGGGTGGTAACAAGGACTACCCGAGCGCGGACGGCACGACCGGCTACCGGGGCCTGAAGGAGTCCTACGTCTTCGACCCGGCGGCCGGCGCGTACACCCGGCTCAACGACCTCAACGCCGGGCACTGGTATCCGTCGGCGACCCTGCTGGGCAACGGCGACGTGATCTCGCTGGGCGGGCTCGGCGAGGACTCCGGGGGCACGGTGGCCACGGAGTACTACTCCGCGGCGCAGGGGCGCTGGCTGGGGCTGAACGAGACCAACCAGACCTGGCGCTTCTGGGGGCTGTACCCGTCGATGATCCTGATGCAGGACGGCCGGCTGTTCTACACGGGCAGCCACGTGTTCGGCGACAACCTGCCCGGCACCGGCGCGTCCATCTACGACCACGTCGCGGGCACCGTGACCGACGTGCCCGGCCTGCGCCGCAAGGACGAGCGCGACCAGTCGATGAGCGTGCTGCTGCCGCCCGCGCAGGACCAGCGGGTGCTCACCCTGGGCGGCGGCAACAACGTCGCCAACCCCGACGCGCACCGGCTCACCGACGTGATCGACCTGAAGGCCGCCGCCCCGGCGTACACCCCGGGGCCGCCGATCCCGACCGGGACGCTCACCGGCGGCGTGCCGCAGACCGCGACGCAGGGCAAGATGTACGTCTCCGCGGTGCTGCTGCCCGACGGCCTGGTCTTCGAGACCGGCGGCGGCCTGCACAACCGGGCCGACCCCGTCTACGAGGCGTCGATGTTCGACCCCGCCACGAACACGTTCACCGCGGGCATGGCCACCGACCCGATGCCGCGCACGTACCACTCGTCGGCGTTCCTGCTGCCGGACGGGCGGGTGATGGCCTTCGGCGACAACCCGGGCGACGGCTCGTTCGCCACCCACATCTCGATCTACTCCCCGCCGTACCTGTTCCAGGGGGCACGGCCGCAGATCAGGTCGGTGGCGAGCACGCAGTGGGCGTACGGCTCGACGCAGCGGATCACGGTGGACGGCCCGGTGCTCAAGGCGGCCCTGATCCGGCCGGCCGCGGTGACGCACTCGTCCGACCCCAACCAGCGCTACGTGGACCTGCCGATGACGGTGGAGGGCGACGGCATCGGCCTGAACCTCACCAGCAACCCGAACATCGCGCCGCCCGGCTGGTACATGCTCTTCGTCGTCGGCGCCAACGGGGTGCCGTCCGTGGCCAGGTGGGTGCACATCTCGTGAACACGTCCACGCGTACCGCGCTGCGCCTGCTCGCGGCCGCCGCCGTCCTGCTGACCGTCGCCACCGGCCTCGGCCCGTCCACCGCGACGGCCGGACCCGCGACCTGGGTCACGCTCGGCCCGCACCCGGCCCGGCCCGGCACGGTGCGGCCCTTCGTGCAGTCGTTCGCCCGCAAACCGCAGGCCAGGCCGCAGCGGCCGCTGCCGAAGCCGAAGAAGCCACCGGAGCTGCCCGCGAGCATCGACGGCTGCGACCACGGCTACCGCATGCCGCAGCAGCCGGGCCTGTGCGTGCCGTGGCGGTTCCCGCCCGGCGTGCGCGCCCGCTGCGGCTGGCTGCGCGGCCACGGCTACTTCGACCCGGCCCCGGACGGCACGGTCGCGCGCCTGCTCGTACGCGGCAGGGACCGGCACCGCCTGGACCCGGACCGCGACGGCGAGGCCTGCGAGAAGACGGAGCGACCCGCCCGCTGAGGTCAGCGGGCGGGTCGTCAGGAGGCGCTCACGGCCGGTGGTTCACCAGCCGCGCTCGGCCAGGCGGTGCGGCTGCGGGATCTCGTCGACGTTGATGCCGACCATGGCCTCGCCCAGGCCGCGGGAGACCTTCGCGAGCACGTCCGGGTCGTCGTAGAAGGTGGTGGCCTTCACGATCGCCTCGGCGCGCTGCGCCGGGTTGCCGGACTTGAAGATGCCCGAGCCCACGAAGACGCCCTCGGCGCCGAGCTGCATCATCATCGCGGCGTCGGCCGGGGTGGCGATGCCGCCCGCGGTGAACAGCACGACGGGCAGCTTGCCGGTCTCGGCGATCTCCTTGACCAGCTCGTACGGGGCCTGCAGCTCCTTGGCGGCGACGTACAGCTCGTCGGCGGGCAGCGAGGTCAGCTTCTTGATCTCGCCACGGATCTTGCGCATGTGGGTGGTGGCGTTGGACACGTCACCGGTGCCGGCCTCGCCCTTGGAGCGGATCATGGCCGCACCCTCGGTGATCCGGCGCAGCGCCTCGCCCAGGTTGGTCGCGCCGCAGACGAAGGGCACCGTGAACTGCCACTTGTCGATGTGGTTGGCGTAGTCGGCCGGGGTCAGCACCTCGGACTCGTCGACGTAGTCGACGCCGAGCGACTGCAGCACCTGGGCCTCGACGAAGTGGCCGATGCGGGCCTTGGCCATGACCGGGATGGAGACGGCGTTGATGATGCCGTCGATCATGTCGGGGTCGCTCATGCGGGACACGCCGCCCTGGGCCCGGATGTCGGCGGGCACACGCTCCAGCGCCATGACCGCCACGGCGCCGGCGTCTTCGGCGATCTTCGCCTGCTCCGCGTTGACGACGTCCATGATCACGCCGCCCTTGAGCATCTCGGCCATGCCGCGCTTCACGCGGGCGGTGCCGGTCACCGGTACGTTCACAGACTCGGTTGCAGACATGATGTCGCGCTTCTCCTGACACACGGGATCGAGGACCGCGGAGGAGGCCGCCCGGCGTCATACGATCACCGCAGGGCGGGCGGCAGGCTCCGCTGGGCTGAATTCTACGCGGAGGCGAGCAGGCCACCCGACGGCCAATCAGCACCCTGTGGCCCGGCCTGTGACCCGAGTCACAGGTGTGACCTGCGACAACTCAGCGGAAGCCGCAAATGTACCCGAGCGCTCAGACCGCGCTCAAGGTCGGATCGTCGATGTCGAAGTACGACGGGCGGGTGTGCTTGCGGTTGAGCCGCAGCAGGCGCACCAGCGGCCGCTCGCGGGACGCCAGCGCCGCGCGGACCAGGTCGGTGTGCATCTGCCGGGCCAGCGCCACCCGGCGGCTGGCCGCCACCACCGCCGCCCCGTTCGGCTCCTGCGGGTCGAGGGCCTGCTTGCGCAGCATCCGGGTGAGGTCGTTCTCCGACGCCTCCCGGTCGTCCTCGCGGGCGTCGAGCGCGGCGCGGGCGGCGGCGTACAGGTCCGCGCCCGCCGGATCGCCGGCCAGCTCGTGCTCGGCCAGCACTGCGGCGGCCGCCGCGCGGCGCACCAGCTGGGAGTCCAGCGCCCGGCCCGCGGAGGCGGCCCGCAGGTGCAGACGGTCCACCCGCCCGGCGGTCCAGGTGACATACGACGCGATCACGACCACCAAGGCCACGACGCCGATCACCCAACCCATGCCGGGCATCGTAGTGGTGCGCCGTTACGGCCTCACCACTGCGCGGGGGTCTCCTCCCCGCTGACCGTCTCGCCGAGGGCCTCGATGGCGCTGTTGTAGACCTCCAGCACCCGCGCCGCGACCACCGGCCAGTCGTACGCGGCGACCACCCGGCTCGCGTGTTCGGCCAGCTCACGGCGGCGCTGGCCGTCGTCGAGCAGGGCGCCGACGGCCTCGCCCAGGGCCGCGGCGTCGCCGTTGGGGAACAGCGCGCCGGCCCGGCCGCCGTCCAGCACCCGCCGGAACGCGTCCAGGTCGGTGGCGACCACGGGCGCGCCCGCCGCCATCGCCTCGGTGAGGATCATGCCGAACGACTCCCCGCCGGTGTTCGGCGCGATGTACAGGTCGACGCTGCGCAGCATGCGCGCCTTGTCCTCCTCCGACACCTTGCCCAGGAACGTCGTGCGCTCGGCGACCACCGGCGGCAGGTCCACCTCATCGAGGTCGCCGGGCCCGGCCAGCAGCAGCCGCATGCCGGGCCGCTGCGGCATCACCTCGGCCAGCGCGCGGGCGAGGATGTCGAAGCCCTTGCGGGGCTCGGTGAAGCGGCCCAGGAAACCGACCGTGCCGCCGTACCCGGGCCGGCACTCCCCCGGCCAGCCCGGCAGCGGTTCGGCGTCGGCGAAGTGCGCCACCGACACCCCGTTCGGGATCTCCACCGCACCGCCGTCCAGGTGCTCCACCTGCACCCGGCGGGCCAGCTCGCTGACCGCGATGCGGCCGGTGATGCGCTCCAGCACCACCCGCGCCACGGGTGCGCCCGCCGCCAGCGCCCGCGAGCGGGTGATCGCGGTGTGGAACGTGGCCACCACCGGGCCGCGCGCCGACATCACCGCGAGCAGGGACAGGCTCGGCGTCAGCGGCTCGTGCACGTGCAGCACGTCGAAGTCGCCCTGGTGCAGCCAGCGCCGGGTGCGCGCGGCCGAGATCGGGCCGAAGTTGAGCCGGGCCACCGAGCCGTTGTACGGCACCGGCACGGCCCGCCCGGCGGCCACCACGTACGGCGGCAGGGGCTGGTCGTCGTCGGCGGGCGCGAGGACGCTGACCTCGTGCCCCATCGCGATCAGCGTCTCGGCGAGGTCGCGTACGTGGAACTGCACCCCGCCCGGCACGTCCAGCGAGTACGGGCAGACGATTCCGATCCGCACGTCACTCCTCGGGGTCGGGGACGACCGCGGCCGAGGCGGCGCGGGCGGTCGCCGGGTCGCCCGCGGGCGGCTCGGTCAGCCACAGCTTCTGCAGCATGTGCCAGTCGGCCGGGTGCGCGGCGATGCCCCGGGCCAGGCCGTCGGCGACCTGCTGGGTGAGCAGCCGGACCCGCACGTCCAGCGGGCCGGCGGACGCGTCGGGCACCGGCAGCGGGCCGATCACCCGGCCGCAGGCCAGGTCCGGCTCGTACCACATGTCCACCACGAACAGCGGCGCGCCGGTGCGCAGCGCGAGCATCGCCGGACCGGCCGGCATCCGGGTGCGCCCGCCGAAGAACTCCACCTCGACACCCCGCGCGGACAGGTCGCGGTCGGCCAGCAGCGGCACGACGTGCGCCTGCCCCAGCGCCTTGACCAGCGCGTCGATCGGCGAGCCCTGCCCGCCGACGGTCGGCACGATGGTCATGCCGAGGTTCTCGCGGTACTGCAGGAACCGCCGGTACAGCCCCTCCGGCTTGAGCCGCTCGGCGACGGTGGTCAACGGCACCCCGTGCGCGGTGACCAGCGCCCCGGCCGCGTCCCAGTTGCCCGCGTGCGGCAGGGCGACGATCGCGCCGGTGCCGGCCTCGTGCGCGCCGATCAGCTTCTCGACGCCGTGCAGCCGGAAGCCGTCGCGCAGCTGCGCCTTCGACTTCGACGGCAGCCGGAACGCCTCCAGCCAGTAGCGGGCATACGAGCGCATCGCGTCGCGGACCAGCTCGTCGGACGGGTCGTGGCCGAGCACGTTGCGCAGGTTGCGGGCCAGCCGCTGCACACTCGGTCCCCGCTTCGCGGCGGCCCGGTCCGCCCCGGCTCGGAACAGCGCCGACGCGGCCGACTCGGGCAGCGCCCGCACCAGCCGCCACCCGGCGGCATAGCCGAACTCGACGAGCCGCTCCCGCCCGCTCACGCCTTCTCCTCGCTGCGCTCGTCGGCGGCGCGAGTCCCGGCCCACACGATTCGCTCGCCCTGCTCGCTCATACCGCTTCCCCCGCCGACTCCTGCTTGTGCACGTGCCACATGCGCTGCCAGACGGTGAACACCGAACCGGCCGCGAGCAGCCAGAGCGAGGCGGGCAGGCCCCAGGACAGGCCGAAGCCGGCCAGCAGCGCGCCGACGCCGACGATGATCAGGCGCTCCGCGCGCTCGACCAGGCCGACGTGGCAGGACATGCCCAGGCCTTCGGCGCGGGCCTTGACGTACGAGACGACCTGCCCGGTCACCAGGCAGATCAGGGCGGCGGCCAGCGACCAGCGGTCGCCGGTGCCCGCGTACCACCAGGCGATGGCCGCGAAGATGGCGCCGTCGGCGATGCGGTCCATGGTCGAGTCCAGCAGCGCGCCGTAGCGGTTGGCGCTGCCGCGGGCGCGGGCCATCGCCCCGTCCATCACGTCGGTGAGACCGCACACTAAGATGATCACGACGGCGGCGATCCAGTGGCCGCGTGCCGCGAAACCGAACGCGCCCACCAGCACGCCCAGGGTGCCGACCACGGTCACCGCGTTCGGGCTCACCCCCGCGCGCAGCAGGGCCCGGCTGAGGGGATCGAGCAGGCGGGCCGTGCCGGCCTTGCCCACCACGCTGAGGATCTTCGCCATGATGGCGCTAACGATAGCGGGGCGTGTTGGCACGCTCGACAGCGGCGACACGCTGACGCCGGGGTTGTATCCGTACGCCCGATGGGTGTGGGATCGGAAACAATGCAGTAACCGACACGGCAACAGGAGGCGGACAGATGGCGCGCGGCGACAAGGAGAAGGTCTCACAGGCTCCGGCGCAGGTCGCCGAGCAGCCGTCAGACGTGCGCAACGTGGTGGTGGTCGGGCACGCCGGCAGCGGTAAGACGACGCTGGTCGAGGCGCTGCTCGCCGCCACGGGAACGATCGGCCGGGCGGGCTCGGTCACCGAGGGCACCACGGTCACCGACCACGACCCGGCCGCGGTCAAGCAGCAGCGCTCCGTCGCCCTGGCCTGCGCGCCGCTGTCCCACCAGGGCGTCAAGGTGAACCTGCTGGACACCCCCGGCTACGCCGACTTCGTGGGCGAGCTGCGGGCCGGCCTGCGCGCCGCCGACGCGGCCCTGTTCGTGGTCAGCGCCTGGGACGGCATGGACGCCGCCACCGCCACCCTCTGGGAGGAGTGCGCCGCGGTCGGCATGCCGCGGGCCGTGGCGATCACCCGGCTGGACCACCCGAGGGCCGACTTCGACGAGGCCCTCGCGCTGTGCCAGCGGGTCTTCGGCGAGGAGGTTCAGCCGCTGTACCTGCCGATGCACGGCGACGACGGCCACTCCGTCGAGGGCCTGATCGGACTCATCTCGCAGCAGGTCTACGACTACTCCAACGGCTACCCGCCCCAGGTCCGCCAGCCCGACCCGGAGCACCTGCCCGCCATCGAGGAGTCCCGCGGCGAGCTTATCGAGGGCATCATCGCCGAGAGCGAGGACGAGACCCTGATGGACCGGTACCTCGCGGGCGAGGTCATCGACTCCCAGGTGCTCATCGACGACCTGGAGAAGGCCGTCGCGCGCGGCCACTTCCACCCGGCGGTGCCGGTGTGCGCGGAGACCGGCGTCGGCCTGGACGCGCTGCTGGAGCTGCTCACCCGGGCGTTCCCGACCCCGCTGGAGCACCCGCTGCCCGCGGTCACCGGCGTCGACGGCTCACCCCGCGACGCGCTGAACTGCGACCCGAACGGCCCGCTGGTGGCCGAGGTCGTCAAGACCACCATCGACCCGTACGTCGGCCGGGTCAGCCTGGTCCGGGTCTTCTCCGGCACGCTGCGCCCGGACACCCCCGTGCACATCAGCGGCCACGGCCTGGCCGAGCGCGGCCACCCCGACCACGACGCCGACGAGCGCGTCACCCACGTCTACTCCCCGCTCGGCGCGAACCTGCGCGAGGTCGCCAAGTGCGTGGCCGGCGACATCTGCGCGGTCACCAAGTCGACCGCCGCGGAGACGGGCGACACCATCTCCGGCAAGGACAGGCCGCTGCTGGTGGCCCCGTGGACGATGCCCGAGCCGCTGCTGCCGGTCGCGGTGGTGCCCAAGACCCGCTCCGACGAGGACGCGCTGGCCAAGAACCTGGCCAAGCTGGTCGCCGGTGACCCGACGCTGCGCCTGGAGCGCAACCCGGAGACCCATCAGCTCGTGCTGTGGTGCATGGGCGAGGCGCACGCCGACGTGGTGCTCGACCGGCTGCGCGCGGGCGGCGTCGAGCTGTCCACCGAGCCGGCGAAGGTGGCGCTGCGGGAGGCGTTCGCCGCGCCGGCCAGCGGGCAGGGCCGCCACGTCAAGCAGTCCGGCGGCCACGGCCAGTACGCCGTCTGCGCGATCCAGCTGGAGCCGCTGCCCCGCGGCACCGGCATCGAGTTCGTCGACAAGATCGTGGGCGGGGCCATCCCGCACAACTACATCCCCAGCGTCGAGAAGGGGGTACGCGCCCAGGCCGAGAAGGGCATCGTGGCCGGCTACCCCGTGGTCGACTTCCGGGTGACCCTCGTCGACGGCAAGGCGCACAGCGTCGACTCCTCCGACGCGGCGTTCCAGACCGCGGGCAGCATGGCGCTCAAGGACGCCGCCGAGAAGGCGCAGATCACGCTGCTGGAGCCGGTCGACGAGGTGGTCATCACGGTGCCCGACTCCGCGGTCGGCGCGGTGATGAGCGACCTGTCCGGCCGCCGCGGCCGGGTGCTGGGCTCGGAGTCCGACCCCGGCGGCGGCGAGCGCACCCAGGTGCGTGCCGAGGTGCCGGCCGTGGAGCTGCTGCGCTACCTGGTGGACCTGCGCTCCATGACGGCGGGCGCGGGCACCTTCACCCGCGAGTTCGCCCGCTACGAGCCCATGCCCGGCCACCTCGCCGACCAGGCCCGCAAGGAGCACACCCCCACCCGCTGACCCGTCGTCCGTCACCACCGCCCGCAGCGTCAGGTGGTGGTGACGGGCTGGCCGGCGGCCATCAGTTCGGAGACGGTGACCAGTTCGAAGCCGCGGTCACGCAACCCGGTCACGATGCCCTTGAGGTTGTCGATGCAGACCAGCCGGTCGTCGGGGCCGGTGTCGTGGGCGAGGATCACCGCGCCGGGGCGGGCCTGCTCGGCCGTGTCGGCCACGATGCCGCCGGGGTTCTTCACGAACAGGTTCTCGCGCATCCGCTGCGACCACATGACCACGTCGTAGCCGAACTCCTCGGCCACGGTCAGCGTGCTGCCGCCCAGATGGCCCCACGGCGGGCGGAGCAGCGTCGGCGGCCGTCCGACGTGCTCGGCGATGGCGTCGTGGCAGCGGCGCAGCTGGTCGCGCACCTTCTTCTCGTCGCGCTGGGCCAGGTCCTTGTGCGCCCAGGTGTGGTTGCCGACCTCGTGGCGGGCGTAGCGCCCCCGGACCAGGGCCGCGTTGCGTTCCAGCCGCTCGCCGACGACGAAGAACGTCGCCTTGGCGTCGAGGGCGTCGAGGGCGTCGAGCACCCGGGGCGTCCAGTCGGGCTCGGGGCCGTCGTCGAAGGTCAGCGCGATCAGCGGTCGCTCGGTGGTGACGTGCCAGAGCACCCGCACCGAGCCCTTGTGCCAGCCCAGCTCGTTGCCGGCCGGGGCGTACCCGCCGTCGAGGGGCAGCCGGTCCGGGCCGAACAGGCCGCGTACCTTCGGCACCGCCACCGCGGCGGCCGCGCCGACGCCGCCCGCGGCGAGCAGGCGCACCATCTCGCGCCGAGAAACCATGCTGGACCCCCGTCCCCCGTCCCACCGCGCCGAGGGGCCGGGCGGTGCAGACGGGCCGTCTACGCCGATGGTGACGCGTGAAGGCCCCTCCGCGGTTCCCTTTGCACGATCACGTCACACCGAGTGACGGTGCGGCGAGCCCGCGTCGCACGGGCGCGGGCTCGCCGGCAGGTCACCAGACCAGGCAGAACGGGTGCCCGGCGGGGTCGGCGTACACCCGCCAGTTGTCGCCCGCACCGGCCAGCCGGGTCGCACCGAGGGCGAGCACCTTCGGCTCGGCCTGCTCGATGTCGGACACCTCGACGTCCAGGTGGTACTGCTGCGGGTGGGCCGGATCGGGCCACTGCGGGGCGCGGTGCTCGGCGATCTCCTGGAAGATCACCGGCAGCCGGCCCTCGGCGGAGATCATCGCGCCGCCCTCGCCCTCCCAGGTGACCGGCAGGCCCAGCAGCTCGCTGTAGAAGCGGGCGAGCGGCCCGGCGGACGTGCAGTCGATCGCGACGTCGGCGAGCGCGGCGCTGTCCACCTCGCCCTGGCAGAGGCAGAACGGGTGCCCCGCGGGGTCGGCGAGCACGGTGAAGGTCTCGCCGCCGCCGGGCAGCCGGGTCGCGCCGAGCTTGACGGCGTGCTCGACCGCCGCGGCCATGTCCGGCACGCGCAGGTCGAGGTGCATCTGCTGCGGGTACGCCGGGTCGGGCCAGCGCGGCGGCACGTGGTCGGGGGCGTGCTGGAAGCCGAGGCGGGTGCCGTCGGCCGCCTTGAGCGTGATCCATTCGTCGTCGGCGTAGTGCTCGGTCAGGCCGGCCAGCTCGCTGTAGAAAGCGGCCAGGCCCTTGATGTCGGGCGCGTCGAGCACGACGGTGCGCAGGTTGCCAATCATGGCAGCCATCCTTCCGCAGGGGTCTGACACCACCGGCCACCCGCGCGGCGCGCCGCCCTGCCGGTTTCAGGCCGGCCAGGCCTCGCGGAGCAGGTCGCGGGTGTCGGTGAGCAGCTGCGGCAGGGCCTTGGTGCGGGCGACCACGGGCAGGAAGTTGTTGTCCCCGCCCCACCGCGGAACGACGTGCTGGTGCAGGTGCGCGGCGATCCCCGCGCCCGCCGCGTGGCCCTGGTTGAGCCCGATGTTGAATCCGTGCGCGTTGGAGACCTTGCGGACCACCCGCATCGCCGTCTTGGTGAACTCGGCCAGCTCCGCGGTCTCGGCGTCGTCGAGCTCCGGGTAGTCGTCGATGTGCCGGTACGGGCAGACCAGCAGGTGGCCCGGGTTGTACGGGAACCGGTTGAGCACCGCGTACACGGCCTGCCCGCGGGCGACCACCAGCCCGTCGGGGTCGGACACCGGCGCGACGCAGAACGGGCAGTCGGTGGACTTCGGGCCGCCGCTGACGTACGCCATGCGCCACGGGGTCCAGAGCCGTTCGAGGCCGTCCGGGTCCGGGGAGCTCATGCCGACGCCGCCGCGGTGAAGGGCACGTCGGGGCGGCCGATGACCCGCGTGGTCAGTTGCATCCAGCGGTCCGGCTCGGCCAGCGGGGTGAACCCGGCCTCGGCGTAGACGCCGTGCGCGTCGGCCGTCGCCAGGATGATCCGGTACACGCCGAGCGCGAGCACGTCGTCGCGGACCGCCGCCACCGCCCACCGGGCCAGGCCCTGCCCCCGGTACGCGGCCTCGATGAACACGTCGCACAGCCACGCGAAGGTGGCCCCGTCGGTGACCACGCGCAGCAGGCCGACCTGCGTCCCGTCCGGGGCGTAGATCCCGTAGGCGGTGGAGCCGGCCAGCGAGCGCTCGATGACCGCGCGCTCGCGCCCGTTGGCCCAGTAGCTCTCCGTGGCCAGCCACCGCTCGACGGTGTCGAGGTCGAGCCGGGCCGGGTCCGTGTCCAGCACGAACCCGGCCTCGTTCACGCGCTCGCTCACGCCGCCTCGGCGTTCTCCGCCACGGCGGCGGACGGGCCGGTGTTGACGCGCGAGCGCACGATCTCGGTCACGTGGGCGACGGCCTCGTCCAGGCTGACGCCGTTGCGCTGCGAGCCGTCGCGGTAGCGGAAGGACACCGTGCCGTCGGCCAGGTCCTGGTCGCCGACGATGGCCATGAACGGGATCTTCTGCTGCTGCGCGGTGCGGATCTTCTTCTGCATGCGCTCGTCGGAGCTGTCGACCTCGGCCCGGATGCCCGCCTTGCGCAGCTTGGCCACGAAGTCGTACAGGTAGGCGGTGTGCCCGGCCTCGTCGTCGCTGCGGATCGGGATGCCGACCACCTGGACCGGGGCCAGCCAGGCCGGGAACGCGCCCGCGTAGTGCTCGGTGAGCACGCCGATGAAGCGCTCGATCGAGCCGAACTTCGCACAGTGGATCATGACCGGCTGCTGGCGGGTGCCGTCGGCGGCCTGGTACTCCAGCTCGAAGCCCTTCGGCTGGTTGAAGTCGTACTGGATGGTCGACATCTGCCAGGTCCGGCCGATGGCGTCCTTGGCCTGCACCGAGATCTTCGGGCCGTAGAACGCCGCGCCGCCCGGGTCCGGCACCAGGGTCAGCCCGGTCTCCAGCGCGCACTGCTCCAGCACGGCGGTGGCCGTCGCCCAGTCCTCCTCCGAGCCGACGAACTTCTCCGGCTTGCTCTCGTCGCGGGTCGACAGCTCCAGGTAGAAGTCCGTGATGCCGAAGTCCTTGAGCAGGCCGAGCACGAAGTCGAGCAGGTGCTTGATCTCGGCGGCCGCCTGCTCCTTGGTGACGTAGGAGTGCGAGTCGTCCTGGGTGAAACCGCGCACCCGGGTCAGGCCGTGGATCACGCCCGACTTCTCGAACCGGTACACCGAGCCGAACTCGAACAGCCGGATCGGCAGCTCACGGTACGAACGCCCGCGCGACCGGTAGATCAGGTTGTGCATCGGGCAGTTCATGGCCTTGAGGTAGTAGTCGCTGCCCTCCATGTCCATCGGCGGGAACATGGTCTCCTTGTAGTAGGGCAGGTGACCTGAGGTGTGGAAGAGGCCTTCCTTGGTGATGTGCGGCGTGCCGACGTACTGGAAGCCCTCCTCGATGTGGCGCAGGCGGACGTAGTCCTCCATCTCGCGCTTGATCACACCGCCCTTGGGGTGGAAGACCGCCAGGCCCGAGCCGATCTCATCGGGGAAGCTGAACAGGTCGAGGTCGGTGCCCAGCTTGCGGTGGTCGCGGCGGGCCGCCTCCTCCAGCAGCTTCAGGTAGTCCTTGAGCTGGTCGCGGGTCGGCCACGCGGTGCCGTACACCCGCTGCAGCTGCGGGTTCTTCTCCGAGCCGCGCCAGTACGCCGCCGCGGAGCGCATCAGCTTGAACGCGCCGATCAGGCGGGTCGACGGCAGGTGCGGGCCCCGGCACAGATCACCCCAGCAGCGCTCGCCGGTCTTGGCGTCGAGGTTGTCGTAGATGGTCAGCTCGCCGCCGCCCACCTCCATGACGTCGTCGCCCGCGTCACCCTTGATGTCGACCAGTTCGAGCTTGAACGGCTCGTCCTTCAGCTCGGCCTTGGCCTCGTCGAGCGTCTCGAAGCGGCGCCGGGAGAAACGCTGCCCCGACTTGACGATCTCCTGCATCCGCTTCTCGATCTTGTCGAGGTCGTCCGGGTGGAACGGCTTGGCCACCGAGAAGTCGTAGTAGAAGCCGTTGTCGATCGGCGGCCCGATGCCCAGCTTCGCCTCGGGGAAGATGTCCTGCACCGCCTGGGCGAGCACGTGCGCCGTGGAGTGGCGCAGCACGTCGAGGCCGTCCTTGCTGTCGATGGCGACCGGCTCGACCGCGGTGTCGACCGCGGGAGACCAGTCCAGGTCGCGCAGGCGGCCCTCGGGGTCGCGGACCACCACGATCGCCTTGGGGCCGTGCACCGGCAGGCCGGCCTCGGCGATCGCCTCCGCGCCCGTCGTCCCGGCCCGGACGACGACGGGGTCGGCCTGCGGCGGGCTGATCGAAACGCTCACGGTGATCTCCTCAAGTCCTCTGCTGCGGTTTGTCCGGCTCCGGCCATGCTATCGGGCGCGCCGATCATGCCGGTTACCGGTTCCGGCCGCCTGCGGTTCATCCGCATGCTCCTTTCACCGAGGCTTCGACGGCGTTAGATTGGCGCCATGGCGAGCGCTGACCTGGCAAGGACCCTCGATCGTCGCTATCAGACCTACTTCGCCGACCGCCCGGCGGTGCCGTTCGCGGTCCACGCCGGCGACGGCACGCCGCCCAGCGTCCTGGGCTCCGGCGACCCCGCCTTCACCGTCGTGATCAGCGACCCGCGCGGCGCGAAGGCGCTGGCCGGGCTCGACCAGTTCCAGATCGGCGTGGCCTACCTGCGGGGCTGGCTGGACATCGAGGGCGACCTGATGGCCGCACTCAAGGTGCGCGGCATGTTCCACGACCGGCACCCGATCGCCTGGCTGGCCCGGTTCGCCCCGGCGCTGCGGCTCGGCGGGGCCGAGCACGACCGCCGCGCGATCTCGTCGCACTACGACAACGAGTCCGAGTTCTTCCTGACCTTCATGGATTCCCGGCACCGGTGCTACACCCAGGGCGTGTTCGCCCGCGACGACGAGCCGCTCGAAGACGCGATGACCCGCAAGATGGAGCTGGCCCTCGACGCGCTGCGGGTCTCCCCCGGCGACCACGTCCTGGAGGTCGGCGGCGGCTGGGGCGCGTTCGCCGAGTTCGCCGCCCGGCGCGGGGTGCACGTGACCACGCTGACGCTGGCCGAGGAGTCCGAGCGCTACCTGTCCGACCTGTTCGCCCGCGAGCAGCTGCCCGCCACCGTGGTGCGCCGGCACCTGCTGCGCTACGAGGCCCCACGCCGCTACGACGCGATCGTCAACATGGGCGTGACCGAGCACCTGCCCAACTACGGCGCGACCCTGCGCAAGTACGCCGAGCTGGTCAAGCCGGGCGGGCACGTCTACCTGGACGCGCTGGCGATGCGGGCCAAGCACCGGGTGTCGACGTTCATGAGCCGCTACATCTACCCGGGCAAGTCCTCGCCGCTGGTGCTGCACTCCTACCTGCGCCAGGTGGCGCGCTCGCCGTTCGAGCTGGTCAGCGTCGACGACGACCGGCACAACTACCACCTGACCTGCGCGGAGTGGGCGCGGCGGCTCGACGCGGCCCGCGAGGACGTGGTCCGGCGCTGGGGCGACCCGCTGTACCGGCGGTTCCGGCTGTTCCTGTGGGGCTCGGCGGCCAGCTTCGACACCGGGCTGGTGCAGGCGTACCGCTGGGTGCTGCGGCTGCCCTGAGCAACTCTCGGGGCCACTCTCGGCGACCGTTTCGCCCGGTGCGGACTGTTCTGCGCGGTACCGTCTGAAGGTGACACCAGACCTCACGCTCGGGGTCCTGTCGCCGTTCCTCGGGGGCTGGTACTACGGCGGCGTACTGGCCGGGATCGCGCGCGCCGCGGCGGAGGCGGGCGTGGGGGTCATCGCGATCCAGACCCTCGACGCGGGCACCGAGCACATCGAGGTCACCGAGCCGCCGGAGCTGTCCTACCCGGTGGCCTGGCAGCACGTGTCCGGTTTCGTGATGGTGCTGCAGGCGGTCTCGCCCCGCTACCGCCACTCGATCGAGGAGAGCGGGCGGCCGTTCGTGTCGGTGAGCCACGAACTGCCCGGCCTGACGCACCCGCTGGTGATGCCGGACAACCGGACCGGCGTCACCGAGGCCGTCGACCACCTGGTCGCCCACGGGCACCGCCGGATCGCCTTCGCCGGGCGGCTGGAGACCGACGACATCCGCGAGCGCTACGAGGCGTACCGCGAAGCGCTGGCCGTGCACGGCATCGAGGCCGATCCGGGGCTGCTGTTCACCGCGCCCACCAATCAGATCGACGGTGGCGAGCACGCCGCCGAGCGCATGCTCGCCGCCGGGCTGCCCTCGACCGCGGTGATCGCGGGCACCGACGAGAACGCCACCGGCATCATGCACACGCTGGCCGCGGCGGGGCTGCGGCTGCCCGCCGAGCAGGCCGTGGTGGGCTTCGACGACCTGCGCTCCAGCGCCTACCTCATCCCCCGGCTGACGACCGTGCGCCAGCCGACCGAGATGATCGGGCGAGCCGCCGTCACGACCCTGCTCGGCCTGATCCGCGGCGATCCCGAGCCCCCGGCGCGCATCCTCGTGCCCACCTCGCTCATCGTGCGCGAGTCCTGCGGGTGCAGCGGCGACATCGCGTTCCACGCCGACGTCGAGCCGCCCGTGCCGCACCGCCGCCTGGCCGACCTGATCGCCACGACCGTCGCGCCGGTGCACGGCTCACTGTCCCCGGCCGACGCGGCCGATCTCGTGCACGCCGCCGAGACGGTGGCGCGCGCCGTCGAGCCCGTCCCGGCCGACGCGCCCGCGCGGCGGCCCGCCTGCGAGGAGGTCCGCCTGGCGTTGGAGCTGCTGCTGCGGCTGTCCGGGGGACGGCCGGAGGCGCTGTACGAGATCGCGCAGTTGATCCGCGACTACGGCCAGCCGGCCAACGGGGTGCTGCTCATCCTCATGGAGATGCGCGGCCGGACCCTGTTCCGGGACAGCTCCCTGCTGCGCGAGACGCTGACCGCGCAGTACGAGGTCGGCATGGAGCTGCTGCGCGGGCACCGGGAGCCGGCCCGGCTGGAGTGGATGCGCCGCACCTGGGTCCGGGGCGGCTGCCTCGGGCTGTGGGCCGGCGGGCTGCCGCCCTCGCTGGCCGACGCCACCCTGGAGATCACCGGCCGGTTCCTGCCCGGCGAGCCGCCCTCGTCCGAGCCGTCGGTGGCGGTCAGCGCGTTCCCGCCGCTGCGGCTGCGGGAGCTGGCCGACCCGGCGGCCAACCTGATCGTCTTCGTGGTGCCCGTCAAGGGCGGGGCCAGCGACTGGGGCTTCCTGGCCGTGGTGGACTCGGTGTCCACCGGCGGCGCGACCGGGCGGGAGCCGTTCAACCAGTGGGCCGCGCTGCTGGCGGTGGCGCTGGACCGGCAGGCGCTGCTGAAGGAGTCGCTGCGGCAGAAGGAACAGCTGCGCATCGCGGCCCTGTATGACGAGCTGACCGGCCTGCCCAACCGCTCGCTGTTCCTGGACCGGCTGCGCCAGGCGATCCGGCAGTCGCGGCGGCGCACCGGCCGGCCGTTCGGCGTGCTGTTCCTGGACCTGGACGGGTTCAAGGTGGTCAACGACAGCCTCGGCCACTCCGCCGGGGACCGGCTGCTCAAGCAGGTCGCCAAACGCATCAAGTCGACCCTGCGCGAGTCGGACACGGTCGCCCGGTTCGGCGGTGACGAGTTCCTGGTGCTGCTCGACGACGTGACCGCGCCGCACACCCCCGCCCAGGTCGCCGAGCGCCTGCACGGGGTGCTCACCCAGCCGTTCCAGCTGCACGGCCAGGACGTGGTGGTGACCGCCAGCATCGGCATCACGATGAGCAGCCGCCGCTACAGCAACGCCGAGGACCTGCTGCGCGACGCCGACATCGCGATGTACTCGGCCAAGTCCCGGCACAAGGGCCGCCACGCCGTCTTCGACGTGGCCATGCACGCCAAGGCGGTGACCCGGCTGCAGATCGAGACCGAGCTGCGCCAGGCCCTCGACAACGGCGAGTTCGAGGTGCACTACCAGCCGATCGTGGCGCTGCGCTCGGGCCGCACCAAGGGCTTCGAGGCGCTCATCCGCTGGCGTCACCCGCTGCGCGGGCTGCTGGCGCCGGCCGCGTTCATGCCGGTCGCCGAGGAGACCGGCCTGGTCATCCCCATCGGTAGGTGGGTCGTCGACGAATGCTGCCGCCAGCTCGCCACCTGGTACGCCGCCGGGGTCGCCACGCCCGGCCTGTCCGTCGCCGTCAACGTGTCCAACCGCCAGTTCTGGAGCGGCAACGTCATCGACGACATCACCGGTTCGTTGGACCGGCACCAGCCCCCGGCGGGCAGCCTCGCCGTGGAGATCACCGAGGGCGTGGTGATGGAGAACGTCGGCCCGGCCCGCGACATCCTGGACACCCTGCACGATCTGGGCTGCCAGCTGCACATCGACGACTTCGGCACCGGATACTCCTCATTGGAGGCGCTGCACCGGCTGCCCATCGACGCGCTGAAGATCGACCGGTCGTTCGTCTGGCAGATCGACACCGACCGGCGCAGCGGCGAGCTGGTGCGCACCATCGTCCTGATGGGACGCAACCTGTCGCTCGACCTCATCGCCGAGGGCATCGAGACACCCGAGCAGCGCGACTTCCTGATCCGCCTGGGCTGCGGGTACGGGCAGGGCTTCCTGTTCTCCCGACCGGTGCCCGCCGACGTGGCCTGCACCCTGCTCGGCGAGCCCGCCTAGACTGCCGATCATGTGGCTGTTCCTGACCCTGTTCTCGGTCACCGTACTGGCGCTCGCGATCTGGTGGCGGTGGCGCAAGACGTCGCGCCCGGCGGCCGGTCCCACCCGCCCGGCGGGCAAGCGCCCCACCGGCAAGCGGCCACCGGGGCGGCCCACCGCCCCGAAGAAGACGCCGGTGCCCGCCGGCGGGCCGCAGCCCGGGGAGATCTGGTGGGCCGACGTGCCCTACGAGGACGGCACCGGGTCGAAGGTGCGGCCGTGCGTGGTGCTGCGGGTCAAGCGCGGGGCGTTCGAGATCCTGAAGATCACCAGCCAGGACCAGAGCCACCGCAGCGACCACATCGAGATCCCCACCAAGGGCTGGGACGCCGACGCGGACCACAACAGCTTCCTGGATCTCAGCGACCCGATCACGGTCATGACGGATGCCTTCTCCAACCGCGCGGGCACCCTCGACCCCGCCACCTGGCGCAAGGTCAGAGCCCTGCACCAGGTCTGACCCGCCCGGGTCAGGCGGTGGCGGTGTAGGCGTCGATCTCGGCGAGCAGGGTGGATTTGACCTGGTCCGTCGCGAAGGAGTGGCGTACGCCCTGGCGGGCCAGTTCGGCCACGCCCGCGGCGTCGAGGTCGAGCAGCCGGGCGGCGACCAGGTACTCGTTGTTGAGCGTGGTGCCGAACATCGGCGGGTCGTCGGAGTTGATGCTGACCGGCACGCCCGCGGCCACGATCGCGGCGAGCGGGTGCTCGGCCAGGTCCGCCACCGCGCGGGTACGCAGGTTCGACGTCGGGCACACCTCCAACGGGATGCCGTGCTCGCCGAGGTACGCCAGCAGCTCCGGGTCCTGCGCGGCGTGGATGCCGTGGCCGATGCGCTCCGCGCCGAGTTCGCGGATCGCGTCCCAGACGGTCTGCGCGCCGGTGGTCTCCCCCGCGTGCGGGACGCTGCGCAGCCCGGCCGCGCGGGCCTGGTCGAAGTACGGCTTGAACTGCGGCCGGGGCACGCCGATCTCGGGACCGCCGAGGCCGAAGCTGATCAGGCCGTCCGGGCGCCGGTCGAGCGCGATGCGCAGGGTCTGCTCGGCCGAGGCCAGGCCGGCCTCGCCGGGGATGTCGAAGCACCACCGCAGCACCAGACCGAGTTCCTTCTCGGCCGCGATCCGCGCGTCCTCGATGGCCTCGCAGAACGCCTCGGCCGGGATGCCCCGGTTGACGCTGGAGTACGGCGTCACGGTCAGCTCGGCGTAGCGCACCTGCTGCGCGGCCAGGTCCTGGGCGACGCCGTAGGTCAGCGTGCGCACGTCGTCGGCGTCGCGGATCAGGTCCACCACGCTCAGGTAGACCTCGATGAAGTGCGCGAAGTCGGTGAAGGTGAAGTACTCGGCGAGCAGCGTTGGGTCGGCCGGGACCGGGCTGCGGCCCTCGTGCCGGGCGGCCAGCTCGGCCACGATGCGCGGGGAGGCCGAACCCACGTGGTGCACGTGCAGTTCGGCCTTGGGCAGCCCCGCCACGAAACTCGCAAGATCGTCCTTAGCCATGCCGGAACCTTACCTTCCTGCGCCCGCCCGACAGCCCCGCGGCCGACGCGGCACCCCGGGTCAGCCGGTCGCGGCGACCCGCTGGCCGACCGCGAAGACGCGGCGGAACGGGAAGTCGACGACGCCGCCGTCGGCGGGGTAGGCCGCGGCGAGCACCGGCTCCAGTTCGGCGTTGTACTCCTCCCATGCGCCGGGCTCGGCGGCCAGGGCGGCCCGCACGGGACGCAGCGCGGTGCCGGTGAGCCAGGTGAGCACCGGATGCGGGCCGCCGGTGACGGGCAGCTGGTGCACGTACGTGGTCTCCCAGGTGTCGGCGGTGCAGCCGGCGGCGCGCAGCAGTCCGGCGTACGCCTGCGGGCCGGGCACCGAGCGCGGCTGCTCGGCGATCTGCCCGAGCAGCTCCGACCAGCGTGATGATGCACACAGCCCACGCAGCGCCTGATGGGCGGGGGCGTCGTGGTTGCCGGGGACCTGCAGCGCGAGCCAGCCGCCCGGACGCAGCGCCCGCGCCCACCGGCCGACCAGCTCCTCCTGGCCGGGCACCCACTGCAGGACCGCGTTGGTGACGAGCACGTCCACCTCCGGTCCCGGCAGGTAGTCCCGCACGTCACCGACCCGGTAGGCCACCGGCCCGGGTCCACCCTGGTCCGCCAGTGCCTTCTCGATCATCTCCGGCGACGAGTCGATCCCGCTGACCTGCGCCTGCGGCCAGCGCGCGGTCAGCGTGGCGGTGAGGTTGCCGGGCCCGCAGCCCAGGTCGACGACCTGCCCCGGCCGCTCGGCCGCCACGCGGGCCACCAGGTCGTGAAAGGGCCGGCCGCGATCGTCGGCGAAGCGCAGGTAGGTCTCGGGGTTCCACATGACGGGCCTCCAGCTCGCAAACCGTACGTACGTCTTGGTTTGACGGTAGCGTGCCACCCGTGGATTCCGCAAGCAGGTCCGGGACAGCATCGAGCCCCGCATACAGGGCATGATGCGGGGCTCGATGGGCTTTCCGCCGGGCTGACGCCGCGTGACGGAATGACGAACGGGCCGGTGCAGCACCGGCCCGTTCAGGTCAGACGAGCGCCGCCGGAGCACGTGGCTCCGGTGGCGTCACCTTGGGAAGATCAGAGCGGGCGAACCGCGTCGGCCTGCGGGCCCTTGGCGCCCTGGACGATCTCGAACTCGACGCGCTGGTTCTCCTCGAGGCTGCGGAAGCCGCTGGCCTGGATCGCGGAGAAGTGCACGAAGACGTCAGCGCCACCACCGTCGACGGAGATGAAGCCGAAGCCCTTGTCGGCGTTGAACCACTTAACGGTTCCCTGAGCCATTTTCACCATTTCCTTGCACAAACTGAACCGCGCCGCACACCTCGTGCGGGGGCTGGCCACTGAGTAGCGGCAACCGGCGGTCCTCTCATTCTCAGGGAGGGCAACGCGAGCAGACCACGTACACAAAAACCAGGGGCCAGTGTAGCCCACAACACGAAGCCGTGGGGAACCGGATGATCGTCATTACAGGTTCCGGGGTGGTTTCCGAATCGTTACGAACCTTACTGTTGTCAGCGCTGGACAGTTCGAGACCGAAAGCGCTTGCATGGCTTGCGTCACCTTGCGGTAGTCCGGTACCACGGGGCTGCGCTCCGACAAGCTCACGAGGAGGAAACTCCATGGCATCCCACAGACAGCGGCGTCTGCTCGCCTTCTCCGGTGCGGTCGTTCTGGCTCTCACCGTCGCGGCCTGCGGCGGCAAGTCCGAACCCACCGCGGACGGCAAGCTCGACACCCCCGAATGCGCCGCCTACAAGGACTACACCGGCATCGCCGGCGAGACCGTCACCATCTACGCGTCCATCCGTGACGCCGAGGCGGTCCTGCTGGAGAACTCCTGGAAGCCGTTCGCCGACTGCACCGGCGTCAAGATCGAGTACGAGGGCAGCGGCGAGTTCGAGGCGCAGCTGAAGGTTCGCGTCGAGGGCGGCGACGCGCCCGACCTGGCCTTCATCCCGCAGCCGGGTCTGCTGGAGTTCTTCGCCAAGGGCGGCAAGCTCAAGGCCGCCGGCGAGAAGACCAAGGCCATGGCCACCCAGAACTTCTCCCCCGACTGGCTCAAGTACGGCACGGTCAACGGCACCCTGTACGGCGCCCCGCTGGGCGCCAACGTGAAGTCGTTCGTGTGGTACTCGCCGGCCCTGTTCAAGGAGAAGGGCTGGACCGTCCCGAAGACGTGGGACGAGATGATCAAGCTGAGCGACACGATGGCCGCCGCCGGCGTCAAGCCGTGGTGCGCGGGCATCGGCTCCGGTGACGCGACCGGCTGGCCGGCCACCGACTGGATCGAGGACGTGCTGCTGCGCGACCAGGGCCCGGACGTGTACGACCAGTGGGTCACCCACGCCATCCCGTTCAACGACCCGAAGATCGTCTCGGCGACCGACCGGGTGGGCTCGATCCTGAAGAACGAGAAGTACGTCAACGGCGGCATCGGCGGCGTGAAGTCGATCGCCACCACCACCTTCCAGGACGGCGGCCTGCCGGTCGTCCAGAAGAAGTGCGGCATGCACCGCCAGGCCTCGTTCTACGCCAACCAGTGGCCGCAGGGCACCAAGGTGGCCGAGGACGGCGACGCGTTCGCGTTCTACCTGCCGCCGATCGACCCGGCCAAGGGCAAGCCGGTGCTGGGCGGCGGCGAGTTCGTCGCGGCGTTCAGCGACACCCCGGCCGTGCAGGCGGTGCAGACCTACCTGGCCAGCGCCGACTGGGCCAACAGCCGCGCCAAGCTGAACAACTGGATCTCCGCCAACAAGGGTCTGGACGTGGCGAACGTGGCCAACCCGATCGACAAGGTGGCGGTCGGCATCCTGCAGGACAGCGGAGCGGTCTTCCGCTTCGACGGCTCGGACCTGATGCCCGCCGCCGTCGGCGCGAACTCCTTCTGGAAGGGCATGACCAACTGGATCAACGGCACCGACACCAAGGCCACCCTCGACTTCATCGAGGGCACCTGGCCCAAGTGAGCCGGTAGTTGATCTATCTACGCCGTGTGGGTCCCGGTCCGGGGCTCACACGGCGTAGTCTTCCTCCCGACCGGGTCCCCGAGGAGACACGCGTGAACTTCGACTTCACCGCCGAAGCCCCGAAGTTGATGATGCTGCTGTACGGCGTCATCGCCTTCGCCGCTGTGGTGGGCCTGTTGCTGCTGGTGCTGGACGTGCTGCCGGCGCGCAAGGACCGGTGGATCGCGCTGGGGCTGCTCGCCCCGGCCGGATTGCTGCTGACGGTCGGGCTGGTCGTGCCGGCCGTCCGGACCGTCGTCCTGTCCTTCATGAACGCGGGCTCCGACGAGTTCGTGGGCCTGGACAACTTCCTCTGGATCTTCACCGACAAGAACTCGGGGATGCTGCCCGACTTCGGCGCCAACCCCGTGCAGTACGGCGTGCTGCTGAGCACCCTGCTCTGGGTGCTGCTGGTGCCCACCGTCTCCACCGCCGTGGGCCTGGTCTACGCGGTCATGGTGGACCGGTCCCGGTTCGAGTCGCTGGCCAAGTCGCTGGTCTTCATGCCGATGGCCATCTCGTTCGTCGGCGCGGGCATCATCTGGAAGTTCGTCTACGAGTACCGCCAGGAGGGCGCCGACCAGATCGGCCTGCTCAACCAGCTCGTCGTCGCGATGGGCGGCACGCCGCAGCAGTGGCTGCTGGACGGGCCGTGGAACACGCTGTTCCTGATCGTGGTGCTGGTCTGGATCCAGGCCGGCTTCGCCATGGTGGTGCTCTCGGCGGCGATCAAGGCGATCCCCGCCGACATCGTCGAGGCCGCCCGCATCGACGGCGTGACGCCGTGGCAGATGTTCTGGCGCGTCACCATCCCGAGCATCCGCCCGGCCCTGGTCGTCGTGCTGGTCACCATCTCCATCGGCACCCTGAAGGTCTTCGACATCGTGCGCACCATGACCGGCGGCCAGTTCGGCACCAGCGTGGTCGCGAACGAGATGTACACGTACTCGTTCCGGGCCGACGAGAAGGGCAAGGGCGCCGCGCTGGCGGTGCTGCTGTTCCTGTTCGTCATCCCCATCGTGATCTACCAGGTGCGCCTGATGCGCCGCCGTCGGCTGGAGGGGGCTCGCTGATGAGCACTGGCACCGAAACCGTTCTGGCCGCGCCCGACGCCGAGGTTCCGCCCACCGTGGCGGGGCGGGTGCGCAAGAAGCTGACCAGCCGTACCGCCAGCGCCGTCTCGCTGGTGATCGCGCTGCTGTGGACCGTGCCCACGCTCGGGGTGCTGATCTCGTCGATCCGCCCGGAGAACGAGATCAAGTCCAACGGCTGGTGGAACTTCTTCAGCAATCCCCAGTTCACCCTGGAGAACTACGAGCAGGTGCTGTTCGGGTCGCGGTCCGCCTCCGGCGGGCTGGCCGGCTACTTCGTCAACTCGCTGGTCATCACGATCCCGTCGGTGCTGTTCCCACTGGCCTTCTGCGCGCTGGCCGCGTACGCCCTGGCGTGGACCCGGTTCCGCGGCCGCGACTGGGTGTACATCGGCATCTTCGCCCTGCAGATCGTGCCGCTGCAGATGGCGCTGATCCCGCTGCTGTCGTTCTTCAACTACGGCGTCTCGCTGGGCGGGGTGCAGCTGCTGCCCGCCTGGGACCTCGACGGCCCGGCCAAGTTCATCACGGTCTGGTTCGCCCACACCTGCTTCGCCCTGCCGCTGGGCATCTTCCTGCTGCACAACTTCATGGCGGAGCTGCCCGGCGACCTGGTCGAGGCGGCCAAGGTGGACGGCGCGACGCATGCCAAGATCTTCCGCTCGATCATCCTGCCGCTGATCGTGCCCGCGCTGGCCTCGTTCGCCATCTTCCAGTTCCTGTGGGTCTGGAACGACCTGCTGGTGGCCCTGATCTTCGCGGGCGGCCCGAAGAACGCCCCGCTCACGGTGCGCCTGGCCGAACTGGCGGGCAACCGCGGCAACGAATGGCAACGCCTCACCGCCGCCGCCTTCGTCTCGATCATCGTCCCGCTGACGGTCTTCCTCTCCCTGCAGCGCTACTTCGTCCGCGGCCTGCTCGCCGGCAGCGTCAAGGGCTGAAACCGAAGGAAGGGCACCTTCACAACGCTCCGCGTTGTGAAGGTGCCCTTCTTAACATCTGCCGCGCGTGGCCAGGCCGAATGCCGGCTAGCTGGAGCAGGTGCGCGGTCAGCGGCCCAGTACCGAGCCGCCGTTGACGTTGATGAACTGACCGGTCACGTAGCCGCCCGACTCCCCTGCCAGCCATCACACCGCGTCCGCGATGTCCTGCGGCCGGCCGACGCGGCCGACCAGGGTCTGCGCCACCCGTGCGGCGTGCCCACCTCCGCAGCCTCAATCAGGTGTTCGTCGTGCGCGCGGATGACCGCGACGCGGGGGTGAGCGGCGATGTGCTGGCGGCGACGCTCTACGAAGGCCTTGGCCTCAGGGCCAACCTTGGCGACCGGGGCGGCGCGCTCACGGGCTCGGCGGTCGCGCGCGTCCGCGGCGCGCTGGACGCGGACACAGGCGTGCGAGCACAGCTCGGGCCGTCGGCCGAACCCGCGGTAGGTCACAGGGCCGGCGCATGATCAACATGGCTGGGCTTCGGCTGGTCCTGGGCGTCGTCGGGATGTGCGGGCAACCGACGAACGGGCCAGGGGGCCTCAGGGTGTTCACGGGCGCGGGCGGAGGCGCGGGGAGTGCGGGCGTATGACGAAAGTGACGGACAAACGTCATTCCCTATTACTGCTCAAGGAGTCTTCTCTTGAGCATCTATATAGAGTGACGATAGTTCCGTCATTCCGTCACGGGGAGTCGCTCGGGCCGTCTCCGGCGCTCCCCCGCGCCTACGCCGCGCGAACATCGCCGAGCGTGTCGGCTGGCGCTGGCATCGCGTCGAGGCTGAGCAGCGCCTCGGTGCAGAACGCACCAAGGTCTGTCAGGTTGTAGCCGCCGTTGTTCACGTTTTCCGCGATAACGGCCGAGGTCAATAGGTCGAGACGGAGAATCTCAAGGACCGGCAGGAGGTTCCGGTCACGGGAGTGCAGAGCTTCTTTGAGCTGGACGCCACGCCTTCCGATTGCTGGCAGCGGGTGCCCCTCGTTATTTCTCTCGGCGTCTGCCACGACAGCGAGGAGGCGAACGTGGGGCACGTCGAGCGGCTTGAGCACGCGGATTAAGTACGCCATCGTGTCAACCTTCGCCGGGTCCTTCACCCCGTGCACGAAGGCCTTCGCCAACATCCTCACGCGCCACTCAGACTCGGCCTCGGTGGCGTTCTCCACGGTGATGCCTAGCAGTCGGCGCGCCGACCTGTTCTCCACTGCTAGAAGTGGAGTCTCGTCAATCGGGACGCCCGCCTCTTCGCTCACTGCCTCGGCGAACGCCTCCACCCTTCGGGCGCGGTCCGTCCACGCCTCGCGCACGAGGTAGACGCCCTCCTCCGTCAGCGAGCCGGCGAACGCGCCGACGGGGCCAGCGAACGTGAGTAGCTCGCCATGCCCGGTCGCAATGGCTGCTGCCTGCATGAGCGCGGTGACGGCAGGGCTGACGATGTTGCCCGCGGTGCGGGCGGCGATGGCTGAGGCGCGCTGAGCGAGTTCTCCCACGGCCGTAAGTATGCCGACCTGGGGCAACGTGTGAGTCGTTCGTTTGGTGGGCGCGTGAAAGCCCCCAGCCAACCGGCTACCGGCCACCGAGGGCTCCTACTTCGGCGAACCCGCCCGCGCCTACGACGCGCCCGGCTCGGGTAGGGCGTTGAGGTGCAGCAACTCCCGAACGCAGAAGTAGCCCAAAGGGGTCACAATCGCGTCGGTTCCGCCCGAGTGGCCGCTAAATCGCAGGAGGCCGGCCTTTTCAAGATTGATCTTGAGGATTTCAAGCACAGGCATCAGAGGTGCGTCGCGGACCGGGACCGTACTTTCCAGGTGGACTGCGTTCGCCTGGAGGGGGTGTTTCGCGACGGCGGAGGCGTCGTTTGACCTGCGGAAGGCTCCGCGTCCCTCACACCACACCGCAGCAAAGAGTCGCATTTCCGGTGCTTCCACCGACTCCAGAGCGCCAACGAGGTAGACCATGCGGTCAACCGCGGCCGGATCTTTATGGCCCTCAACGAAGACCTTCGCGAGCATGCGGATACGCCAATGCGAGTTGGCCTCGGTAGCGGCCTCAAGCGTGGTGCCCAGTAGGCGGCGGGTCTGCGCGTCGTGCGTGGCGAGAAGCGGAACTTCGTCGAAGGGAACGCCCGCCTCCTCGGCGACGGCCTCGGCAAACTCCTGGGCGCGGTCGGCCCGATCCGTCCACGCTCGGCGCACGAGTTGTGCGCCCTCCTCGGTGAACGACCCGGCAGCCGCGCCGATAGGTGTAGCCCAGAGTGCAAGGTCTACATTGCCCGTGACGATGGCCCCTGCGGTCAAGAGCGCCGATACCGATGATCCGACCGTGTTGCCAGCCGTGCGGGCAATCACGCCCGTGATGCGCTCTGCCACTTCACCCATGACGGCCAGTATGCCGACCTGCGGCAACGTGAAGCGGATTCGTCAGCCGCGTGTGTCGCTGCCTCGGCGCACGCGGGTAATCACGTCGTAAGGCCGCACGGCTTGGCGTCCGGCGCGTAGCTCGACCACGGGCCAGCCCGCGGCGGACGCGGCGACCACAGGACCCTCACCAGACTCGGTTGCGACGGTATCGCCGAGGCGGAAGCTTGTGCGGTCTGCGGCGAGCCAGAACGACGGCGCGCGGCTCATGGCGCGTCGCCCTGGTCGGCGCGGAGGCGCGCCAGTACGGCGCGCACGGCGCGGGTTGAGGTGTCCCATGCGATGAGCTGGGGGAAGTCGCGCGCGAGCCGGTCAACCGGCGTCCATTCCTGTGCGCGTTGAATCGCCCACGCGGGGCGCGGGTTGGGCTTGGACATACGGGCCGCCTCTGTCGGTCCGGCTATGAGAACCCCCGCCGTACCGACCGCAGTCCACCACGGCGGGGGTCGTTTAGGAGGTGGCCGGCGCGAGGCACGGCCACCCGTGAGCCCTCACTAGCGCCAACCAGGAGGGCCCATGAGCCGTCGCCGAGTGTCTAGCTGGGAGGCGACTCAGGGCTACTTTAGCGCTAAAGCCGCTAAACTCAAGTCACTGAAGCGTGTCATTCTGTAGCGGCTTTAGCGGGCATGGCGCTAGACGAAGGTGAGTGGTGCGTGATGTCATGGGCGGGTCTAGCTGGGAGTACCGTTGCCATGCCTATAGAGCCGCACCTTGATCGTGTTCTGCGCCTGATCCGAGAGAACATCGCCTCGGGCGAGTGGCCGCCAGGACACAAGTTGCCCACACATCAACAGCTTGCCGCGGACTGGGGCGTCGGGATGACGACCATTCGCCAGGCGGTCCGCCTCCTGAAAGAGGCCGGCACGCTCGACGGCCACCAGGGCGTGGGCGTGTTCGTCGCCGAGAAGAAGTAGCCGGGGCCGACCGGATAGGCGCGGGCGGAGAGGCTAAGATCGGTAAACATGGGTAGACCTCCAAGCGGTCTGCTCTGGGCCTCGGCGGGCGTTGGTAGCACCTACCGGGGCCGTTTTGCAGCTCACGAAATGTGAGCCACCTTGTTGGCCGCCAGGGTTACAGACGCATAGCGGCCTTGGCAGCCGAGTACGGCCCGCCGCCGCCCCGTTGGGCCGCGATCGAGCCCAGCAGCACCAGCCGAACCCCGCCGCCCCGGACCCGCGCTGCGTCGCGGTCGGGTCGGCCACCGCCGGTGAATCTTGTGCACTTTGAGTTGTCCCAGCGACACGAACTGCACAAGATCGGTCGCGGTGCCGGCGTGAGCCACCATCGCACGCCTCGCCGAGCGCCAGTTTCCGAGAAACTGCGCGAATCACGTCCCGGATTCCGCCGCTTTCCCCGAAACTGCAGGACGCGACGCCGGGGAGGGCTCGTGCGGGCGCGGCAGATGCGGCAGGATGCCGGACGTGAATGACATTCGCGTAGCCGTACCCGCTGATCTGCCGGCCCTGTCCACGACCCTGGCCGAGGCTTTCGGCGACGACCCGGTGTGGTGCTGGATGGTGCCACCGCGCGCGCGGCACGCCCGGCTGGAGCGCATCTTCGGGGCCCTGCTGCGGTACGCGATCCCGCGCGGCCACGTCTACACCACCGCGGACCGGCAGGCGGTCACCATGTGGGCCCCGCCGCACGAGTGGAAGCTGCCCACCCCAGCGGTCGCCCGGGCGGCCCTGCCGCTGCTGCGTGCCACCGGAACCCGGCTGCCCCGGCTGCTGGGCCGGATGGGCGAGATCGACCGCCTGCACGAGCAGCAGCCCGCCGAGCACTGGTACCTGGAGTTCATCGGCACCACCGTCGCCGCGCGCGGGGGCGGCTTGGGCTCGGCGCTGCTGGCCGACGCGCTGGCCCGGTTCGACGCCGCCGGGCTGCCGGTCTACCTGGAGTCGTCCCACGAGCGCAATCTGAGCTTCTACCGCCGCCACGGCTTCACCGTGACCGGGCAGCCGCCGATGCGGTCCGGCCCGCCACAGTGGACGCTGTGGCGCGATCCTGCCGCGTCCTGACGCCCACGCCGAACCGGCCCCGAGCCGGTCCGCGCAACCCGCCCGGAGGCCCCTCGCGGCGCTCGTTCGTGTCAATGTGGAAACACGCCCGACACATCGACGCCCGGCCCGTGGGAGCGCTTCCGCAGGTCGGGGCCGATTCGTTTAACAGCCAAGGATTTCCTGGTGGTTGCCTACAGATTCTGGGGCGATGAAGGGTCTTCCCCTCCGGCTCAGATGTCGCTATCGTTCCAACAAACGTCCATGGGAACGCTTCCACGGATGTTCATCAATGTAAGAATTCGTCCCGTCGATGGCCCGCCCGGACGCCATCGCCGGCCGCTCCCAGAGGCGGTCGGTCGCCGATCTCCCTACGACCGGCGACCGACCTCCCTCCGGGTGCCGGAGAGGAGGTGAAGCTCGCGACTACGTCGCGTGCCAACGGCTCCCGCGCGTCACGCTGCCTCGTGACCCTGCCGCTCGGCAGACACAGGGCGTGAGCACCCGATGGGGGCGGGGACTGCCCTTCCCCGTCCCCATACCAAACGGCATTCTCCGCCTCAGCGCCCAGCAGCACCAGACTTGCGCCACATATGCGAAAGTCTTAACACCACATCTCCACCCGTCACCGGGATGAGGACAACTGTACCTGATCATGGGAGCGTTCCCATCCATGATCAGTCCTTATCCCAGTATTTGAGGAGCACCGCATGCCAGGTCATCCGTCGCCCACCTCGATGGGGCTGCAGTTCCCCGAGGGCTTCATCTGGGGCGCCGCGACGTCGGCCTACCAGATCGAGGGCGCCGCCGCCATCGACGGCCGCGGACCGTCCGTCTGGGACACGTTCGCCAAGACTCCGGGGCGCGTGCGCAACGGTGAGACCGGCGACGTCGCCATCGACCACTACCACCGCTGGTCCGCCGACCTCGACCTCATCAAGGAGCTGGGCCTGCGGTCGTACCGCTTCTCCATCTCCTGGCCGCGCGTCATCCCCGGCGGCAGCGGCCCCGTCAACCGCAAGGGCCTGGACTTCTACCGCCGGCTGGTGGACGGCCTGCACGCGCGCGGCGTCACCCCGATGGTCACCCTGTATCACTGGGACACCCCGCAGGAGCTGCAGGACATCGGCGGCTGGGAGAACCGCGACACCGCCTACCGCTTCGCCGAGTACGCCGCCGTGCTGGCCGAGGCCCTCGGTGACGCCGTGCCCAACTGGCTCACCCTCAACGAGCCCAAGACCGTCGTGCAGAACGGCTACCTCTACGGTTCGCACGCCCCCGGCAAGCGCGACGAGGCCGCCGCGTACGTGGTGGCCCACCACCAGCTGCTGGGACACGGCCTCGCGGTGCAGGCGATGCGGCCGCACCTGAGCCCGCAGACCCGGATCGGCCCCGCGCTGAACCTGCACCCCTGCTACCCCGCCGACGACACCCCCGAGGCGCAGCAGGCCACCGTGCTGTACGACGGCTACGAGAACCGCCTGTACCTCGACCCGATCCTGAAGGGCCACTACCCGCAGGACGTGCTCGACGACGTGGCCCGCTTCTCGCCGATGCAGCAGCACATCAAGGACGGCGACCTGGAGGTCATCTCGTCGCCGGTGGAGCTGCTCGCCGTGCAGTACTACTGCCCCATCTACGTCACCGGCGCCGGTGAGACGGTGCGCAAGCACCCCACCAGCGAGGCGTTCTGGCAGCAGATCTATCCCGAGGGCATGTACGACATCCTGACCCGCATCAAGAAGGACTACGGCGACATCCCGCTGACCATCACCGAGAACGGGCTGCCTTGCAAGGACGTGCTGGACGCCGACGGCACGGTGCAGGACACCGGCCGCATCGTCTTCCTGCGCGACCACTTCGCCGCCACGCACCGGGCCGTCACCGACGGGGTGAACCTGGAGAGCTACCACGTGTGGTCGCTGATGGACAACTTCGAGTGGCAGGAAGGCTACGACGAGCGCTGGGGCCTGGTCTACATCGACTACGCCTCCCAGCAGCGCACACCCAAGGCCAGCGCGCACTGGTACCGCGAGGTGATCCGCGCCAACGGCCTGTAGAGCCTCCCCGGCGGTGGGTGACCCACGCGTCCGCGCCGCCGGGTGACTGGGCCGGGCGACCTTTCGAGGCCGCCCGGCCCGTAGCTTTTTCCGGCCCCGATCAGGCCGCCAGGGCCCGCCCCAGCGCCGCGACGTCGCCGTGCAGCTGCTCGCCGACCGCATAGTCCAGCGTGCCCTCGCCGACCCGCTGGTCGATCTTCGTGTGGGCCGCCTGCACCTGCTCGGCCAGCAACGCGCCCTTGGGCTTGGCCTGCACCAGGTTGTTCACGGTGTTGCGCAGGTCGGTCGCGACGTCGACGCGCACCTTGCCGTCGTCGAAGGCGTCGTCGACCGTCTTCAGCGCGGCGTCCTGCGCCTGCTTGACGCTGAGGACCGGGGCTGCCGAAGGGCCGGTCGTCGGCCCGGCCGGAGTGGACGGGCCCGGCGTCGGCCTGGTCCCGGTCGCGGCCGGGGACACTGCGGGCGTCGTGGCGGGCGCGGCAGACGGACTGCCCGACGCGGGCTGCGTGCCGAACCCGGGCGTGCTCGCGGGCGTCGTGCCGACCGCCTGGCCCGGGTCGTCCGGGGAGTCGCGCAGGGGCAGCGTCCAGGCCAGCACCCCGAGCACGGCGACCCCGGCCGCGACCGCCGCCACCGGCAGCAGCCGCCGGGGCGCGCGCACCAGCGCCGCCCGCAGCACCCGGGTCGCCTCGGCGGCCGTCGGGCGTGCCGCAGGTTCGCGGCTCAACGCCGACGTCACCAGCGCCACCACGGAGCGGGGCAGCTCGGGAACGTCCGGCGGCACCACGGGGCCGTGGTCGGCGGCGACGTCGTCCCAGCCGCGCACCCGGAACGGCGGGCGGCCGGTCAGCATCTCGTACAGCACCACACCCAGCGCGTACACGTCCGTGGCGGACTCGGCCGGCATGCCGTCCAGCCGCTCGGGCGCGACGTAGGCCGGGGTGCCGAAGCTGGCGCCGGTGCTGTCGTCGTCGGGCTCGCCGATGCGGGCCGCGATGCCGAAGTCGAGGACGGTGACCTGCTCGCCGTGCACCATCACGTTGTCCGGGGTGATGTCGCGGTGCACCACGCCCCGGCGGTGCGCCACCTCCAGCACCGCGGCTATGCGCGCGCCGATGCGCACCGCCTCCCGCCAGCCCAGCGCGCCCAGGGCGATCCGGTCCGCGAGCGGCTCACCGGCCACCAGCTGCAGCACGATGAGCGCGATCTCCTGGCCGTCCGGCGTGCTGGTGCGCACGAAGTCGTGCACCCCGGCCACGTCCGGGTGGTTGAGGCGGGCCACCGCCCACGCCTCCCGCCGGGCCAGCTCGCGCAGGCGCTCGTCGCCGGACAGGCGCGGGTCGAGCACCTTCAGCGCCACCAGGCGGTCGAGCGTCTCGTCCCGGGCCCGCCAGATGACCGCCATGCCACCGACGCCGATCCGGTCGATCAGTCGGTACCGCTCGACCAACAGGTCGCCGGCGCGCAGCGGATAGGCGTACTCGGTCATGAACGGCACGTTGCTGCATGATCCGCTGCGGTGTCAACGGTTGCCCGGACACGATTCCGGATCGCTTGAACGATCCAGCTCCCACCTGGTCCGGGACCCGCCGGCCACCGTCACCGCAGGGCGACCGTGCGTCCCTCCTGTTGGGACAGCTGCGCCGCCTCCAGCACCGCCACCACCTCACGGGCGAAGCGCACGTCGCACGGATGCGCCGGGCCGCCCTCGCCCGCGTGCCGCGCCTCGGCGAGCAGCTCGTCGATCGCGCGGCCGAAGTTGGCCCCCGGGTCGCCGGAGCCGCCCGGCAGGTCCAGCACACCGGCCTCGCCGTGCAGCTGGTACTCGAACAGCAGCGCGGTCGGCGGGGCGTCCAGGGTGAGCATCAGCACGCTGACCGCGCCGCTGTCGTGCCGGGCCAGCACGTGGCTGGTGGCGTGCTCCCCGGCCAGCGAGGTCACCTCGGTCACCGGACCGAGCACCGGCAGCAGCCGCGACAGCGCGTGCGGGCCGATGTCCCAGAGTCCGCCGTGCACCTTGCGCCAGGCCGAGCCGCTGTACGGGCCGCCCTGCGCGAAGATCGAGGCGTACATGGTGACCCGGGCCGAGCTCCAGCCGCCTGCGGCACAGGCCTGTTCCAGTGACTGGACGACGTCCGGGTCGAAGCGCGAGGTGAAGAAGACGACGCTGGCCACGCCGGTGTCCGCGACGGCCTCGACGACGCGGTCGGCGTCGGCGGTGGTCAGCGCCAGCGGCTTGTCCAGCAGCAGGTGGCGGCCCGCGCGGGCGGCCCGCTCCGCGATCGGCGCCTGCACGTCGGGCGGCAGCGCCACCGCGATCGCGTCCACGTCGGCGATCAGCGCGTCGACGTCGTCGTAGGGCCGGGCGCCCAGCCGCGACGCGAGCGCGGCGGCCTTGGCCGGGTCACGCCCCCACACACCGACGAGCTCGGCCTCGGGGTGGGCCACCAGTGCCGCACCCTGGGTCTGCTCCGCCCAGTAGCCCGTGCCGAACAATCCGAATCGCATGATGATCAGCCTAGTCGCCCACCGGGGCGGCCCCGCCGCCGGTCGGCGCGCCTCAGGCCTTGGCGATCTCGTCGAGGTACTGCCGCTGCAGCGCGGTGGGCAGGCTCGCGTCGTGGAATCCGCCGAAGGCCCAGGCTTCGTACTGGTCGGGCAGCATCGCCTTGACCCGGTCGGGATAACCGAGCCCCGCCTCGGCGATGCGCACCTGCGGCGGGTCGGTCAGCTCGACGACGACCGGGCCGGAGATGCGGGCCGCGACGTCCCAGGGCTGTCCGGGTGCGCCGGCGGCGCAGAAGAAGTACGCGTACACCACCCGCACGTCCTGCACCCGCCGTGCGTCGGCGGGCTCCATACCCATGGTTTCGGCGGTGCACAGCACCGTGTCCTCGGCGGCGACGTCGTGGCCGTGCTGGTGGTGCTCGGCCGGGGACGACTCGGCCAGGATCACCGCGACGCGCTCGGCCAGCGTGTCCCTCAGGTCCACCGGCCCGGCCGCCGCGAACAGCCCGGCCACCAGCACGAGCGCCAGCAGCTCGGGCAGCAGCCACCAGGCGTTGCGGCGCACCGCGGTCATCGACACGGGCACATGCTCGCACCCGCGATAGCACGGCGCAACCATTGCCGACCCGGTTGATCACATGGTGGAATATCGATGCCGTGGTGCTGCGAGGGCAGCCGTGAGCGCACCCCGGCCAGTGCGTGAGCCGCGCCGACGCGACGGATCGTCCTCGACCCCTGTCCCCGGCCCACCGTGGCCGCGGCAGGGGTGATACCGCATCCGCAGCACGGCTCGTCCCGTCAACTCCGTGTCCCGCAGTCCGCCGTCCCGGCGGGCCGCGGATCCTCCACACCGGAGCGGCGACGCGCGCCTGTGCTGGAAAGGACAGCACACATGAACAAGCTGAAGGCCGCCGCTCTGGCGGCGGCCGCCACGCTCGCCGCCGGCCTGGCCATCACGATGATCAACCCTGGTTCCGCGGCGGCGCACGGCGCGCTGCTCACCCCGGGCAGCCGCACCTACCTGTGCTATCTGGACGGCAAGTCCAGCACCGGTGAGGTCAAGCCGACCAACGGGGCCTGCCAGAACGCGGCGGCCGTGGGCGGCACCCAGCCGTTCTACGACTGGTTCGGCGTGCTGCGCTCCGACGGGCAGGGCCGCACCCGCGGCTTCATCCCCGACGGCGCGCTGTGCAGCGGCGGCTACACCAAGTACGCCGGATTCGACGCGCCGCGCAGCGACTGGCCGCTGACCCACCTCACCTCCGGCGCCAACCACAGCTGGCGCTACAGCAACTGGGCCGCCCACCCGGGCTGGTTCTACCTGTACATCACCAAGGACGGCTACAACCCCAACCAGGCGCTCACCTGGGCGGACATGGAGGAGCAGCCGTTCCTGAGCGTCGACCACCCGCCGATGTCGGGGCCCGCCCCGGACGGCTACTACTACTGGAACGGCAACCTGCCCTCGGGCAAGTCCGGCCGGCACGTCATCTACTCCGTCTGGAAGCGCTCGGACAGCCAGGAGACCTTCTACGGCTGCTCGGACGTCATCTTCGACGGCGGCAACGGCCAGGTGACCGGCATCAACAACCCGCCGAGCACCCCGTCGCCGATCCCGTCGGCGTCGCCGTCGCGGTCGGCGTCGCCGTCGCCGAGCGCCGCCTCACCGCGGCCGAGCAGCCCGGCGCCGTCGACGCCCGGTCCCGCGACGCCGTCCGTCCCGCCGGGCGCCTGCTCGGCGACGTACACCCAGATCGGCACCAGCTGGAGCAACGGCTTCCAGGGCGAGATCAAGGTGACGGCCGGCGGCACCGCGATCAGCGGCTGGACGGTCAAGGCCACCTGGGCCAACGGCCAGTCCGTCAACCAGAGCTGGAGCAGCACCTACACCAACTCCACCGGCTACACCACGTTCAAGAACGTGTCCTGGAACGGCATCCTGGGTTCAGGCGCCAGTACCACGTTCGGATTCCTGGGCAACCACAGCGGGACCAACAACCCGCCGACGTTGACCTGCACGAGTCCGTGACGCTCCGCTGACCGGTGGCGCCCCCGTTCGGCGGGGGCGCCACTCCCGGCTCAGGGACGCACCGGCGTCCCGTACTTCTCGACCACCTCGAACGGCGTCTGCGGGAACCACTCGGTCTCCCCTGCGGGCAGGCAGTTCAGCTCGACGCTCTCGCCGAGGCCGTCGCAGTGCCGCGCGGACAGCACGATGGACACCGCGAACGTGTGCGTGCCCGCGCGCAGCGGCTTGAGCGGCGGCGACGGGAAACCCGAGAACGGCAGCCCGTCCGCGCCCACGAGGGTCCGCAGCACCTCAGGACCGGCGGTGACGACCCGCTCCCGGTCGGTGCCGCCGTCGATCGTGTACGTCGCGCTGGTGAACTTGGCGTTGAAGTCGTCGATCGGGGCGGGCAGTTCGGGCACGTACCCGGCCGGGTAGACGGCCCCGTCCGGGCCGGCGGCCGTGGTCCACGACGGCGTCACCACCACGAACGGCTTTCCTTCGCGCACGCTGCGGCAGGTCGGCGGGCCGACGATGCGCTCCTTGACGCCGTAGAGCTGGTTGATGTTCTCACCCGAGGGTGAGATGCAGTCGTGGCCGGGCGGCGGGGCCGCCTGCGCGACGCCGGACAGGGCCGTCGCCAACGCGGCGCCGGCCAGGGCGGCGAACATTCGCCATGGTCTCATCGAGACCGCCTTTGCTCTCGAAGCAGATACGTAACCGCAGGTCACGCGGCTAGAACAGCATCGCTTCGGACGGTCCGGCGGCCCGGTGGGACACGCCGACAGGCCCAGTGGCGCGCCGCGCGGATCCGGCCGGCGGGCGTCCGCGACCGTTCAGTGGACGGCGCTGTGCAGGTCCAGGCGGCGCAGCACGTCGTCGACCGCCTCAGGCTCGCGCGCCCGGTGGGCGAGCACCGCGGCCCGCGCGGCGGCCAGCAGCTGTGCGCGCACGTCGCCGAGGCGCCGGCGCTGGCGCACCCAGTCGTCGTCCTCGGCCTCCTCGTCGAGCAGGATGGCGCGCTGCCACTCGCCCAGCCGGTGCGCCGTCTCCGCGCTCACCGTGCCGTCGGCCCGCAGCTGCTCCAGCCGCCGTTGCCCGGCGTCCTGGGCCACCGCGATGACCTCCCGCTCGGCCTGGCGGCGGCGCTTCGCGCCGGTGCTCAGCCCGAGCCGGCCGACCAGCCGCGGCAGCGTCAGACCGGGCAGCAGCAGGGTGACCACGGCGACCACCGCCGCCGTGAACACGATCTGCGAGCGGGCCGGGAAGTCGCGCGGCAGCGCCAGCGCGGTCGCGATGGTGACCACCCCGCGCATGCCCGCCCACGCCACGACCAGGGTCTCGCCCCAGCCCACCGGCACGTCGGCCGGGTCGCGCGAGCGCAGCCGCCGGGCCAGCCCGCCGACGCCGAACATCCACACGAAACGCACCGCCACCAGGGTGAGACAGATCAAGATCGCGAAGCGGGCGTACGGCCACACGCCCGTGTCGAGGTCGTCGAGCGCCTCGACGAACTCCAGCCCGATCAGCCCGAACGTGAAGCCGGTGACCAGCTCCTCCACCACGTCCCAGAAGTTGCGCCCGGACAGCCGTCCGGCCACGTCGTCGGGGTCGGCCCGGGTCGCCCCCAGCCAGAACCCGGCCGCGAGCACCGCCAGCACCCCGCTGGCGTGCGCGGAGTCGGCGGCGAGATACGCGGTGTACGGCGTGAGCAGGCTCAGGCCCGCGCGCAGCTCGGCGGTGGGCAGCCGGTCGAACAGCCAGCCGAACAGCACCCCGGCGGCCAGGCCGATGCCCGCGCCGACCGCCGCCGTGTAGCCGAACGACGCGACCGCGCCCCAGACCGACAGGGTTCCGGTCAGCACCCCGGCCACGGCGACCTGGTAGATGGTGAGCGCGGTGACGTCGTTGAACAGGCCCTCGCCTTCGAGCAGGGTAACCGTGCGGCGGGGCAGGCCCAGGCGGCCGGCCATCGCCGAGACGGCGGCCGGGTCGGGCGGCGAGGTGATCGCGCCGAGCACGACGGCCGCGCCCAGCGGCAGGGCCGGGTGAATGCTCGCGGCGACGGCGGCGACCGCGGCGGTGGTCACGAAGACCAATGCCACCGCCAGCAGCAGGATGGCTTTCCAGCCGCGTGCGAACTGCCGCCAGGAGCTGCGCTGCACCGCGGCGTAGAGCAGCGGCGGCAGCAGCGCGGGCAGGATGACCTCGGGATGCAGGGACAGCGAGCTGCCGGGCAGCAGGCCCAGCGCGACGCCGAACACGGTGGCCACCACGGGCGCCGGCAACCGCAGGCGTGCGCCGACCGGCACGCACAGCAGACCGAGCACCAGCAGCACGAGGATGACGGTGCGTTGGTCCATACCGCCCATTGCACGTCATGACCTGGCGTTGTCAGCGGTACGACACGATCAAGCGACGGTGATGGATTTCGCGAGAGTTTGTTGGTAGTCTCGCCGAAGTAACGACGGCGATACGCTGCCGCGGACACCACAAGCACCGCCCGCTCCGGTGATGATCGGGCACCGGAGCGGGCGGACTGTCAGAGCTTATGGTCGGTGCGTGCGGTCGCCTCGCGGCGAGTGGCGCGACACGGCTCCAGCCGAACGGTATTCCGTGAAGGCTTTTGTAAGTGAGGCCCGGGGACACTGTCCACGCACCGACCTCGACCACCTTAGCTCCGAAATCGGTGCGCGCCGAACATCGCCGCCGTGACGATCTTCACGGACCCGCGGGAATATCACCCGGACGCGCGGGCCGCCCGCAGCTCGATCGGGTTCCCGACGGCGGCCGGATCCGACCGGATGGCGCTTGATCTGCACTGGTCTTGCCGCAAGGATGTGCGAGTGTCAACAGACCCCTCCACTTCCCGCACGCCTCGACGCCGCAAGAGCGCCGCCGCGCCGGCCGACCCCGCGGTCGCCTCCGGACAGACGGCAGCCACCGACGGCTCGATCCGCACCCGGATCGGGCGCGACGCCGACAACGACATCGTGCTGGCCGACCTGCAGGCCTCACGCCACCACGCCGAGATGCGCCGCCTCGGCGACGCCTTCAACATCGTCGACCTGGGCAGCCGCAACGGCACCTTCCTCAACGGACGCCAGGTGCAGAAGGCCACCCTCATGCACGCCGGCGACATCGTCTCGATCGGGCGGCACGAGCTGCTCTTCGACGGCGCGCAGCTGCACGACCACGTCGACACCGGCCCCGCCTCGATCATCGCCGACGACCTGACGGTGCGCCTGGGCAACAAGGTGCTCATCGACGACGTCAGCTTCGCCCTGCCCGAGGGCAGCCTGCTCGCCCTCATCGGCCCCAGCGGCTGCGGCAAGTCCACGCTGCTCAAGGCGCTGACCGGGCTGCGCCCGGCCACCCAGGGCCGGCTCTGGTACGGCGGGCGCGACCTGTACGCCGACTACGCCCAGCTGCGTTACCGCATCGGCATGGTGCCCCAGGACGACGTGCTGCACAAGCAGCTCAAGGTGCGCACCGCGCTGCGCTTCGCGGCCGCGCTGCGCTTCGCCGACGACGTGCCGCGCAAGGTGCGCTGGGCCAAGGTCGACGAGGTCATGGACACCATGCGGCTCACCCAGCGCGCCAAGGCCCGCATCGACGTGCTCTCCGGCGGCCAGCGCAAGCGCGCCTCGGTGGCCATGGAGCTGCTCACCGAGCCGTCCCTGCTGTGTCTGGACGAGCCCACCTCGGGCCTGGACCCGGCGCTGGACAAGGAGGTGATGGGCGAGCTGCGGGAGCTGGCCGACAAGGGCAAGACTGTCGTCGTGGTCACCCACAGCGTGCTGCACCTCGACATCTGCGACCGCGTGCTGGTGATGTGCCTGGGCGGCACCATGGGCTACTTCGGCCCGCCGGACCAGCTGCTCGGCTTCTTCGGCGCCGAGGACTACGCCGACGTCTTCACGAAGATCACCGAAGAGCCGGAGCGGTGGACCCGCGCCTTCCGCAACTCCCCGCTGTACGCCCGCTACGTCAGCGCGGTCACCCCGACCAACCGGGCCGAGCCCGCCGTGCTGCCGGTGCCGCCCGCGCCGTCCGACGTGGTCTTCGACCCGACGACCACCCAGCAGCCGCTGGTGCCGACGCAGCGCACCGACGAGCCCGACCTCACCGAGCCCGTCGCGGTGCTGCCGGTGCCCGACGCGCCGGTCGACGACGCCGAACCGGCCTCGATCAGCGTCGACGACGCATTGGCCCGGGTGCGGCCCAACGTCGCGTCCGCCAAACCCGGCCGGGCCAACATCGACCGCAAGACGTGGGGGCTGTTCGCCCGCAACCCCAGCGCACCCCTACGGCAGTACTTCACGCTGTGCATGCGGATGATCAACGTCATCCTGTCCGACCGGGGTTTCAGCGCGTTCCTGCTGGCCATGCCGCTGATCCTGGCGGTGCTCGCGTACACGGTGCCGGGCTCGGACGGTCTGGCCAAGCTGCCAGGGTTCAGCCTGCAGGCGCAGCAGCTCCTGGTGGTGTTGGTGACCGGCGCGGCGTTCCTGGGCACCGCGGCCTCGGTTCGGGAGATCGTGGCCGAAGCGCCGATCTACGCCCGGGAACGCGCGGTCGGGGTGTCGGCGGCGGCATACCTCGCCTCGAAGCTGACGGTCTTCTTCATCATCAACACCGCCCAGGTGGCGCTGTTCGTCTACCTCACGCTGTTCGAGGGGCCGCCGACCGAGTCCCTGGTCATCCCCAGCCAGACCGTGGAGATCATCGCCGCCATGGTCGGCATCTCACTGGTGTCCACGGTGCTCGGCCTGCTGGTCAGCGCGCTGGCCCGCACCACGGAACAGACCACCCCGATCATGGTGGTCCTGGTGATGGCGCAGCTGGTGTTCTCCGGCGGCCTGTTCGTGCTGGCCGGGCAGCAGGTCATGGAGATCATCTCGTGGGTCTTCCCGACCCGCTGGGGCTTCGGCGCGGCCGCCGCGACGGTCGACGTCGGCAAGATGCTGCCCAAGACCTTCCAGGACCCCTTGTTCACGCACACCGCCGAGAACTGGATCATGTGCATGGTCCTGCTCGCCGTGCAGATGGTGGTCCTGATCGGCCTGACCCGCCTGGCGCTGCGCCGCCACGAGCCCGGCCGCTCCTGACCCGAACGACCACGGAGCCCTGTTCCCGCGACTCGGCGGGGACAGGGCTCCGCCCGTTCTGCGAAGTCAGCTGACCACGCGCTGAACCTGCAAGTTCGAGGTGTGCGCGATCACCTCGTAGTCGCGATCATCATGCAGCACGACCAGCCGGTTCTTCATCGCCGTCACCGCGACCAGCAAGTCGACCGCGGAGGCCCCGCTGTGCTGGGCGGTGACCGCCAGCTCGTCCTGCAACCGCAATGCCCGGTCCCAGCAGTCGTCCGGAACCGGGCACCAGCCGTACAACAAACGGATCATGCGCTGGATCTGCGGTCGGCGCGTGTTGGTGGTCGTGTCCCGTAGCAGCTCCAGTTCCACTGGATCGCAGATGGCCACGGTGCCGGCGGTCACGGCATCGATCCAGATCTGATCAGCTTTGCCGGTCAGCACTCTGATGACCGCACTCGTGTCGGCCAGAAACCGCGTGCTCACCCGGCCTGCTTGTCGGCCAGGTGGCGGGCCTCCCACGCGTCCGCGTCGATCTCTCCGCGGGCCGTCATCGTCTGCAGCTCGCGCAGGGCCTCGATGCGCCGGAGCCGCGCGGCGACCTCGCGCAGTGCGGCGTTCACCGTGTCCTTCTTGGTCTCCGTACCCAGCAGCCGAGCGGCCTCAGCCAGCAGCTCGTCATCAAGATCGATCATCGTGCGCGACATATACATAGTATGCCCGCATCAGACACATCAAGCAAATACGATGGTCAGTGCAGGCAGAACTCGTTGCCCTCCGGGTCCTGCATGACCTCGCCGTAGTGGTCGGCGCCCTCGGTGTGGAGGACGCGCAGGCGGGTCGCGCCGGCGGCGATGAGGCGCTCGGCCTCGGCCGCGACGCGCTCGCGGCGGATCTCCAGCGGGACGCTGCGGCCGCCGCTGACCGCCAGGTCGAGGTGCAGCCGGTTCTTGCCCGCCTTCGCCTCCGGCACCTGCTGGAACCAGAAGCGCGGCCCGACGCCGTCGGGATCCTCGATCGAGTCGAGGCCGTCGGCTCCCTCCAGCTCCTCCTCCGGGATGCCCTTGGACAGCCAGTACGAGCGCCAGGTCGGGTGCCCGTCCGGTGGCCGCTGGGGCCGGTAGTGCAGCGCGAGCGCCCAGAACTCCACCAGCCGGCCCGGGTCCGCGCAGTCGATCGTCACCTGGATCCGTGTCGCCATCAGCCACTCCTTCGCCGTACTGGGTCAATCCCGCCGTTCTAGCAGACGGGTCCGACGCGGCGGGCGGATTCAGGAGGCGGGGACGCGGGCGGCCAGGGGGCGGCCGACCAGGCGGCGGTACGCCAGGAACAGCTCGCAGCCCAGGCACAGACCGAAGGCGGCGTTGAGGAAGGCGGCGGCCAGGGCGAACGAGGCGGCGATCGCCCCGGTCAGCGGCGAGCCGAGCAGGTAACCCAGCGTCGCGGCGGCGGCGAAGACGAAACCGACGGCCTGTGCGAAGCGCACCGGGGCCAGTGGCTCCAACTCGGCGGGCGGGCCCAGGCGCGGGGCGAGCAGGGTGCGGTAGATCAGGCCGTACGGGCCGAGGCGCGGCTGCGCCGCGGTCAGCGCGAACACGATCGCCTGCGCCAGGGCCAGCCAGCCGGAGCCGGTGAGCAGCACGACGATCATGACGACAGCGGTCACGGCCGCCGCGAACCGGGGGCCACGGGGGTCGGTCATGCCTTCTCCTCGGTCAGCTGCGCGGCGGTCAGCAGCGGCGCGACGGCGGCCAGCACCTGGGCGCGGTTCGGCACGCCCTGGGCCCGGCCCGCGATCCGGCCGTCGGCGTCGACGATCAGCACGGTGGGGGTCTTCCAGATGTCCAGGGCGCGCACCGCGTCGAGGCGCTGCTCCGCGTCGACCTCGACGTGGGCCACGCCGGGCGTGGTGCGCGCGACCTCCGCGCAGACCACGCGGGTGGCCCGGCAGGGGGCGCAGAACGCCGACGAGAACTGCAGCAGGGTGACCTCGCCCGGCCGCACGCCGAGTTCGGCCAGCACCGGATTCACGGGGTCGGCGGGGATTGGCACGGCGCGAACCCTACCCGCCCGGTGCCGGTGGACCAGGCCGTAGCCGGTGGCCGCGAGCAGCGCTACGCCTCCGACGAGCAACCCGGTCGTGTCCATGGTCGCCAGCGTGACATGCGATCCCGCCGGTTGGCGATGATCATCCCGAGGATCGGACGCGCTTCACACTCCGGCCACATCGTTTTCACGCCCACCGAACCCCGCCCTCCGGTCAGCGCGCCAAGATCGCTCGACTTGCCAGGCAGGTGGGCGAAAGCGGACTCAAGATACGCACGAGTGCCAGGCAAGTCGAACGATCAAGCGCCGTACCGCGCCGCACCGCGGCGGCGGCGCGACGGTCAGCGGGCGGATCGGAGTGGTGGCCGCCTACGCACGGTGCCGGCCGGGGCCCGCGCGGGCGGGAGCCTGCGGGAGCGCCGGGACCGCCGAGACCGGCGCGGGCGGGGTCTCGTCCTCGAACACCAGCTCGCGGCCGGCTTGCCGGACCGCCTGCTCGAAGTCCTCGTCGGAGGTGTCGTGCCAGTCCGACAGCTCGCCCGACAGCCACTGCCGCCACGCGGTCGCGATGCGGTCGTACTCGGCGGTGCCGCGCGGGGTCAGCGCCACCGTGCCGTCGACCGCGCCCAGGTAGCCGTCGGCGACGTAGCGCTGGAACGCCGGCCACAGCACCTGCGGCGGCAGGTGGTAGTGCTCGGCTATGTCGGACACCCGGGCCTGCCCGTAGTGCTCGGCGAACAGCACGACCCGGGACAGGCACCAGGCCAGCCCGACCCCGCCGTCGACCCCGGCCGAGGCCAGCACGTGCGGCGCGGCGGCATTGCCCTTCTGCCGCCATACCGTGGCGACGGCGCGTTCCAGCTGCTCGGTGCGGTCCGGCGACTCGGGCATGCCGAAGCCCTCGCCCAGATCGGTGGCGGCGGCGCGGGCGGTGTCGCGCAGCGGCACCTGTTTGAGGAACAGGGCGATGACGGCGGCCAGCAGGCCCACCGGCACCGCCGACAGGAACACCATGTGCAGCGCCTCGGTGTAGCCGCCGACCACCAGCAGCCGGATCGGGGCGGGCAGGCTGTGCACGCCGGCCGGGCTCTCCAGCCGGCGCGGGTCGAGCCCCCCGAGCAGGGGCCCGAACCGCTCCAGCTGCGTCTGCAGCGAGTGGGTGTACACCGTGCCGAACAGCGCGACCCCGAACGCGCTGCCGAGCGTACGCAGGAAGGTCACGCCGGAGGTGGCCACACCCAGGTCGTGGTAGTTGACGGTGTTCTGCACGACGATGGTGAGCGTCTGCATGCTCATGCCCAGCCCGAGGCCGAGCACGAACAGGAACGCCGACTCGACCCAGAGCGTGGTCAGCGCCGTCATCTGCGACAGCAGCCACATGCCCAGCGCCGTGACCAGGCCGCCGATGACCGGGAACCACTTGTAGCGGCCGGTGCGCCCGACGATCGTGCCGCTGGTGATCGAGGTGATCAGCAGGCCGAACACCAGCGGCAGCATGCGCAGGCCCGACGCGGTCGCCGAGGCGCCCTGGACGTATTGCATGAAGGTCGGCAGGAAGGTCAGCGCCCCGAACATGGAGAAGCCGACGATGAAGCTGAGCACCCCGCAGATGGTGAAGACCGGGTTGCGGAACAGCCGCATCGGCAGCATCGGCTCTCGTGCCCGCAGCTCCACCACCACGAACAGCAGCAGCGCGACGAGGCCGCCGACGCCCAGTCCGAGGATCTCCGGGGACAGCCACGGGAACTCCGTGCCGCCCCAGCTGGTCATCAGGATCAGGCAGGTGGACGCCACCGCGATCATCGCGATGCCGAGGTAGTCGATGATCGGGCGGGCGGCGGTCGGCAGCTTCGGCATGGTCGACGCGCAGATGAGCATGACCAGCAGGCCGAGCGGGATGTTGATGTAGAACGCCCAGCGCCAGGACAGGTGATCGGTGAACAGGCCGCCCAGCAGCGGCCCGAGCACGGTCACCACGCCGAAGACCCCGCCCAGAGCGCCCTGGTACTTGCCGCGCTCGCGCAGCGGGATGTAGTCGGCGATCAAGGCCATCGCGGTGACCAGGATGCCGCCCGCGCCGGCTCCCTGCACGCCGCGCCAGGCCACCAGCCACGCCATGTTGTGCGCGAACCCGCAGAAGAACGAGGCCACGATGAAGACCGCGACGCTGGCCTGGAACAGCAGCTTGCGCCCGAACAGGTCGCCGAGCTTTCCGGCCAGCGCAGTGGCGATCGTCTCGGCCAGCAGGTATGCCGTCACCACCCAGGACAGGTGGGACGCCCCGCCCAGATCCCCGACGATGGTCGGCAGCGCCGTGCCCACGATCGTCTGGTCCAGCGCCGCCAGCAGCAGGCCGAGTGCCACCGTCGCGAAGACGGCGTTGCGCCGCACGGAGCTCAGCTCGCCACTGCGGTCCATGTGATCACGATAATGGCGTATCAGCCTCATGTTCCGGCTTCGCCGTTGATCCACCGACTTGCCGGGCACCTTGACCGCGGATACCCACGATTGCCTGGCAAGTCGGTGGATCACGCCAAGGGACCCGGCCCGCGCATCGGGGGGATGGCCGCGGGCCGGGGGTTTCGGGGTGGGTCAGCGGGTGAAGCCCGCGGTGATGCGAGTGAACTCCCAGTCGGGCTGGGCGATGCCGCTGCAGGCGGACTGGACGCCGCCGCCGGCGCAGCCGCGGTCGCGGTTGACCGACCAGAACGACAGGCGGGCGATGGCGTTGGCGTTGGCCCAGTCCCGGATCTGGGTCCAGGTCGCGGTGCTGGTCAGCTCCTGCTGGTCGGACAGGCCGTTCATACCGGAGATGCCCAGGTGGGCGTTGGCCGTGGCGTCGTTCCAGCCGAAGGCCGTCTTCAGCGCGTTGCGCAGGCCGACCGCGGCGTTGACCGTGTTCTGGTACATGTTCGCGCCGCCGCCGAAGTCGAACGGCATGATCGTGAAGATGTCGATGTTCGCGCCCAGCGCCGCCGCCTGGTTGATCAGGCGGGTGCCCCACCAGCTCGGGCCGGTGGTCGTGGTGCCGAACGTGATGATCGTCTTGATGCCGGGGTTGTTCTGCTTGACGATCTTCAGCGCGCCGAGGATGCGGTCCTGCACGACCTCGTTCTCGAACTCGTCGGTGTTCTCGATGTCGACGTCGATCGCCTTGAGGTTGTACGCGTTGATGACCTGCTGGTACGCCGCCGCCAGCGCGGAGGCCGAGGAGCAGTTCGGGCCGAGCTTGTTGCCGCTCCAGCCGCCGATCGACGGCACGACCTCGCCGCCCGCGGCCCGGATCGCGTTGATGGTGGACTGGTCGGCCCCGCCGGTCAGCGGGCGGCTGCCGTCCCAGGCCGGCGTGCAGCCGCCGCCGGACAGGATGAACGCCATGGTGAACCACTTGATACCGGTGGCGCTCATGACCGTGGACGGCGCGGGCGGGTTGCCCCAGCCGACGTAGTAGTACGGCGCGGCGCCCTTGAAGTTCGAGGTCGGGCAGCCGGTCGTGGTGCCGGTGACGGCGTTGCTGGCCACCGACTCGCCGCTGTTGTTGTACGCCTTGACCGTGTACGTGTGCGACGTGCACGCGCCCAGGCCGCTGTGCGTGGCGGAGGTGCCGGTGACGGTGGCGCGCACGGTGCTGCCCTCGTACACCCGGTAACCGGTGACGGTGCCGGTCGAGGCGCCCCAGCTCAGCGAGATCGCGCTGTTGGTGGCCGAGGTGACCGACGGGTTGCCCGGCTTGCCCGGCACGCCCGCGGGCGGCGAGGAGGTCGGCGGCGTGCCGCCGCCGCAGCTCGCGCCGTTGACGGTGCAGTTGGTCGGGTTGCCCGATCCGTTGGCGTTGAAGCCGAAGCTGGTCGACGCGCCGGGGCCCAGCGTGCCGTTCCAGCCCACGTTGTTGGCGGTCACGTGCTGGCCCGACGTGGTCACCGCGGCGTCCCAGAACACGCCCATGGTGGTGCCGGAGGGCAGGTCGAACTGCACGTTCCAGCTGGTGATGGTGGCCGAGGTGTTGTTCGTGACGGTGAACTTGCCCTCGTAGCCGGTGCCCCAACTGGACACCTTGGTGAACGTCGCGGTCGCGGCGTGGGCCGCGGGCATCGCGACGAGGGAGATCGCGCCGGCCAGCAGTGCCACGCCCAGCGTGGCGAGGCCGGCGCGCAGGGACCTTCTCATGAGCGGGGAGTCCTTTCGAGATAGCGCGCGGCGGGCGACGGCTGCGGGGAGCACGTCGCCCGACGGCGAGCTGTGGGACGGTCATACGCTCATGAGCTTGAATGCCACACTAATTTAAAGACGATTAACAGTAAAGAGTGTTGTCGATTCTGGCACGGAAAGGGGCGCCCCACCCCGCGGGGCGCCCCCGGTCAGGCGTAGCTCACCAGTTGTCACCGGCGGCGTACGAGATCTGGGCCAGCACCGTCTGCCCGGCCGTGTTCGGGTGGAAGTAGTCCCATGTGCTCACCTGCGACAGCGCGAACGGGTAGCTGAACACCGCGTTGTCGTCGAAGTCGCAGTTGGCCCCGTAGGCCGCGCAGGCCTGCGCGAGCTGGGCGTTGAAGTCGATCACGCGCTGGCGCACCCGGTCGCGGCGGTCCACATCGGCCTGCGCCGTCGAGGTCGGGTTGGCCAGCAGGGACTGGCAGATGCCGAACAGCGACCAGGCGCTGCGGGCCGACGACGAGCCCTTGCCGACCTCCCACAGCCGCTTGACGTCCGGAATCGAGATCAGCGCGACCCGAGCGTTGGGCAGCCGGGTCTTGAGGGTGTTCAGCGCGGTGTCGATGGAGGCCCGGAACGAGGCCACCGAGGTCATGCTCGACTCCGACCCGGTGCAGGCGTCGTTCGCGCCGATCAGGATGGTCACGTAGTCGACGTTGCGGCCCGCCACGGTGTTCGCCTGGCCGGGCATGTCAGCGGCCTTCGCGCCGCTCTTCGCGTCGTTGTAGTTGCGGCCGTTTATGGCGCTGTTCTTGGCCAGGATGCGCCGGTACTGGCTGTTCACCGAGGCGTAGCTGCCGGTGCTGAACGAGCGGGCGGTGCAGTCGGAGTACCAGCCGCAGGCGTTGAAGCCTCGGGTGATCGAGTCACCCATGCTGGCCATCGAGTTGGGGATGGGGCCGGTCGCGGCGGCTGCCGGGTTCGCCGACAGGAGCACCGCGGCCAGGGCAGCGGCGAGCGCGAGGGACGGACGCGCGAGACGCATGGGAGCCTGCCTTCCGGGGGTACGGAAAACGCGGATAAGGGGGCACGAACCACCGCGCGGGCACGCGGTTACCGAAGGGTAATGTCCGTGTGGCCTAGGTCACAAGACCCGGATTCCCTATTGGCCGTCCGCTTCGGACAGTCCTGCGTCCCGCTGGTACGCCGCCCGTGCCGCGCCATCCCCGAGCACCACCTGGTCCGGGACCAGCAGCCGGTAGGCCAGGTCCCGGCCGGACTGCGGCAGCAGCGCCAGCAGCCGGGTCAGCGGGTCCAGCCGGCCGGGCACGAACACCTCGAACCGGGGACGGCGGATCACCCGCTCCACGGCCGCGGCGACCGTCTCCGGACGCAGCCGCGGCACGCCGCCGTGGCTGGTCCCGAGGGCCAGTTCGGTCTCCACGACCGCCGGCATCACCAGGCTGACCTGTACACCCGTGCCGCGCAGCTCGTGGCGGACGGCGGCCGCGTAGCCGTACACCGCGTGTTTGGTGGCGGCGTAGGTGGCCTCGCCGGGTGGGCTGATCCGGCTCGCCGCCGAGGCGATGGTGACGATCTGGCCCCGGCCGCGGGCCCGCATGCGCGGCGCGGCAGCCAGGAACCCGTGCCGCACGCCGTGCACGTTCACCTCGAACTGCCGCCGGGCCGCCTGCTCGGGCTCCTGCGCGTACGGCCCGACCCACATCACGCCCGCGTTGTTCACCAGCACGTCCACCGGCCCGAACGCCTCCTCGGCCCGGTCCAGGAACGCGTGCACGCTCCCCTGATCGGTGACGTCCAGCTCCACCGCCACCGTGCCGGGCAGCTCTGCTGCGGCCCGCGTCAGCGCGGCCTGGTCCCGGTCACCTAGCACGACGTTCGCTCCGGCCCCGGCCAGCCGGGCGGCGATCGCCGCACCGATCCCCCGGGCCGCCCCGGTCACCGCCACCGTCAGACCTGCGACGTCCCGCCCCATCCCGCACACCTCTTCCACCGTCGGCCCGCAACGCGGTGGCACACCCTAACCCCGCGCGCGCCCGCGCGCCGCCTCGCTCTGCCGCACCCGCTTCGCGCGACGACCGCCGGGTCAGGCCGGGCGTCATGTGCACCATGATCGTTCGACTTGCCCGGCACACGGGCGAATGCGGGCCCAAGATACGCACAGGTGCCAGGCAAGTCGGGTGACCTTGGGGTACGGCGGCCGCCGGGGACCGTCCGGGGTGGAGTGTTGACCTTCGGGGCTTCACAGATCGTGCGGAAGCGGGCACGATGAGTCCCATGCCTGAGGGGGGACGGCTGGCGCGTGCCCGCGAGCTGGTGAGCCGGCTCGACTTCCCGGCTGCCCAGCAACTGCTGCGCGACCAGCTCGCGCTCGCCCACCAGGATCCGCGGCACGCCGACGCCGCCGAGGCGGACACCGCCGCGCTGTACGCGGGCGTGCTGCTGCACCTGGGCGAGCCGCACGCGGCCCGCAGCTGGGCGGCGTACGCCCACGCCGCCGCCCAGGCCCTGCACGGCGACCTGGACCGGCGCACCCTGCACGCGCTCGGTGTGCTGGCCGTGTGCCTGCACCGCACCGGTGCCCTGGACCGCGCCGCGGACCTCTACCAGAACCTGATCCGCGACCTGTCGACCGCCGACGGGCCGGACGCCGACCGCACCCTGTCCGCGCGAGCCGACGCGGCGGTCGTGGAGCACGCCCGCGGCAGCTGCGCCGACGGCCGCAGGCAGCTGGCCGAGGTGCTCGCCGCACACGTGTCCCGGCACGGCCCCGGGCACCCCGTCAACCTGCGCATGACCATCCGGCTGGCGGGCATGTGGCGCGACTGCGGCGACTTCGACCAGGCCCACGACCTGCTGGCCGGGGTCCGCGCACAGGCCGCGGCATTGCCCGCCGACGACGACGTGCACCGGCTGCTGCAGGCCGCGCTGCACGCCCGCGCGCAGAGCGAGCACCGCTGCGGCGCCGCGCCGTCCGAGGACGAGGCCGGACGCGCCCATGATCCGGGGCCGGGCGTGCTGCCGGTGCTGATCCCGCAGGCCGAGGACCTGATCCCGGGCCCCCACCAGCCCGCGCCGCGGGCGGCCGAGCCGGACGAGTGGCCCGACGACGAGATCTTCGAGCGGTTCGACGACCCGGCCCGGCAGGCCCGGGTCCGGCGCTCCGGATCGCCGGGCGCGCCGCCGCACCGCACGGACGACGCCGACACCGGTCTCGACGACCTGCTGGGCTTCGACAGTCCAGCGCGGGACCCCGGCCAGAGCGGCTTCGGCAACCCTGCGCGACAGGCCGGTCCGCGAGGCCTCGGGGCTGCGGCCGCGGGCCGGTCCGGACGCTCAGACCATGATCGCCTGGCGCATCCGGCGGATGCCGACGCGGGACAGACGATCGCCGCGCGGTATCCCGGGCAGGGCAGGCCGTATGTGCCCGTGGACCCGGCGTACCCGATCGCCACGACGCCGCCGCCTGGGCTGCTGGTGCCGCGGCGCGTCACACCGCCGCCGCGGCGTCGGCTGGGCGGCGGCGCCGCGGCGCTGGCCGTGGTCGCCGCGGTCGTCGCGATCGTGGCGCTGGTGGGCACGTTCATCCTGGCCGGCGGCCCGGACGCGGGCGAGGCCGCGCCGTCGCCCGCCGCCACCCCGAGCGGCCCGGCCCCGTCCGCGCCACCTCCGGTGACCGGGCTGGCCGTCGCCGACCTGGGCACGCGGCTGCGCATCACCTGGTCCTACCCCGACGGGGCGACCGCGGCGGTGGTGCTGTCGGCCGCGCCCGCCGGGCAGCCGATGCGCGCGCTGCAGTCGCTGCCCGCCGGGACGGAGACGGTCACCCTGCCCGGCTTCGACCCGAGCCGGGACTACTGCGTCACGGTCACGCTGGCGTACAGCGCCGACCAGACCGTGATGGCGCCCCCGGTGTGCACCGATCGGGGGCGGTCCCCCGCGGCCCGCCCCTGATCACTGCCACGAGCAGCGGTCACCGCGCCGAGCGGGCCGCCGCCGTGGCCGCCAGCTCCCGCAGCCACAGGCTCTCCCGCTTGCGGCGCTCCATGGTGGCCAGCACCGCGGGCGGCAGCGGGGCGTGCCGCAGGTGCAGCGCGACCAGTTTGGCCAGGGTCATCACCGGTATGTCGTAGGAGCTGTCCTCGGCGAAGGTCAGCAGTTCGGCGACCAGCTCCGGGGGCAGCTCGCCGGGCAGCAGCGGGCACAGCGCCCCGATCACGCTGTCGACGTGCCAGCCGCGATCGTCGCGCCGGTGCCGCAGCAGCGCCTGCAGCAGTGCCGTGAGCTGTGCCGGGGGCAGCCCTGCCGCCAGGTCCAGCAGCGGCCGCATCCCGTCGACGCCCGCCGCGCCGCCGGAACGCCGCAGCGCCACCAGCGCCGAGGCGGCCTCGTCGAACTCGCCGCCGGCGGCCAGGCGCTCCACCCGGTCGAGCAGTTCGGTGTACGTCACCAGGCCGGACATCCGCCACCCGCCTCGGCGACACGGTCCACAATGGTCTGCATCGTCATGCCGCGGGAGTGTATTCAGGGGCACCGACAAAGAAGATCCGCCGACCCCGGCGCGCTGGTGCGGCCGGGATCGGCGGATCGTGGAGCTGCTGGTCAGCCGGCGCGGCGGTTGGCCCACAGCCGAGGACCGTGGCCCTGGCTCGACTTGGGCGTCACCGCCTGCTTGCCGAACGCCTGCTGCTGGGACTTCTTGCCCTTGGCGCGGCGCTCGGCGCGGTTCATGGGCTGCTGCTCGACCTCTTCCGCGGTCTCGTCCGCGGCGGGGTTCTCCGAGCTGTGATCTTCACGCATGAATGTCTCCTACGGATGCGGGCACGCCGACGGCTGCCGGAACGGGCAGGGGCGTGGGGAAAGACGGATCAGACGGCGCGGGCCCGTGGGCCGGCGCGGCACGCTCGCGGCGCCGGGATCACCGACGCGGGCGTGGGATCACGCTCAGATGTACATGCGCAGGAGCCTAGCAGGCCGCACGATGATCCGCATCCGCGCAACGGGTGCGGACGCGCCGCAGCCGTGCCCGTGCCGCCTGGGCGGCACGGGCACGGCTGCGGTCGGCGGTGTGGATCAGACGCGGGTGAGCTTCACCGCGTCGGCGATGACGTACCCGGCTCCGCCGCTCCACCGGCTCACACCGACGGCGTTGTAGTCGCCCCCGGCGAGGCTGAAGGTGCCCAGGTTCACCCAGACGCCGCCACTGCCCTGCTGGTTGACGTGCACCGACACGTTGCCGCCGGTGGTGGCGATGACGTACGGCGTGGTCGCGTTGTAGCCGGCGTTGGCCGGATACCAGACCTCGACCCGGTAGCTCGCCGTCGCCGGGATGTTGAACTTGTACCAGGCGGCGTCGGAGACGGCCTCCGGGTTGGCGAACCGGTAGTCCGCACCGTAGCGCTGGGACGAGTACGTCGAGGTGCCCCAGTTGGCCGAGGCGGTGAACCGGCCCGCGGTCGTGTTGTCCACGGTCGACGTCCACGACGGCGGGGGCGTCGTGCCGTTGACCAGCGACATGAAGTACGACCAGTTCCAGCGCGAACCCGGGTCGGTGTGGGTCGCGCCGGGGACCTCGTTGTGGCCGATGATGTGGGCCCGGTCCCGCGGGATGCCGTACTTGCTGGTCACGCTGCGCACGATGGCTGCCGACGCCTGGTACATGGCCTCGGTGTACCAGCCGTCCTGCTCCACGTAGCCCTCGTGCTCGATGCCGATGGACTGCGTGTTGTAGGTCCAGTTGCCCGCGTGCCAGGCGACGTCGGCCTCGCGCACCATCTGGGTGACCGCACCGCCCTTGGACACCACATAGTGGGCGCTGACCTGCGCGGACGGGTTCTGGAACCAGTTGATGGCGCTGGTGTACGAACCCTGGATCGTGTGGATGACCACGTAGTTGATGTTGTAGTCGGATTCGCGGCTGGCGTTGGTGTAGTTGCTGGTGCTCGCGGGCACCCAGGCCGCCGGACCGTAGTCGGTGCTCGCCTGCGCGGCGGTGGGCACGGACAGCAGCGCACCGAGGGTCAGCGCGACGCCGCCCGCGAACGCCGCCGCCCGGCGCAACAGGGGTGTGGCGGTAGCCACCATGAAGGCCTCCGGGGTAAGAGGAGTCTGGTGGCCACACATTAATGAAGATATATCGATCCCGTCGAGAATCTACAAGTAACAACTAGACGACGAAACTTACCTCCACACCTGAACAGGTGGTCAGGGGGTGCGGATGTAGAGGAGGTCGAAGATCTGGCGGCCGGCGGCTATGCCCCGCTGCTCGAACTTGGTGACGGGGCGGTGGGCGGGGCGGGGAGCGAAGCCGTCGTGCAGGTTGGCCAGGCCGTCGGCGGCGTCCAGGACCTCGGCCATCTGCTCGGCGTAGTCGGCCCAGTCGGTGGCGCAGTGCAGCACCCCGCCGACGGCCAGTCGCGAGCGCAGCAGCGCCACGTTGTCCGGCTGGATCAGCCGCCGCTTGTGGTGGCGCGCCTTGGGCCACGGGTCAGGGAAGTAGACGTGCACGGCGGCCAGGCTGTCCGGAGCGATCATGTGCCGCAGCAGGTGCAGCGCGTCGCCCTGGGCGACCCGCACGTTGGGCAGCCCGCGCTCCTCGACGACGGCCAGCAGGTTGCCCAGGCCGGGCGGGAACACCTCGACGGCCAGGTAGTCGCGGCCCGGGTCGGCCGCGGCCATGGCGACGGTGGCGTCGCCCATCCCGGAGCCGATCTCCAGCACCAGCGGCGCGTCACGGCCGAACAGGGCCGCGGTGTCCAGCGGGGGGTACGGCGCGGCGATGTCGACGCCGTAGGTGGGCCACAGCCTGGTCAGCGCGTCTTCGTGCCGTCCGCTCACCCGCCCGCGGCGGGGGTAGAACGTGGTGATGCGCGTCATGTGGCGGCCGTCGTCGAGCGTGCCTTCGAGGGCGCCGGCCAGGTCAGAGGTGGTCACAAGAGAATCAGGATACAGCGGCGGCCCCCCGCGCCGAACGGGCGCGAGGGGCCGCCGGTCGCCCGCGTCAGCACGCGGGCGCGGGTTGGCTCACTTGGCGAGCGCGTTGCCCTGCTTGTCCGAGAACTTGCCGATCAGAATCATGATGAAGTCGATCAGCACCCACAGGCCCAGGCCGCCGAAGGTGATCAGCATCAGGATGCCCGTGCCGATCTTGCCGACGTAGAAGCGGTGCACGCCCAGGGCGCCGAGGAAGAAGCAGAGCAGCAGGGTGACGAGCCAGGACTTGCTGGCGGTCGCCGTCGTCGTGGTCACAGAGGTGTCCTTCTTGTCAGGGTGGGCCGGTCGCCGAGCCGCGACCAGCGAGAACGGACCGTAACAACCGCCCCACCCGTGGACAACCGCCACAACGGCCGATCCGCGCTCATCCCCACAGCCAGGCCTTGTCCGCCGGGGGTGGACGGGGCAGCAGAGATCGGGCCGACCGGTTACCATCGGCACAAACGAGCGACGTCGAAGGAGGAGCCATGACCCACGCGCTCTTCACGTCGTTCGTCGTACGCGTAGCCGACTCGGGCCGCGCGTAGTCTCTTCGATCGCCGCGCCCCAGGGCGCGCGGTGGTCACCCAACCTCTCTCGCGTTCGGGGCGCTCATCCCACCGAGGTGAGGTCATGAACCTTCCGGACAAGCCGACCATCGACGGTCTGCCCGACAAGTGGGCACAGCGCTGGGAATCCGAGCGCGTGTACCGCTTCGACCGTGCCGCGCCGCGTGAGCGCGTGTTCGCCATCGACACCCCGCCCCCGACCGCCAGCGGCGAACTGCACCTGGGGCACGTGTTCTCGTACACCCAGACCGATGTCATCGCGCGTTTCCAGCGCATGCGCGGCAAGGCCGTGTTCTATCCGATGGGCTGGGACGACAACGGGCTGCCCACCGAACGTCGGGTGCAGCAGTTCTTCGGGGTGCGCTGCGACCCGTCGCTGCCGTACGACCCGGGGTTCACGCCGCAGGAGTTGCCGGGCAAGAGCCAGGTGCCGGTGTCGCGGCGCAACTTCATCGAGCTGTGCGAGCGGCTGACCGCGCAGGACGAGGAGGCGTTCGAGCGGGTGTGGCGGCTGGTGGGCCTGTCGGTGGACTGGTCGCTGCTGTACACGACGATCGGGACGCGGGCCCGCGCCGTGTCGCAGCGGGCCTTCCTGCGCGCGCTGCACCGGGGGGACGCGTATCCGGCGCAGGCCCCGACACTGTGGGACACCACGTTCCGGACCGCGGTGGCGCAGGCCGAACTGGAGGACCGGAACCGCCCGGGGGCGTACCACAGGCTGGTGTTCCACCGCGACGACGCCGCGGCGGGGCCGATCACGGTGGCCACGACGCGCCCTGAGCTGCTGCCCGCCTGCGTGGCACTGGTGGCGCACCCGGACGACGAGCGCTACCGCCCGCTGTTCGGGAGCACGGTGCGCTCACCGCTGTTCGGCGCGCGGGTGCCGGTGCTGGCGCACCGGCTGGCCGACCCGGCCAAGGGCACCGGCATCGCGATGGTGTGCACGTTCGGCGACACCACCGACGTGATCTGGTGGCGCGAGCTGGACCTGCCCACACGGCCCGTGCTCGGCTTCGACGGCCGTTTCCTGCCCGACGCGCCCGACGGCCTGTCCGAGGCCGGCAGGGCCGCCTACGCCGGGTTGGCCGGGGCGACGGTGCACACCGGACGGGAGCGCATCACCGCGCTGCTGCGCGACAGCGGAGAGCTGCTCGGCGACCCGGAGCCGATCACGCACCCGGTGAAGTTCTACGAGCGCGGCGACAAACCCTTGGAGATCGTGTCCACCCGGCAGTGGTACATCCGCAACGGCGGCCGCGACGAGGCGCTGCGCGACCGGCTGCACGCGCGCGGCCGGGAGCTGACCTGGCACCCCGCGCACATGCGCACCCGGTACGAGCACTGGGTGGCCGGGCTGGCCGGGGACTGGCTGATCAGCCGGCAGCGCTTCTTCGGCGTGCCGATCCCGGTGTGGTACCCGCTGGACGCCGACGGCCTGCCCGAGCACGACAGGCCGATCACGCCCGCCGAGCAGGCGCTGCCGGTCGACCCCAGCTCGGACACCCCGCCCGGGTACGCCGAGGACCAGCGCGGCCGCCCCGGTGGTTTCACGGCCGACCCCGACGTGATGGACACCTGGGCCACCTCGTCGCTGACGCCGCAGATCGCGGGCGGCTGGGGCTTCGACGACGACCTGTTCGCCCGGGTGTTCCCGATGGACCTGCGCCCGCAGTCCCACGAGATCATCCGTACCTGGCTGTTCGCCACGGTGCTGCGCGGGCACACCGAGCACGACGCGCTGCCCTGGCGCAACGCGGCCATCGCGGGCTGGATCCTGGACCCGGACCGCAAGAAGATGTCGAAGTCGGTGGGCAACGTGGTGACGCCGCTGGGCCTGCTCGCCGAGCACGGCTCGGACGCGGTGCGCTACTGGGCCGCCGCGGCCCGGCCGGGCGCAGACACGGCCTTCGACACCGGCCAGATGCGGGTGGGCCGGCGGCTCGCCATGAAGATCCTCAACGCGACCCGTTTCGTGCTCGGCCTCGGCGAACCCGGCCCGGCCGCGACGGTGACCGAGCCGCTGGACCGCGCACTGCTGGCCGCGTTGCAGCCCGTGATCGCCGAGGCGACCGCCGCGCTTGACGGGTACGACGCCGGCCGTGCCCTGGACGCCGTGGAGCGCTTCTTCTGGCTGTTCTGCGACGACTACCTGGAACTGGTGAAACTGCGCGCGTACGGCCAGCACGGCCCGGCGGGCGCGGACTCGGCCCGGCTCGCCCTGCGCACCACGCTGTCGGCGCTGCTGCGGCTGCTCGCTCCCGTGCTGCCGTTCGTGACCGAGGAGGCCTGGTCGTGGTGGCAGCCCGGCTCGATCCACACCGCCGCCTGGCCTGCCCCGTCCGACCTGGACGCCCTGGCGGGCGACCCGGCCCCGCTGGCCGCCGCGACGGCCGCGATCGAGGCCGTGCGCCGGGCCAAGTCCGAGGCCAAGGTCTCCATGCGCACTCCCCTGCGTTCCCTGACCGCCCCCGAGGACGACGCCTTCACCCGCATCGAGCAGGACGTCCGCGACGCCGGCGTGATCGCCGCCATCACCCGCCACCCGTCCCCCACCTACGTCGCCCGTCTCTGACCGAAGGAAGGGCACCTTCACATCGCCATAGGTAGAGGAAGGTGCCCTTCTTGACGGTGGTCCTCGGGAAGATCGCTGTTTGCGGACGAGAAGTGAGGTCAGGCCGCACTTTTGGACCGCAGACAGCGATCTTCCCCGCAACCGCGGCTCGGCGGTGGGTCAGTACGGGTAAGCGCGCGTCTCGGTGGCCTTCACCGCGGCCCAGATCTCGCTGCCGGGCAGCAGGCCGAGCTGCGCGGCCGACGCCGGGGTGATCTCGGCGGCGGCCTGGATCGGGCCGCCCAGCTCCACCCGCAGGTGGTCGCCGTGCGGCAGCACTCCGACCACGGTCGCCGCCCACGTGTTGCGCGCGCTGCCCGCGGGCTGCCGCGGGTGCAGGGCCACCGCCGAGGGCGGGAAGGCGAGGAAGGCGTCGCCGTGCACCTCGTCGTCGGCGACCATGGTGAACCCGCCGGGCAGCGTGACGGCGTGCCCGTCGGCCCGGCCGCGGTACAGGTTCAGCCCGACCAGCCGGGCAACGTACTCGGTGCGCGGGCGAGCGGTGACGGCGGCGGCGTCGCCCTCCTGAACGATCCGGCCGTCCTCGACGATGACGAGCCGGTCGGCGAGCACCAGCGCGTCCAGCGGATCGTGGGTGACCAGCAGTGTCGCGCCCTCGTGCGCCCGCAGGTCGTGGTGCAGCCGGGCCCGGGTCTCCATCCGGGTACGCGCGTCCAGCGCGGCCAGCGGCTCGTCCAGCAGCAGCAGGTCGGGGCCGACGGCCATGGCGCGGGCCAGGGCCACCCGCTGGGCCTGCCCGCCCGACAGCTGCCGGGGCCGCTGCCGGGCCAGCCCGGTCAGCTCGACGCGCTCCAGCCAGCGGGCCGCCTCGGCCCGCGCCACGCGGCGCGAGGCTCCCCGCGCCTGCGGGCCGAACGCGACGTTGTCCAGCGCGGACAGGTGCGGGAAGAGCAGGTAGTCCTGGAACACCACGCCGACCCGCCGGTGCTCGGGCGGCACGAAGACACCCGCGGCGGGGTCGTCGAGGACCTCCTCGCCCAGGCGCAGCCGCCCGGCGTACAGCGGCAGCAGTCCAGCCAGCGCGCGCAGTGCCGTGGTCTTGCCGGCGCCGTTGGGTCCGAGCAGCGCCACGACCTCGCCCGGAGACACCGACAGCGTGACGTCGAGACGGAACCCGGGCCGGTCGACGACCAGGTGCGCGGATAGCAGCGGCCGCCCCGCCGGCCACCCGCCGACCGTGAGACCCGCCCCACGCGGGCGCACCGTGCTCATGATCGCTCGACTTGCCGGGCAGGTGTGCGAATCTTGGCAGGCCATTCGCCCGGTTGCCCGGCACGTCGGATGATCATGCGGCGGGGGCGCCGGACGGCCACGGGACGGGCGGGCCGCGGGTCAGTCACGCTCGACCACCACGTTGGTGGACTTGATGACGGCCACGGCGACGCTGCCCACGTCGAGGCCGAGTTCCTCGACGGCCTCGCGGCTCATCAGCGACACCACCCGGTAGGGGCCGGCCTGGATGTCGACCTGGGCCATCACGGTGTCCTTGACGATGGCGGTGACGATGCCGCGCATCCGGTTGCGGGCCGAGGATCGGTCGGCGCGGCCGTCGGGGTCGTCGGCCTGGGTGCGGGCGTACGCCGCCAGGTCCTCCCCGGCCACCATCCGGTGGTCGTGCTCGTCGCGGTGCGCCCGCAGCCGGCCCGAGTCGACCAGCCGCCGCACCGTGTCCGCACTGACGCCCAGCAGCTCCGCCGCTTCACCGATCCGAAATGCGGTCATGGGGCGAATCTACCCCTGGCATCTGCGACGGTGGCGCGGTCCAGCCACCCGGCCGCGCGAGCCCGCTCATGCCGGCAGGGGCGGCCCGAACGGGACCGCCCCTGCCGCAGGGATGCCGGGGAACCCACCTGCCCCGAGGAGACGGAAGGCAGCGGCGGGTTCCCCGATCGCCGGGCGTGCCGCGCGGCCACGCGTACGCCCGGCACATCGCGGCCGCGACCGGTCCGGACGCCTCCCGCGTGTTCCCGGGGCACTCCCCCAAGCACCACCGGGGCGGGGCGTCGACGGACCGTAGGTCGCGACCGCGCGGAGCCCGTCAGGCTCAGGCCTGGCGGGTGGCCTCGCCCTCAATCTCGATCTTGAGGGTCTTGCCGAGCAGGACGCCACCGGTCTCCAGCGGCTGGTTCCAGGTCACGTTGAACTCCTCGCGGTCGATCTCGGTGGTGGCGGTGAAGCCGAGGACCTCCTGGCCCCACGGGTTCTTGGCCACGCCGCCGAACTCGAGCGCGAGCTCGACCGTCTTGGTGACGTCCTTGATGGTGAGCTCGCCGACGAGGGTGAACTCGTCGCCCGACACGGCCCGCAGGCCGGTGCTGCGGAAGCTCAGCTCCGGGTACTTCTCGATCTCGAGGAAGTCGCCGGTGCGCAGGTGGTTGTCGCGGTCGGCGACACCGGTGTCGATGCTGGCCGCCTGGATCACGGCGGTGACCGACGAGGCCAGCGGGTCCTCGGCCACGACGATCTCACCGGCGACGTCCTTGAACGAGCCGCGGACCTTGCTCACCACCATGTGCCGGATCACGAAGCCGACGCGCGTGTGCGCGGCGTCGATGGCGTAGGTGCCGGCGGCGGGGATGGTCAGGCCGTTCCAGGTGCGGGTGTTCAGCGTGGTCATGTCGGTTGCCCTCCGGTAGACGTAGCGCGAAGCTGTTTACGTGACGGTTCAACTATACGCATCGCAACGATATTTCGGGTAGCGCCACTCTGTTTTCCGGGTCACCCGAACGAGCCCATGAACAGGAAGACCGCATACCCGGTCGACATATGCCCATTTCAGATGAGATGCACGCCACAAATCCTGGCACATCGGAGATCTCCGGGCAGTCTTGAGCATCCCCGCCCCCTCCCCCGAAGGTGCCGCGATGCCGCCGCTCAACCGGATGACCCGACTCACGCTGCTCGCCGTGGTCGCGGGAGCCGTGGTCGCCGCCGGTGCGATGCCCGCGGCCGCGCTGGCCAACTGGGCGGTGGAGAAGTCCGCGCCCGCCTACGACACGCTCCCCGAGGTGCTCAAGCACCCCACCACGGCGCAGGCCAGCTACCTGTACGCCAACGACGGCAAGACCGTCGTCACCACCTTCTACGACGAGAACCGCCGCGACGTGACGCTGGCCGAGGTCGCCCCCGTCGTGCCGCAGGCCGTGGTCGCCGCCGAGGACGCTCGCTTCTACTCCCACCACGGGGTGGACCTCAAGGGCGTGCTGCGCGCCGTGGTCGCCAACGGGGCCAGCGGCGGTGTCTCCCAGGGCGCGTCGACGCTGACCATGCAGTACGTGCGCAACGTGCTCAAGAGCGATCCGTCGCTGTCCACCGAGCAGCGCGCCGAGGCCACCGAGCAGACCCCCGCCCGCAAGATCCGCGAGGCCCGGTACGCCCTGGCGGTGGAGAAGGAGCTGAGCAAGGAGCAGATCCTCGAGCGCTACCTGAACATCGCCTACTTCGGCTCCGGCGCGTACGGCATCTACGCCGCCGCCCACACCTACTTCTCCAAGGACCCCGCGCAGCTGACCCTGAGCGAGGCGTCGCTGCTGGCCGGCCTGCTCCAGTCGCCCGAGGCGGACAGCCCGCTCAACGGCGGCATCGAGCGCGCCCTGTCCCGCCGCGACTACGTGCTGACCGCGATGACCGGCACCGGCGCCATCACCGCCGCGCAGGCCGAGACCGCCAAGGCCGACACGCCGGTGGTCAAGCGCGGCGCGAACCCCAACGACTGCACCGCGTCCCGGCAGGGCTGGGGCTTCTTCTGCGACTACTTCCGCAGCTGGTGGCGCGACCAGGACACGTTCGGCGACACCGCCGAAGACCGGGAGCAGGCGCTGCGCCAGGGCGGCTACCGCATCGTCACCACGCTCGACCCGAAGCTCCAGAACGCGGCCCAGGCCCAGGTGACCAAGGTGTACGGGTACGCGGACAAGCGCGCCCTGCCGATGGCCGTCGTCGAGCCCGGCACCGGCAAGGTGCTGGCGCTCGCGGTCAACCGCCGCTACAGCGCGGCGACCGGCGCGGGCAACACCATGAACCAGCTCGTCGCGGGCGGCACCGGCATCCACGGCTACCAGGCCGGATCGACCTTCAAGATGTTCACCATGCTGGCCGCGCTGGAGGCCGGCAAGACCCTGGACACGAGCTTCGACGCGCCGACCAAGCTCACCACCACCTGGCCCGAGGCGACCGGCCCGGCCAGCTGCGACGGGTACTGGTGCCCGCGCAACGCCAACCCGGCCTGGATGGACGGCAAGAGGGACATGTGGACCGGCTTCGGCCGCTCGGTGAACACCTACTTCGTCTGGCTGGAGCAGCAGGTCGGCGCGGACAAGACGATCGAGATGGCGCAGCGGCTGGGCATCAGATTCCGGCATCCGGACAACGCCTCGCACGCGGCCACCGACGCCGCGGGCTGGGGCTCGTTCGTGCTGGGCGTCTCGCTGACCACGCCGCTGGACCTGGCCAACGCGTACGCGACCCTGGCCGCCGACGGCGTGTACTGCTCGCCGCTGCCCGTCACCACGGTCACCGACGGCACCGGCAAGCAGCTCGACGTGGCGAACCCCGCGTGCGGGCCGGCGGTCAGCCCGGAGATCGCATGGGCGGCCACCGACGCGGCACGCTGCCCGGTCGGGCAGTCCGGCGCGTTCGGCCGCTGCGACGGCGGCACCGCCACGGCGGTGTCGGACCTGCTCGGCGGGCGCGCGGTGGCCGGCAAGACGGGCAGCTCGACGGACAACATGACCGAGTCGTTCGTCGCGTACACCCCGCAGCTGGCCGCGGCCGCCATCGCGGCGAACCCGGACACGCCCACCGACGCGGTCGGCGCGGCGGTGCTGTCGAAGGTGTACCGGGCCGTCGGGTCGACGCTGGCCACCGGGTCGGCGGGGCTGGAGGTCAAGGACTTCCCCGCCCCGCAGCGCGCGTCGGCGTTCTCGCCCGAGCCGCAGCCCACGGAGCCGGCGAAGCCGCGGGACGAGTCCCACGACGGCAACGGTGACAACTCGCACGACAACGGCGACGATCGGCCGGGCCGCGGCGACAACAACGACAACGGCGGTGACAACGGCGGCCACAACGGCGACAGCGGGAACGACAACGGTTCCGGCGGTGACAACGGCTCCGACGGTGGTGGCGACACCGGCTCCGGCGACAGCGGATCCGACGGCGGGAACAGCGGCGACGGCCGGCCGGGCCGCGGCGGTGGCTGGTCGGGCGGCTCGCAGCCGTCAGGACAGGGCGGCTGACCGGCGAACACCGGCTTGGAAAGTGGGGAAGGGCACCTTCTGCAACGCGGAGCGTTGAGAAGGTGCCCTTCCTTGTACTCAGGTACTCAGCCGTCGGTCAGGAGAGCGGCGGGTAGGCGTTGGCCATCAGCTCGGCGAACTGGGCCGGGAACCACGCGCCCGAGATCGGGGCGTTGGCCAG